>NZ_JBIAMS010000013.1:0-204191 GCF_042874195.1 Streptomyces sp. NPDC004134 | reverse complement strand
AGGTCCACACACTCAAGAGATGGGTGGCCCGGTGGGAGCCCCAACGACACCGCCCCCCCCCCCTCCCCCCCCCCCCCCCCCCCCCCCCCCCCCCCCCCCCCCCCCCCCCCCCACGGAGGGTGGTGGGACCGCGTCACTCCCGCTGCGACCCGGCCAGCTCCAGGCGGGGCCAGTCGGCCAGGTCGGCGAGCAACTGCCGGTCGTGCGTGGCGACCACGACCGCGCAGGCCGTCGTCGTCAGGGCCCGGGTGAGTTCGTCGACCAGGGACGCCGACAGGTGGTTGGTCAGCTCGTCCAGCATGAGCAGGTCGGGCTGTTCGGCCAGGCACATCGCCAGGTGCAGGCGGCGCTGCTGGCCCTGGGACATGCGGCCCACCGGCGTACGTAGAGCTGTGGCGTCCAGCAGGCCCAGCCCGCTGAGTGACGGGGCGCTGCCTTTGAGCCCGCGGGACCGGAGCCGGTCGACGTGTGCCTCGTACGCCCGGTAGGCGGTGTGCTCCGGGTTCCAGGCGGGGACCTCCTGGGACAGCAGGACCACCCGCGCGTCGTGGTGGACGTGCAGGCTGCCCCCGGTGGGGTGCAGTTGCCCGGCCAGCATGCCCAGGAGGGTCGACTTGCCCGCCCCGTTGGGGCCGGTCAGCAGCAGCCGGTCGCCGCCGCTGATCGTCACCTCCACCGGCTGGTGCAGGCGGCCGGCGAGCGTGAGGTCCTGCCCGTGCAGGACCGGGCGCCCGGCCCGGGTGGGCAGGTCGGGGAAGGACAGGCTCCGGGGCGGCTCGGGCACGGTGATGCGGTGCCGCTCCAGGTCCTCCACGCGCCGGTTGAAGGTCTGCACGACCCCGGCGGCGCGCGTTGCGCGCTGATGCTTTCCTGTTCCCTTGTCCGGGCGCCAGCCGCTCTGGAGGCGCCCGCGCGCCTCCTCCGCGGCCCGGGTGAGTTGGGCGTGTTCGGCCTGCTGGGCGGCGTGCTCCTGCTCCCACCGCTCCCGCTCGCGGCGGCGGCTCTCCACCCAGCCGTCGTACCCGCCCGCGTACAGGCGCGGCAGACCGTCCCGGCTCGGGTCCAGGTCCAGGAAGGACGTGGCGACCTCGCGCAGCAGCGCCCGGTCGTGGCTGACCACGGCCACGCCCCCGGCGCGCTCGCGCAGGCTGCGTTCCAGGAAGCCCAGGGCTGCCGCGTCCAGGTGGTTGGTGGGTTCGTCCAGCAGCAGCAGATCGGTGGTCGACCCGAGTACGACCGCAAGGCGCACGCGGTAGCGCTGCCCGACCGACAAGGTGGCCAGGCGCCGGTCGCGGTCGGTGCACGCACCCAGGCCCTCCAGGGCGACGTCGACGCGCCGCTCGGCGTCCCAGGCGTCGAGCGCGGTGGCGACCTCCAGGGCCCGGGCGTAGGCGTCGTCCGCGCCAGGCGCACCCTGGGCAAGGGCCTCCGTCGCGCTGTCCAGCAGGTCCAGGGCGGTCAGGGAGTCCCCGACGGCCTCCTTGACCAGGTCGCCCACCGTGCGTGCGTCCTCGACGTGCAGGGTCTGCTCGACCAGCGCCAGCGTCCCCGTACGGGAGACCGTGCCCGCGTCGGGCGTCAGCGTGCCGGCGAGCACGTGCAGCAGGGTCGTCTTGCCCCGCCCGTTCTCGCCGACGACGGCCAGCCGGGAACCGGCCGAGACCGTCACGTCGGTGCCGGACAGGACCGTGCGCTCGCCCAGCCGGACCGCGATCCCCTCGGCGCGCACGTGTGCGGCGGCGCCGGCGGGAAGGTCCCGGGACAGGGCGGAGAAGGGGGAAGAGGAATCAGTACGAAGCATGCGTGTTCTCTCAGCTCGTCATGGAGCCGGGCACCACGCGGGGGCCGCCCGGCAGAAGGCCAGGACGGCGGGCGAGAGATCAACCGGGTTCCGCCGCCGTCAGCGGCGGAGCCAGGGCTTCATACAGAAAGACATGCCCCCAGCGTACGGACGGGCCCGGGCGGGGGCGAATCAGTTAACCCCCTTCACTCCGAGCGCAGCGCCGTTGCCGTGCGGGTGGCGGCGGCCCAGGTGGCGGGGAGCAGGGCGCCCGCGGTGGCGATCGCTATGCCCGCCAGGGCCAGCAGGACCAGGTGCGCGGGCGTGTAGATGTCGATCAGGGCGTCCGGGATGTTCGTGCCCACCGAGCGGCCCATCTCCGGGACCACGTAGTGGTGCAGCGCCACACCCAGCGGGACGCCCGCCGCGCCCGCCGCCAGGCCGATGCCGGCGACCGAGGTGAGTACCATCGCGACCGTCTGCCGCGGGCTCATGCCCAGGGCCTTGAACACGCCCAGGTCGTGGACCCGTTCGCGGGTGTCGAGGACGACGGTGTTGAGCACGCCCAGGCAGGCCACCGCCACCAGCATCGCCGTCAGCATCGCGATCAGGGCCTGCATGGCGAGGAGCACGGGGGAGTCCCCGTCGTGCGCCACGGCCGTCGCCTCCGCGCCCAGCGGCTCCAGGGCGGCGCCGAGCGCCTTGACGTAGGCGCCGCGGTCCGTGCCCGCGGCCAGGTCCACCACGTACTCGTCCGGCTCCCACGTCGGGACCAGGCCGGAGACGGAGGCGTGCGCGGTGCGTACGGCCAGGCCCTCGTCGTTGAGGTCGAAGACCTCGCCGACGATGCGGAGTTCGGCGGTGCGGTCGCCGTCGCGGAGGGTCACGGTGTCGCCGATGGCGGTGTTCGTGGACTCGAGGAAGCGCGCCGGGGCCACCGCCTCACCGGGGGCGGAGAACCAGCGGCCCGCCGCCATGCGGTAGCCGTCGGCGGGTGCCTTGCCGCGGTACGTGACCAGCGGTACGGCGCCCTTGCGGCCGGAGACGCCGACCTCCGTCTGGGCGGTGGCGAAGTGGTGTGCCGTCTCCGGGCGGGCCTCGATCGCCGCGGTGATCTCCGCGGGGGAGGCGCCGGTTTCCGGGCCCGCTGCCGGAGCGGGCGGTGCCGGGGGTGCGCCGGGGTCGGCTTCCGCGCCGCCCGGGGCGCCCGGGGTCCCGGGGGCGCCGGTCCCCGGCGGCGGCATCATCCGGTGCACCGTCACGTCGCCCGCCTCGTCCGGCGTCCCCTCCCGCTCCAGCGCCAGCAGCGACGTCCCCAGACCCACCGCGAACGTCACCGCCAGGGCCCCGAACGTCACCGCGGCCGCCATCGTCGCCGACCGGGCCGGCCGGGCGAACGGGCCCGCCAGGCCCAGCACCACCGCCCGCGGCAGCGGCAGCCGGCCCAGCGCGTGCCGCACCCGGCGCCCCCGCGCCGCCCGCGGCGTACGGCCGACGCTGAGCGCCGCCGTCGTACGCAGCCGGGCCGCGCGCAGCGCCGGTCCCAGGGCCGTCGCCGCGACCAGGGCGAGGACCCCGGCCGGCACCGCGAGCGAGACCCACAGCGGGATGAGGATCCGGCCCGTGCCGAACGCGCTCGCCACCTCGTTCATCAGCGGTACGGACAGCGCGTTGCCCAGCCCCGCGCCCAGCGCCGCGCCCGCCGCCGCCGGGATCGCGGCCTGTGCGACGTACGCCCGTGCGACCTGCGACGGCGTGAAGCCCAGCGACTTCAGCACCCCGATCCGCCGCGTCGCCGCGCCCACCGCGCCGCTGACGACGATGCTCACGATGAGCACCGACATCGCCAGCCCCAGCAGCGCGAAGGCGGTGACGAAGGGGATGAAGGCGGCGGTGTCCTCGTTCGCGGCCTGCTTGACGTCGAGGTACGACTGGGACCCCGTCAGCGCCCCCGCCGGTACGGCCGCGGCGACCGCCTTGCGCGCGGACGCGACCTCGCCGCGCGTGTCCGCGGCCGCCAGCCGGTAGAGCATCTGGCGGTCGGGACGGGCGCCTTCGGCGGTGAGTGCGCCGAGCTGCGCCGGTACCACCCAGCCGTCCGCGCTCTCGCCCACCGACTCGGCGATCCCGACGACCGTGAGCACCGGCCCGCCCGCCACCCCGTCGGCCTCCACCCGCGCGCCGAGCGCCATGTCCATCGACCGCGCGCCCGACTCGATCACGATCTCGCCGGGCGCCCGTACCCAGCGGCCCTCCGTGACGTCCAGGTCGTCGACGTCACCGCCCGCCGACTTCCGCCCCGCCACCGTCAGCGGCGGCGACTTGGCCCCCTCGGGCGCGGTGGTGACGCGCAGCCGCAGCGAGGTGATCCCGTACGGGCCCGAGGCGGCGGTGACGCCTTCGGCCCCGGCGGTGGCGCGCACCTGCGGGGCCGTGGCCTTCGCGGCGTCGAACTCCCCGGTGAGGTGGGCGCCGTGCTGCCGGGCGAAGGCGTTGTCGAACGGCGCCCGGGAGGCGACGAGCAGCCCGGTCGCCAGCACGGCCGCGGCCACGGTGAGCACCGTGGTCAGCACCATCACGGTGGTCTGCACGCGCCGCCGGCCCACCCCGGCGCGCACCACCCGGCCCAGGGCGCTCACCGGGCGGCCCGGGGGGAGTCGCCGTGCAGGGCGGAGGCGTCGTACGGAGTCGCCGTACTCCCGTCCGTGCCTCCGCCTCCGCCCCCGCCCCCGTCTCCGCCGCCGGCCGCGCTGTCCCGCGCGATCCGCCCGTCCACCAGCTCCACCGTCCGCGTCGCGCACGACTCCGCCAGCGCCAGATCGTGCGTGACGAGCACGATCGTCTGCCCGTCCGCGTGCAAGTCCCGCAGCAGCTCGCGGACTTCCGCCCCCGACGCGGTGTCCAGCGCGCCCGTGGGCTCGTCGGCGAGCAGCAGCGACGGGCGGTTCATCAGCGCCCGCGCCACCGCCACGCGCTGCCGCTCGCCGCCCGACAGCCGCCCGGGGTACGCGCGGGCGTGCCGCTCGATCCCGAGGTACGCCAGCAGCTCCGCGGCCCGCGCGGCGGCGCGGGCGCGGGGCATCCCGGCCAACTGGGCCGGGAGCAGCACGTTGTCGGCCACGGTCAGGTCGTCGAGCAGGTTGAAGAACTGGAAGACCATGCCGACCGACGCCCTGCGGTACTTCGCCGACGCGCTCTCGCTCAGCCCGTCCACGCGCAGCCCGTCGACGGTGACGGTGCCGGAGTCGGGCCGGTCCAGGCCCGCGATGAGGTTGAGCAGCGTCGACTTGCCGCTGCCGGAGGGGCCGAGGACGGCGAGCGCCTGCCCGGTGCGTACGGCGAGGGTCAGGTCGTCCAGCGCGGGCGGGCCCTCGTCGTACGTCCTGCTGACCCCGCGCAGGTCGATGAGGACCCCGGCTCCGTGGTCGCTCCCGGTGCGGGCGGTGTGCGGTGGTGCGGTCATGGCGCGGGTCCTCCCCGGCTCGGTGGTCGGCGTGCGGCAGCAGACGCTAGGCGCGGCGCCGGCGCGGGCACGTCGGCCGCGGTGCGGAAGGTCCGTACCGCATCCGGCCGACGGCGGGCGGCGTCATCCGCGCGAGGTAGGCGTGGGGCGGACGCGGGGTGGGCCCCGCGGTGGATCCGGCGGCGGCGGGCGGGTTGGCACACTGAGGCCGTGACGTGGGCGGGCGGGACCATCGGGCGGTACGGGCGCGGGGCCGGACGTGCGGTTGGGCGGGCGCGCGGGTGGTTCGGGCGCCGGGGCACGGGCCGGGAGGCGCCGGCGTACGAGAACGGCGGCGTGGGACGGCCGGCGAGCGGCGGGGCGCGTGAACGGCCGCCGGTCGGCGGCCCGGTGACGGACCCGGGCGACTCGGCGGGCCGCGGGGCGGGCCCCGGGCCCCGGCGCGCGGTGGCCCGGACGCTGCGTCGCGCCGCGAGCCGCGTGGCCGGCTGCCGGACCGGGCGCGCCGCGGGCGGTGCGCCCGGCGGCGGATCCCGCCGGCCCCCCGCAGGCGGCGCCGCGCCGCCGCGGCTGTCCCGGTGGGCCTGGACCGCGGATGTCGCCCTCGCCCTCGTGCTGTCCGTCGGCACCGTCGTCGCCGACCTCGACCGCTCCTTCTACGAGCCGCGCGGCGACGGCCCGCAGCAGGTCGCCCCGCGGCCCCCGCCGCCCGGCCTGCCGGGCCTGCCCGACCTGCCGGAGGCCGGTCCGCCGACGGTGCCCGAGCCGGGTTCGCCGCTCGTTCCGGAGCCCGGCCAGGGAGGGCCGGAAGTGCCGCGCCGCGCGGAGGTGTACCCCCCGCCGCCCGTCATCGAGCACGTGCTTCCGCCCGTCCGGGGCTGGGAGTTGGTGCTCGGTGCGCTGACCGCCGTCCCGCTGGCCGTCAGGCGCCGCTACCCCCTCGCCGCGCTCTGGGCGGTGCTCGGCGCGGCCGTCGTGTTCCACCTGGGCGAAGTCGCCCGCGGCGCGACGGCGTTCGCGTTCGCCGCCGGGGTGGTCGCGGCGTACAGCGCGGTGATGTACAGCCCGTACCGCAGGAGTGCGCTGGCGAGCCTCCTCGCCGGGGTGCCGCTGTTCGCGGTGGCGGGCGTGGTGCCGGAGGTGGGGCGCGGGTTCCTGCCGCTGCTGGTACTGCTGCCGATCGGGCTCGCCGCCAATGCGATCCACACGTGGCAGCAGCGCATACGCGCCCTCCAGGAGCAGCAGGCGGCGGCGACGCGGCTGGCGGTGGACCAGGAGCGGTCGCGGATCGCGCGCGAACTGCACGACGTCGTCACGCACAACGTCAGCATGATGACGATCCAGGCGGGGGCCGCGCGCAAGGTGCTGGACACGTCGCCGGAGCAGGCGCGGGAGGCGATGCGCGCGGTGGAGGCCGGCGGCCGGGCGGCGATGGCGGAGCTGCGGCACGTGATGGGGCTGCTGACGATGGCGGCCGCGGACCCGGCGGCCGGCCCGGCGGCCGCTGCCGATGCGGCGGCGTACGGAGGCGCCGCCCGCGCCGCGGACGGCGCGCCCGATCCGGCACCCGCCGCGGGCGATCCCGCGCTCGCCGTCGACCTCGCCCCCCAGCCGGGACTCGGCCAACTCGCCGCCCTCGCCGGGCGCGTACGCGACACCGGCGTCCCCGTCGAACTCTCCGTGACCGGCACCCCCGGGGCCCCGCTGTCCGCCGGCGTCGACCTCGCCGCGTACCGCGTCGTGCAGGAGGCGCTGACGAACGCCGTCAAACACGCCGCCGGCGCCTCGGTCGCCGTCTGCGTGGCGCACGCCCCAGGCGAGCTGCGCGTCGAGGTGACCGACACCGGCGGCCCGCCCGCCGCCCGCGCCGCGGCCGGCAGCGGCCGCGGGCTCATCGGGCTGCGCGAACGCCTCGCCGTCTACGGCGGTACGCTCCACGCCGCGCCGCGCCCCCGCGGCGGCTACCGCGTCCGCGCCCTGATCCCGCTCCAGGACCGGCCGCCCGGCACGCACACTGACGCACCGGCGGGGTGACGCGCATGCCCCTGACAGAGCCGGGGGCGCCATGCAGACATAATGACCGGCATGCGGATCTCGGCACGAGCAGACTACGCGGTGCGCGCGGCACTGGAGCTGGCGGCGGCGACGGAGGACGCCCCGGTCAAGGCGGAGGCCATCGCGGACGCGCAGGGCATTCCGCACAAGTTCCTGGAGAGCATCCTCGGCGACATGCGCCGCGGCCGGCTGGTCGTCAGCCAGCGCGGCGGCCGCGGCGGCTACCGCCTCGCCGCCCCCGCCGAGGAGATCACCATCGCCGACGTCATACGGGTGGTGGAGGGGCCGCTGGTCTCCGTGCGCGGCGCCCGGCCGCCGGAGCTGTCGTACGTGGGGCCCGCGGAGTCGCTGCTGCCGCTGTGGATCGCGCTGCGCGTGAACGTGCGCAGGATCCTCGGCGAGGTCACGCTCGCGGACGTGGCGTCGGCGCGGCTGCCGGGGTACGTGCACGAGCTGGCCGAGGACCCCGACGCGTGGACGAACCCCTGAGGGCGTAGCGCACGCGCCGCGCGCCGTGCCACAGTGGCGGTCGCGTCTCCCCCCACGGACACCCGACTCCGAGGAGAGACGTGCCCGAGAACCGGCACCTAGGCAGGCGAGCGCTGCTCGCGGGCGCGGCCGCGGGCGGCATCGCCGCCGTGATCCCGCAGCAGGCGGCCGCACGGAGCCGCCGCGTGGTGGCCCGCCCGCTGGCCAACCCCGGCGGCGCGCTGCCGATGACGCTCCTGTCGTACGTGCACCCCTCCGGCCGGGCCGTGGGCCGCGCGCTCGGGGCGGACGGCGAGGAGGTGCAGGCGGCCTGGCACGGCTCGCGGGTACGGCGGCCGCGCGCGCTGCACGCCTCCGGTTCGTACACCCTCCAGGGCGTCAACGGGCGTGGCGCGCTGGTCGGTTACCACTTCCTGCCGGACGAGAACCGCACCCACGCGGTCGTCTGGGGCCCCGGGGGCACGCCCCGGCGGGTGCTGGCGGGCGACGACTACCGCGCGTGGGGCTCGCACATCGACGACCGCGGCCGGGTCCTGGTCCAGACCCAGACGGAGTTCCAGGCCGATCCCGAACTCCCGCCGCGCGGCAGCCTGTACGTCCTGCGCCCCGCCACCGCCGCCGCTCCGGTACGCATCACGCCCCCGGACCCGGAGGCGGTCAACGCCGCCCCCGACGCGCTCGGCGCGGGCGGCCACGTCATCGCGGGACAGGTGCGCTTCATGGCCTGGTCGCGTGATCCGTTCCTCTGGCACGCGGGCAGGGTCACCGAACTCACCCGCCTCACCGGCGCGTACCGCCCGGTCTTCGGCGCGGGCGTCAACGCCCGCGGGGTGGTGGCCGGTTCCGCGGAGGGCGACACGGGGGAGTGGCGGGCGTTCGTCTGGGACGGCGAGCGGCTGACGGACTTCACCCGCTTCGACGGCGGGGCGAGCAGCGTCCCGCTCGACGGCCGCTTCCTCAACGCCCGCGGCGAGGTCATCGGCCGCAGCACCGCCACCGACGGCCCCTTCCTCTGGTCGCACCGCCGCGGCCTCAAGCCGCTCCCCACCCTTCCGGCTGCCCTCTACGGCACGACGGCCACGGCCCTCAACGACCGCGGCGAGGCGGCCGGCCACTGCTTCACGGAAGAGGGCCAGCGCGCGGTCTACTGGCGCCACGGCCGCATCGTCGACCTGGGCCTGCCCCCGGGCGCGGTGGAGAGCGAGGCGAGCTGGCTCACCGACACCGGCGAAGCCCTCGGCACCGCCCAGTTCCCCGACCCCTCGGGCGGCACGGTCACCCGCGCCTACCGCTGGACGGTCCACTGACCCCGCCCGGCTGACGGCGGCCGGTTCGCTCCACTCCTGTGGCCGCCCCCGCGGCCGACCGGCACGATGGACTGATGGAATCCGCACCCGGCCCGCGTTGCCTCCTGCACCCCGACGCCGAGGTCCGGCCCTCGGCCATCGCGGGGACCGGCCTGGCCGCGCGTGCACCCATCGGCGCCGGTACCGTCGTGGCCCGGCTGGGCGGGCGGCTCGTCCCGGATCGGGAACTCCGCGAACTCCTCGACGCCGCACGCCGGTCGGGCGGTCCGTACGTCGACACCATCGCCGTCACCCGGACCGCCCACCTCGTCCTGCCTCCCCGCGGCGAACAGGCCGTCGGCTTCAGCAACCACAGTTGCGATCCCACCCTGTGGTGGGACGGCCCGTACACCCTGCTCGCGCGGCGCGACATCCGCACCGACGAGGAGCTGACCAGCGACTACGCCACCAGCACCTGGGACCCCGCGTTCGTGATGGACTGCGCCTGCGGGACGCCCGAGTGCCGCGGGACCGTGACCGGCGACGACTGGCGACTGCCCGGACTGCGGGCCCGCTACGGCCGTCACTGGGTGCCGGGTGTGCGGGCGCTCATCGACGCCGCGCGCTGACGACTCAGCCGCCGAAGTCCCTTGCGTGGTCCCTGGCCCACTGGGCGAACGTGCGGGCCTTGTGGCCCGTCACCTCCGCCACCGTGTGCGTCACCGGCTCCGGGTGCTTCACCAACTCCGCGTGGGCCTCCAGGATCCCGTCCGCGAACGACGGCGGCAGGCCCGCCGCCACGTACGCCTTGCGGGCCACCTCCGGCGGGGACTCCTCGAAGCGGATGTCCCGGCCCAGGGCCTCGCCGATCGTGCGGACCTGCTCGGCCTGCGTGAGGACTTCCGGGCCGGTCAGGTGGTACGTCGCCCCGGTGTGGCCCTCGTGGGTCAGGGCGCGCAGGCCGACCGCGGCGATGTCGGCCTCGTGGATGAGCGAGCGGCCAGCCTCGCCGTACGGGGCGTGCACCACGTCGCCCGCGCGGATCTGGTCCGCCCAGTGCAGCGTGTTGGCGGCGAAGCCGCCGGGGCGCAGCAGGGTCCACTCCAGGGGCGAGGCCCGCAGCAGGCGCTCGATGGCGGTGTGGAAGCCGAGGATGCCGTCGGGCTCCTCCTCGGGGTCGTCGGCCGCGCCCCAGGCGGAGACGTACGCGATCCGCCGTACGCCCCCGGCGAGCGCCGCCTCCAGCACCGCGGGGGCGGTGTCGGCGGTGGGCAGCGGCCAGACGAGGAAGACCGCCGAGACCGCCGCGAAGGCCGGGCCCAGCGTCGCCGGGTCCGCGAGGTCGCCGCGTACGACCTCCACCCCTTCGGGGAAGTCCGCGCGGGCCGGGTCGCGCACCAGCGCACGTACCGGCAGACCGGCCCAGTGCGCCTGCGCAACGGCCTGACCTCCTACTCTTCCCGTGGCTCCGGTCACCAGGATCATGGTCGCTCCTTGAAGTCGGTGGCTCGGCAAGCCTCCGACTTCAACCGCACTTCAGGTCAAGTCGACCCGGCATGGTGCACGTAACACCACCCCCCATTGGGGTCGTGCGCCCAGTGCCCGCGCCCGTCACCGTCCGTAGCTTCGTAGTCAGGCACAGGGAGTGCCGGCCTGACGAGGGGTGAAGACGATGTTCGGACGCAAGGAGCGCCGCGGGACCGCCGGGGAGCACGCCGCCGCCGGCGCGCCGCACGAGGCGCTGCGGCTGGTCAAGGTGACCAAGGTCTACGGGACCGGGGGCGCCGAGGAGGCCGCCGTCACCGCGCTCGACGGGGTGACGCTGAGCCTGCCGGCCGGGTCCTTCACCGCCGTGATGGGGCCCTCCGGATCCGGGAAGTCGACGCTGCTGCAGTGCGCCGCGGGCCTGGACCGCCCCGACAGCGGCGTGGTGATGGTCGACGGCGCGGAGATGACCGGGGGCAGCGAGACGGAGCTGACGAAGTTCCGCCGGGAGCGGATCGGGTTCGTCTTCCAGCAGTACAACCTGCTGCCCACGCTGAACGTCGCGCAGAACGTCGTGCTGCCGCTCAAGCTCGCGGGACGCCGCGTCGACCGCGGCCGGGTCCGCGAGGTGCTGGCCCGCGTCGGCCTCGCCGACCGGATGCGGCACCGGCCCGACCAGCTCTCCGGCGGCCAGCGGCAGCGCGTCGCCATCGCCCGCGCGCTCGTCGCCGCGCCGAGCGTGGTCTTCGCCGACGAGCCGACCGGCGCCCTGGACACCCGCAGCGCCCGCGACGTCCTGGGCCTGCTCCAGGAGACCGTGCGCGTCGACCGCCGCACCGTGGTGATGGTGACGCACGACCCGGTGGCCGCCTCGTACGCGGACTCCGTCCTCTTCCTCGCCGACGGCCGGCTGGTGGGCCGGATGAACGCCCCGACCGCCGACGCCGTCGCGGAGCGGATGACCCACCTCGGCGACATGTACGAAGCCGGTGCCCAGCAGCACGACCCGCGCCACTCCGCGCCGATGGGGGTCTGACCGATGTTCTCGCTCGCCATGCGCTCCATCCGGCAGCGGCCCGGCCGCTTCGCCGCCACGCTCCTGTCCGCCTTCCTCGGCGCGACGATCATCATGATGTTCAACTCGCTCCTCGACACCGCGGGCGCCAAGGGCGTCGACGACGTCAGCTCGGAGTCCCTGTCCACGGCCGCCATGGTCGTCGGCGGCTACGGCTCGCTGCTGGTCTTCTTCGCCGTCGCGTCCACCCTCACGGTCGCCGTACGGCAGCGCACCACCGAGATCGACCTGCTGCGCTCCACCGGCGCGACGCCCGCGCAGATCACCAGGATGATCGTCGGCGAGGCGGCGGTCGTCGGCCTCGCCGGATCGCTGCTGGCGATCGTGCCCGGCATGCTCGGCGGCCGGATCCTGCTCGGCATGTTCCAGGACAGCGGGCAGGTCGCCGAGGACGTCGACCACGCCTTCGGCACCATCGCGCTGATGTCCGGCATCGACATCACGCTGCTGGCGTCGGTCGGCGCCGCGTTCCTCGCGGTGCGCCGGGCCACCAAGGCGCGCGAGCAGCGCGCCCCGCGCCGCCGGCTGCACACCTGGGGCGGCTACGCCGCGCTGGGCCTGGGCGGGGCGCTGTGCCTGACCGGGTTCGCCATGAGCGACGCGGGTCCCGAGGCCATGGCGCCGCCGGCGTACGGGGCGATCCTGCTGTCGGTCGGCTTCGCGGCCTTCTCGCCGGCGCTGCTCGGCGGGCTGCTGCGGCTCACCGGCGGGCTCCTCACGGCGTTCGGCGGGGGCAGCGGCTACCTGACGGTGCACGGACTGCGGCAGCGGGCCGCGCAGTTGTCCGGCGTGCTGATGCCGATGGTCCTCTTCGTGGGCATCTCGGTCGCCACCCTGTACATGCAGTCCGTCGAGAACGACCACATCGAGGCCGCCGGGCTGACGCAGTCGGTGGACGACAAGAACCTGGAGACCCTGAACTTCGTCGTCGTCGGGATCATCGCGGTCTTCGCCTGCGTGATGCTGATCAACACGCTGTACGCGGCGACCTCGTACCGCAGCCGCGAGTTCGGCCAGCAGCGGCTGGCGGGCGCGACGCCCGGCCAGGTGCTGGCGGGCGTCGGCCTGGAGGGGCTGCTGCTGACGGTGACCGGGGTGTTCTTCGGGACGGTCGCGGCGGTCGCCGGGATCGTGCCCTTCACGGTGGCCCGCACGGACGACGTGCTGCCCTCGGCGGGGTACGGGATCTGGCTGGCGGTCGTGGGGGTCGCCGCGGTGGTGACCATGGCCACCGCGCTGGGCACCACCCGGCGGGTGCTGCGGACGCCGGCGGTCGAGACGGTCGCGCTGGCGGCATGAGGGGTGCTGGGAAGGGCCCGCCGACGGGGTCGGCGGGCCCTTCGGCGTGCGTAGGGGCGGGGCGGAACGGGCGTACGGCGTACGGGCGTCGGGCCCGCGGCGGCCGTACAGCGCCTGCGGCGTACGGGCGATGCCCCCGCCCCCCGGCCGGCAGCCCTACTCCAGCTCGCGCTCCGCGTACACCCGCATCGCGTCCCGCACGAACACCGCCGTCCCCTCCCCGTGCGCGTCGTAGTGCGCACCGAACCGCGGGTCGTCCACGTACATCCGGCCGAGACCCGCGAACGCCTCCGCGGACGGCCCCTCCCCCTGCCAGCCGGCGCTGATCCACTCGTACTGCCGCCGTGCGATCTCCTGCGCCTCCGGGCCGTCCGGCGCCTCGCCCGCGGCGTGCGCCGCGGCGAAGTCGCGGGCGATGTCCTGCTGGCGGCGCTGGAAGTCGCTCTTCTGCTCCTCGCTCAGCGCGCGCCACCACCGGTCGCTCCGCTCGTACGCCGCCTTCCCCCAGCGCCGCGTGACCTCCTCCTCGTACCGGGTGTGATCGAACCCGTCGAGCACTTCTTCCGCCATGAGCGGCTCCCCTTCCGTCAGCTTCCGCAACGTGGTCTTCACCGACGCGATCTGCCGCCCGATGCGCCGCCGCTCCTGCTCCAGCAGCTCCAGGTGCGTGGCGAGGGCGGCCGCGGTGTCCTCCGGACCGCCGCCGGCGGCGAGCACCTCGGCGATGGCCGGGAGGCCGAGGCCGAGTTCGCGGAGCAGCAGGATGCGCTGCAGCCGGACCAGGGCGTGCTCGTCGTAGTAGCGGTAGCCGTTGGCCGCCACGCGGCTGGGGCGGAGCAGCCCCACGTCGCCGTAGTGGCGCAGGGTGCGGCTCGTGGTGCCCGCGGTGCGCGCGATCTCCTGGATGGACCACTCCATGGCGGTGCAAGCTCCTCGGTCCGCGGTGCCGGTCCGGCCGGGTGGCCGGCCGGCCGGTCGGTGAGCTTTCACCGTAGAAGTTGACGTTACGTCAAGGTCAAGGTCAGTCCTCGAAGCTGTGGGGCACCAGCTCGAAGCCCACGGCGAGGTCGGTGCCGCGCCGCTTGCCGCTCTCGGTGAGCATCTGCCCGGTGAGCTTGCGGGCGTACGCGCGCGGATCGTCCTCGCCCAGGCCGAGGATGTACGCCCGGTGCTCGGTCAGCGAGGCCACGGCCCGCTCCATGGCGGCCTCGGTGACCTCCTCGGCGTGCGTGGGGTACGGGGAGCCGGCGACGGCGGTCCAGCGTACGCCGCCCCACGGGAGGAGGCCCTGCTCCAGCAGCTCGGGGAAGATCCAGCGGTTGCCGGCGTCGCCGACGGCGTCCAGCACGCCGCGGCCGACGGCCCGGTGGTCGGGGGTGTTGCGGGGGGCACCCGGGCCCGCTCCCCAGGTGTCGTGGTGGTTGATCGTGACGATCAGCTCGGGGCGGTGCCTGCGGATCGCGGCGGCGAGGTCGCGGCGCAGCGGCAGGCCCTCCTCGACGACGCCGTCGCGATGGTCCAGGAACTCCAGCGCGGTCACGCCCACGACCGCGGAGCTGGCGCGCTGCTCCTCCTCCCGCACCCGGGCGCACTCGCCGGGCTCCAGCCCGTCGATCCCGGCCTCGCCGCGGGTGGCGAGCACGTACGCGACCTGCTTGCCGGCGTCGGTCCACTTCGACACCGCGGCGGCGGTGCCGTACTCCAGGTCGTCGGGGTGGGCGACGATCGCGAGGGCCCGGTGCCAGTCGTCGGGGAGGGGCGCGAGGGACGGGTGAGCGCTGTCTGTCATGCCGCCATGGTCACATGACGCGGTGTCACGTCCCCGCCCCGCCCGCCGGGCCCGGGCGCACTGGGCGGCTGGACGGCGAAGAGGCGGTGCCGGGCCCGGACCCGGCACCGCCCCGCCGGGGCGGGTCAGTCCAGACCGCGGTCCAGGACCCGGTACAGCTCGCCGTCGTCGTCGCCGTCCAGCGACCAGACCATCGCGCCGCCCAGGTTGCGGTCGTCGATGTACTCGGCCTTCTGCGCGATGACCTTCGGGTCGTCGTACGTCCAGAACGTGCTGCCGTCGAAGAGCCAGGCGTGGCCGTTCTTCTTGTCGCGGTAGACCTCGTACTCGCCGGAGGCCGCGAACTCCTTCAGCACCTTGTAGTCCTCGAAGCCCGCCTCCCAGGTGCCGGGCGCCGCGCCGGCGGCGGGCTGGTTGAAGCCGGTGCCGCCGCCTTCGACGCCCTTCCAGCCGCGGCCGTAGAACGGGATGCCGAGGACCAGCTTGTCCCGCGGCGCTCCGCGCAGCAGCCAGTCGTCGACGACCTGCTGGAGGCTGTCGTCGGCGGAGTGGATGGCGGACTGCTGGTTGGTGTTCTTCTCCCACGCGCCGTGCAGGTCGTAGCCCTGGAGGGTGGCGTAGTCCAGCTTGGGGAAGAGCTTGCGGGTCTCGTAACCCGCGTCCATGGCGTTGGCGTTCGCCGGCAGGAACGCGGTCAGCAGCAGGTGCCGGCCGCGGCCCTCGCGCGAGCGCTCCACCTGGTCGAGCTGCCGGCGGAACTCGGCGACGACCGCGGTGAAGTTCTCCTTGTCCTCGGGGCGGTAGATGGTGTCGACGTCACCGGGGTAGTTCGGCCACTCCCAGTCCAGGTCGATGCCGTCGAAGACGCCCGCCGCGCTGCCGGGGCCGCCGCGCCCGTCGATCCGCGGCAGGTTGCCCTTGACGAACAGGTCGATGCAGGAGGACACGAACTCCCTGCGCGACTCGGGCGTACGGACCGCGTCCGAGAAGTACGTGGACCAGGCCCAGCCGCCGAGCGACATCATGACCTTCAGGTCCGGGTACTCGGCCTTCAGCTCCCGGAGCTGGTTGAAGTTGCCCGCCAGCCGCTGCCGCGGCGAGTCGGCGCGGCCGTCGACGGACTCCGCGGCGGTCATCGTCCGCCGGTAGTCGGTGAAGGCGTCGCCCTCGCCCGGGATGTCGTCCTCGAAGCACTTGCCGTCCGGGCTGACGTTGCCGAAGGCGTAGTTGAGGTGGGTCAGCCGCGCGGCGGTGCCGCTGGTGACGAGGTCCTTGACGAGGAAGCCGCGGTCCCTGGCACCCCACTGGGTGAAGTAGCCGACGCGCCGGGCCTCGTCCCGGCCGCCGCGGCCGCCCCGGTCGTCGTCGCCCTGCTGCCCCGCGGCGGCGGGGGCTTGGCGCGGGGCCTGTTCGGGGGTCGCGGCGGTGGCGCCGGCCGTGGTGAGGCCGGGGGTGACCAGGAGGGACAGCGCACAGCCGGCCACGGCCAGGCGGCGCACGAGTCTTCGGTGCATGGAAACCCTCTTCTCGGGAGATCGCGCTTCTCTCGGGTGCGCCGAACGCTATTGGCCTAGACCAATAGGGGTCAAGGGTTCGTGCGGTACGGCGCACCCGGCCGCACGCCCCTGCTCAGCGCGATAATCGCCACGTTCTAGGGTGAAGCCGGACAGCGGCCCGAGCGGAGGGAGTACGGGCATGACCGCGGACACCGACCTCGGCACCCTCCTCGACGGCAACGACGTCGCCGGACTCCAGGAGTGGCTCGCCGACCACCCCCCGCACGTCGTCGCCGACGAACTCGCCCGCGCCGACGAGGTCACCGCCGTCTTCTGCTTCCGGCTGCTGGAGAAGGACCGCGCGGTCGAGGTCTTCGAGGAACTGGGCGCGGGCGACCAGCAGAAGATCCTCGAAGGGCTGCGCGACCAGACCTTCCGGCACGTCGTCGAGGAGATGGACCCCGACGACCGCGCCCGCCTCCTCGGCGAGGCGCCCGCCAACTTCACCCAGCGCGTGCTGGCGGGACTCAGCCCCCGCGAACGCGCCCTGACCGCCCCGCTGCTCGGCTACGAACAGGACGCCGTCGGCCGGTACATGTCGCCGGAGCTGGTGCGGCTGAAAGAGCAGTCCACCGTCGCCGAGGCGCTGGAACGGGTGCGCGCCCAGGGCCCGGACGCCGAGACCGTCTACACCCTGCCCGTCGTCGACGACCGCAGGCACCTGGTGGGCATCGTCTCCCTGCGGGAGGTGGTGCTGGCCCCGCCGGGACGGCCGCTCATCGAGCTGGTGGACACCGAGTTCCCGCGGGTCTACGCCACGGACAACGCCGAGACCGCCGCCCGTCTGATGCAGGAGGCGAACCTCCTCGGCCTGCCCGTCGTGGACAGCGAGGACCGGGTCGTCGGCATCCTCACCGTCGACGACGCCATCGAGCTGATCGAGGAGGCCGACACCGAGGACGTCGCCCGGCAGGCCGGCGCGGAACCCGTCGAGGGGCACTACCTGTCGGTGGGGGTCTTCCGGCTCGCCCGCGCGCGCATCATCTGGCTCTTCCTGCTGATCCTCGCCGCCACCCTCACCGCGGGCGTGCTCCAGGCGTTCGAGGGGGAGTTGTCGGCGGTGACGGAGCTGGCGGTCTTCATCCCGCTGCTCGTCGGCACCGGCGGCAACGTCGGCGCCCAGGCCGCGACCGGCGCGGTGCGCGCCATCGCGGTCGGCGAGCTGCGCCCCGGCGACGTGGCCCGGGTGGCGTGGCGGGAGTGCCGGGTGGGGTTCCTGCTGGGCGTGGGACTCGGCATCGTGGGCATGGTGCTGGCGACGATCATGACGGACGGCCGGATCGCGCTGACCGTGTCGCTGTCGCTGATCCTGATCTGCGCGTGGGCGGCGTCGGTCGGCTCCGTGATGCCGCTGCTGGCCAAGCAGTTGGGGATCGACCCGGCGGTGATCTCGGCCCCGCTGGTGACCACGCTGGTCGACGCCACGGGGCTGGTGATCTACTTCCTCCTGGCCCGCGCGGTCCTCGGCCTGTGAGGGGTGCGCCGAGGGCGCTGAGGGCGGGGTGCCAGCGGGCCGCGGGCGCTGCGGGCGGGCCCGTGAGGCGCGCCGCGAGCGTGCGGGCGTACGCCCCGGGCACCCCGCTCACACCCGTCGGCGAACGCGCTCCGTAAAGCTCTCCCCCGGGGTTGCGGGTCCCGGGCGCAGATTGCCAAGCTCTCGCGTGTGTTCAGGCCGGAACGGCGCAGGCCGGGGATGGCCGGGGCCGGGACGGCGACTGCGGCGACGGGGGTGTGAAGAAACGGTGCCTCTAGGGGAGCAGCCCGCCTATCTGCGCGTCGCCGCGGACCTCCGCCGGAAGATCGTCAGCGGCGAACTGCCGCCGCACGCCCGGCTGCCCTCCCAGGCGCGCATCCGCCAGTTGTACGGGGTCTCCGACACCGTCGCGCTGGAGGCGCGCAAGGTGCTGATGGCCGAGGGCCTGGTCGAGGGCCGGTCCGGGTCCGGCACGTACGTGCGCTCGCGGCCCGAGCCGCACCGGCTGGTCCGTACCGGCTACCGCGGCCTCGCCGACCTCACCCCCTTCCGCCAGGAGCAGGCCGACGAGTCGGTCGCCGGCTCCTGGGAGTCCCGTAGCGCACAGGAGCACGCCGGCGGCGCCGTGGCCGCCCGGCTGCACCTGGGCGCCGGGGACCCGGTGATGCGTACGCGCTACGTCTTCCGCTCGGCCGGCGAGCCCGTGCTGCTGTCCACGTCCTGGGAGCCGCTGGCGCTCACCGGCCGCACCCCCGTGATGCTGCCCGAGGAGGGCCCGCTCGCCGGCCGCGGCGTGGTGGAGCGGATGGCGGCGATCGACGTCGTCGTGGACAACGTCGTGGAGGAGGTCGGCACCCGCCCCGGGCTGGCCGACGAGGCGCACGCACTGGGCGCCGTGCCGGGGCAGCCGGTGCTGTGCATCCAGCGCACGTTCTATGCCTCCGGGCGGGCCGTCGAGACCGCGGACGTCATCGTTCCGGCCGATCGCTACCGGGTCAGTTACCACCTGCCCGTCAAGTAACCCGAGCCCCGGGCCCTGTCTCCCGTCTCCGCCGATTCGAACTTTCGGCCGAGAATGGTACTTCTCGTGTAAAGCCGTATGCGGGGAGTGAATGCCGGGCGTAAGCTCTGGCATATTCGAAAGGCAAGCAGGCTGCCGGGGACCTTGGTCGTCCCGCGTGCGTCCTGGGCACACATTCATTCCTGGGGTGGGCATTATGGGTGCGGGTGACAGCGGCGCCGCACGCCCGTGGATCATCGTCCGCGAGGACGACAACGGCAATCATTACCGCGTCGGCCGCTATGCCACGCGTGACGAAGCCGAGCGCGTGCTCTCCCGTTTCGGGGCCGCCGGCCAACGGCAGATATACCGGGTGGAGCGCGCCGGCGGAGGCGACGCCAACCCCGTGTAGCTTCACCCACGCATGCAGGTGATATTTTCGCCCAAAGCGGGTATGTACCTACCACTCCCCTCAAGTCGGGCAAATCCGACAGAACTCCGCTGGGATGTGGTAGGCGTGAGCAACCCCCCGTTCTTCCACCACGCCGCCGTGACGCCGTTCTCCCCGCTACCCGATCCCGCCGCGTTCACCGGCTTCCGGGATCCCACCGGCACCGCGGGGGCGCCACCCGGCCCCGGCCTCACCGGATCCGCCGCCCCTTCCGGCCCCGCGGGTCCCGCCGGTCTCGCCGGCCCGCACGGCCCCGCCGAGTGGAGTTTCCCCGCCGACCCGGGATGCGTGCGCACCGCACGCGCCGTCGTCCGCGACACCCTGCGCACCTGGCACCTCGACCCCGTGACCGACCTCGCCGTGCTGCTCGTCAGCGAGCTGGTCACCAACTCTCTGCGCTACGCCTCAGGACCCGTCGGCCTGCGCCTGCGCCCCGTCGGCGGACCCGACGCCGGCGGCGGCATCCGCGTCGAGGTCTCCGACACACTGCCGGTGCCGCCGCTGCTCCGTACCGCCGCGCCGGACGAGGAAGGGGGCCGTGGCCTGCTGCTCGTCGCCAGCGTCGCGGTCCGCTGGGGAACCCGGTGCGGCGGAATGGGCAAGACGGTGTGGTTCGAGCTGGGGTCCGCTGGTTAGAACGTACGAGGGAGGCTTCTTCGGCGTACGGAAGGGGGCGCACGGGGGCGTAGCGCCGGGTGCCGGTCGGGCACCACTTCGCAGACGTGGCGGTTACCGGTACCGGAAGCGGTGGGGCGTTCCGAACCCGTGACCCGACGACCATGTTCCGGATACGGATCTTCCCGCATACTCTGCGGTGCGTACCCGGAGCAGGATCAGCAAAGGGGGCGGTCGCGTGGGAGCACCGTTCTGGCAGAGCAGTGCGCCGGGCTCCATCTACGACCACATCAAGGTGGCCTCCTTCGCCCTTGACGCGGAGGGGCACATCGAGCAGTGGAGTGCCCGTGCCGAGGAACTCCTCGGCATCTCCGCGGCCGAGGTGCTGGGCCGCGACGCCGTCGAGGCGCTGGTGCCGGAGGAGCTGCGGGCGGACGTGGGGGAGAAGGTCGCCGAGATCCTCGACGGCCGCGAGTGGACCGGTCTGCTGCCCTACCGCAGACCGGCCGGGCCCGGCGGCACCGACGCCGGGCACCCAGCCGTCGACGGCATCGCCGAGCTGTACGTCATGCCCACCACCGGCGTCGGCGGCACGCGCGGTGCGGTGTGCCTCACCGTCGACGCGTACGCCCTGCGCCGTATCGAGACCGATCTGGCCGCCTCGCAAGCCGTTTTCGGCCAGGCCCCGATGGGCTTCCTGCTCTTCGGCACCGACCTGCGGCTCGTCCGCGTCAACGAGCGGGTCGCCGCCGCCTTCGGCGGCACCGTCGCCTCCCACGCGGGCCGCGCGCCCCGCGACTACCTCCCGCGCCCCGAGGCCGAGCGCGTCACCGCCGCGCTCAAGCAGGTCCTGGACACCGGCGAGCCGGTCACCGACATGCAGATCCTCGGGCCCGCCCCCGAGGAGCCGCAGACCGCCTCAGTACCGGCCCAGCGCGAGGGGCAGCCGGGCAGCCTCCGGTGGTCCATATCGCTGTACCGCGTGCACAGCCGTACGGGCCGGCCCATGGGCGTCGCCGCCATCGTCTCCGACGTCACGCGCCGCCGCCGCGCCGAGAGCGAGGCCGCCAGCACCCGCCGCAACCTCGCGCTGCTCAACGAGGCCGGCGCCCGCATCGGCAACTCGCTCGACCTGGAGACCACCGCGCGCGAACTGCTCGGCGTCACCGTGCCGCAGTTCTGCGACATGGCGTGCGTCGACGTCTACCAGAGCCTCCTCGACGGCGACGAGGGCCGCCCGGGTCTTGCCGACGGCAGCGCGGAGCTGCGCCGCGTCGCCTTCGCCAGCGCCGTCTCCGACGCCCCCGTCACCGCCGTCGGGTCCACCCACCGCTTCGACTTCCACTCCCCGCACGCCGCCGCGCTGCGCACCGCGCAGGTGCGCCGGGTGCCGGGCGGCGACAGCGGTCTGGTGCAGACGACGCTCGCGGTGCCGCTGGTCGCCGGGGACACCGTCGTCGGGCTCGTGCAGTTCTCCCGGGCCCGCGGCAGCGAGGACTTCGGCGAACGCGACGCCGCCCTCGCCGCCCAGCTCGCCTCCCGCGCCGCGGTGTGCATCGACAACGCCCGCCTCTACCGCCGCGAGCACTCCCGCGCCCTCATCCTCCAGCGCAGCCTGCTCCCGCCCGGCGACCCCGAGGCCGCGGGCCTCGACATCGCCTGCCGCTACCTGCCAGGCAACACCGCCACCGAGGTCGGCGGCGACTGGTTCGACGTCATCGAGCTGCCGGGACACCGCACCGCCCTCGTCGTCGGCGACGTCATGGGCCGCGGCCTGCGCGCCGCCGTCGCCATGGGCGAACTGCGCAGCGCCGTACGCACCCTCGCGATGCTCGACCTGGAGCCGGCCGAGGTGCTCGCCGCCCTGGACGAGATCGCCGGCGGCCTCGGCGGCGTCTCCGACGAGGTCTACCTCGCCACCTGCTCGTACGTCGTCTACGACGCGGTCACCCGGCGCTGCACCTTCGCCAACGCCGGCCACCTGCCACCCGTCGTCGTCGAGCCCGGCGAGCCGCCGCTGCTGCTGGAGGTGCCCGCCGGGATGCCGCTCGGCGTCGGCGGCGAGCCATTCGAAGAGGTCGAGGTCGAGCTGCCCGACGGCGCCCTCCTCGCGCTCTACACCGACGGCCTCGTGGAGTCCCGCGACCACGGTCTGGACGAGGGCCTGGAGGAGTTCCGCAAGGCGCTCTCCGAGCCCGCGCAGCCGCTGGAGGACGTCTGCGACCACGTCCTCGACACCCTCTACACCCGGCACGGAGAGGACGACATCGCCCTGTTGATGGCCCGTATCCGCGGACTGCCCGCCGACACCGTCGGCGACTGGCTGCTGCCCGCAGAGCCGCGCTCGGTCGCGCTCGCCCGCGAACACGCCCGTACGCAGCTCGCCGCCTGGGGCCTGGAGACGCTGACCGACACCACCGAACTGCTCGTCAGCGAGCTGGTGACGAACGCGCTGCGGCACGGCGAGGGCGGCCGCAGCGGCGGCGGGGAGCCGGAGATCAGGCTCCGGCTGCTGCTGGACCGCACCCTGGTGTGCGAGGTCTGGGACAGCAACCTGGTCCAGCCGCGCCGCCGCCGCGCCGGGGACACCGACGAGGGCGGCCGGGGGCTGCAGTTGGTCAGCATGCTCAGCCAGAACTGGGGCAGCAGACGCACGCACCGCGGGAAGACGGTCTGGTTCGAACTGGCCCTGCCGGGCAGCGGCAAGCAGGCGGAACTGGACGCGGACGCGCTGCTGTCGGCGTTCTGAGCGGGGCGCGGGACGCGGGGCAGGGCGCCGATGCGGGGCCGGACGCCGCGGGGCGGGCGCCGGCTCCTTCCGGGGCGGGCTCAGGCCGCGGCGCGCCCGTCGCCGGCCGCTGGCGGCTCGCCGTCCTTCAGGCGGGCCAGCCGGGCGTCGACCTCCGCCCGCTTGCCGAGGTCGTCCAACTGCTCGAACTGCCCGTCCAGGGACGAGTCCGCCGGCTCCGCGCGGCCCGTCGCGCGGGCCTCCTCGCGGCGGATCTTGGCCTCGAAGCGGCCCACGTCGGCGGTCGGGTCGGTGACATCCATGCTCGCGACGGCGTCGGGCATCCCGTTCCGCACCTCCGCCGGCCGCGCGCGGGCCATGAGCCGGTCGCGGCGGGATTCGAGGCCGGTCAGCCTCTCCCTCATCGCGTCGAGGTTCCGCTTCAGCCGCTCCACCACCTCCGTCTGCGCGGCGATCAGCGGTTCGGCCGCCGTCGCCTCGTTCTCCGAGGTGATCTGCCGCTCCAGCGCCGTGCGGGCCAGGTTGTCGAACGTCTCGGCCTGCGGGGCGTCGCCCCCGGCGCGTACCTCGTCGGCCTTGCGGCTGGCGGCGAGGGCCTGCGCGCCCCACTCGTCGGCGGCGCAGGTGTCCTCCTTGTGGTCCGCCTCCATCAGGCGCAGGTTGCCCAGGGTGGTGGCGACGGCCAGGTCGGCCTCGCGGATGTTGTTGGAGTAGTCCCGGATGAGCTGGTCGAGCGTCTTCTGCGGGTCCTCGGCCTGGTCGACGAGGGCGTCGACGTCGGCGCGGGCGAGCTGGAGGGTGCGGCCGAGGACGGTCTGCTTGCCGGTCACGGGTCTCCTTCGGTCTGGTGGCGGTGTGTTGCCGGTCCGGGGCGGTGGCGGTCCCGGACGGTGCGGTGGCGGTGCGGGGCGGCCGCGGGTGGTCGGGCGGGGGTGCGCGCGGGGCGTGCGCCGTCGCGTGGCCCGTACGCCCGGAAGCTCTAGAAGCGGCCTCCCCCGCCCATCCGCCCCCGCGTGCCCCCGCCGCCGAAGGTGCCGGGACCGCGGCCGAAGCCGCCCCCGAAGCCGGTGGCGCCCCGGCGCCCGCCGGAGCCTTCGCCGAAGCCGTCGCCGAGCATCCCGCCGAGGATGATCCCGGCGAGCATCCCCGTGCCCATGCCGCCGCGTCCCCCGCCGCCGTAGCCGCTGCCGGCCGGGCCGCCGAAGGGCCCGCCGCCGTACGAGCCGTCGAAGCCCCGGACGTCCTGCTCCGCCAGCCGGCGCGCCCCGCCGCCGAGTTCGTCCGCGCGCTGCGCGTGCCGCAGGGCGCCGGCGGCGTCGCTCTCCGCGAGCTCCCCGGCCAGCCGGAGGTGCCGCTCACCCTCGCCCAGGCGGGTACGGGCCGCGGGGCCGATGCCGCCGCGGTGGGTGGTGACGAAGTCCTGCGCGGCGGCCACCGAACCGCGTGCGCCGGCCAGCGCGTGGTCGAGCAGCCGCCGGGCCCGCCGCTCCGCCTCCTCCCGGCCGCCGGCCGCGGCGAGCGACGCCGCCAGGGCCGCGTCCGCCGCCACCACCCGGCGCAGCGCGGCCGGCGGGTCGTACCTGCCCTCCGCCACCTCCTGCCCCGCCTCCGCCAGCACCGTCTGCGCATGCGCGATCCGGCTTTGCAGATCCGCGCCCGGCTCGTCCGTGGCCGGGCCACGTTCCACGTCCTGCGCGGCGGCGAGGTCCTCGCGGATGTCGCGCAGCGCGCCGGTGAGCCGGTCGGCGGCCTCGCGCAGCTCGTGCTCGCGGCGCTCGACGGCCGCGACGAGGGTGCCGGCCTGGTCGAGTGCGCTCTCCGCGGCCCGTACGTGGACGGCGGCGGTGGCCGGGTCCTCGGTGCCGAGGGCGGTGCGGGCGTGGGTGAGGTGCTCGCCGGCGAACTGCAGCCGGTCGCGGGCCGCGGCGGGGTTGCCGGCGACGGCGGCGGAGGCGGCCGGGTCGTAGGCGTCGGCCAGCACGGTGAGCCTGCTCTCGGCGGCGCCGATACGGTCCGGAAGCCGCCGCGCGGCGTCCTCGGCGGTGGCGAGGATCTGCTGCGCCCGGGTCACCATCGCGCGCAGCCGGTCGAAGGCGTCGGACTCGGCGTCGAGCCGGGCGTTGGCGTCGGTGCAGCGGGCGACGATCTCCTCCAGCATGTCGCGGCGGGCGTCGTCGTCCTCGGGGCGCGCGTCGTCGAGCGCCTGCCGGAGGCGGAAGGCGGCGGTCAGCTCGTCCCGCGCGTACCCGACGGCGCCGGCGAAGGGCCGCGTGGCCTCCTCGCCGAACTGGGCGGTGGCGAAGCCGAGTTCCTCCTGACTGGTGCGCACGGCGTCGTCGGTCTCCACGAGGAGCCCCTTGGCGCGGGCGTCGAGGTCGGGGGTGCTGGTGTCCTCGTGCGGCCAGTGGGGCGGGCCCCGGCGCCTGGCGCTCCGCCGCCGGGAGATGAAGAGGGCGGCGGCCAGCGCGACGGCGAGCGCGGCGACGAGAGGCACCACGAAGTCGGTGGGGCTGGCGTCACCCTGGGCCGACTCGCCGCGGGGCCGGCCGCCCGGGTCGGTGGGCCCGGGGGTGACGTCGGCGGGCGGCACCTGCCGGCCGTCGAGCACGGCCGCATACCCGTCCGCCGCGCCGATGGCCGCCCCGGCCCAGTCGTTCTGGCGCAGGGCGGGCTCGACGGCGCGGGCGCTGACGGCGTCGATGTCACGCCGGGAGATGCCGGAGCCCCTGCGGGCGGAGACGGCGAACTGGCGGTCGCCGGTGGCGACGGCGAGGAGCACGTCGTGCTGCTTGAGCCCGTTCCTGGCGGCGGTGGCGTCGGCCCAGGCCCGGGGGGAGAGGGTGGAGAAGTCGCGTACGTAGGCGACGAAGAGCCCAACCCGGTGGTCGCGGTGGAGCCGATCGAGCGCCCGGACGACATCGGGGCGCCGGTCGCGGAGGGCATCGACGCGGTCGGTGATCTGCCCGTGGGGGTCGAGGGGGAGGGGGTCGGTGACGGGGGCGGAGGGTGCGGGCGTGGCGGCCGCGCCGGGCAGGGCGGAGGCCGGGAAGGCGACGGGCAGCAGCGCGAGGACCCCGGCGGCGAAGAGCCGGGCACCGAGCCGCCGAATCCGCATGTGCACGCCTCCGCACCACCACGTGCCGCGGTCCCGGCACGCCCTGTACGGGAGGTTATGTGCCTTTAGGTCGAATCGCACTCGGACCCGACACGTATGTCTCTCCCCGGCCCCGCCCCTCCGTGCCCCTGGGCGAGGCAGGCAATGTCCGGGCCCTCGTCTTGCCGGGATCCTGACTTCCCTGTGCCCGGGTGGAGGAAGTTAACTCTCAAGAAGTGCCTGCGGGGCATACGGGGGAAAAATGCTGCGAATCCACTTCACGAGCCAGGATCTGGAGCGCATCCG
Source organism: Streptomyces sp. NPDC004134 (assembly GCF_042874195.1). NCBI lineage: Bacteria > Bacillati > Actinomycetota > Actinomycetes > Kitasatosporales > Streptomycetaceae > Streptomyces > Streptomyces sp. NPDC004134. Next base: position 178,225 of record NZ_JBIAMS010000013.1, on the reverse strand, counting down.
GATCGCCGATCGGCCCGACCCGCTCTGGGAAATCATCTGCAGCGCCTGCCGCCTGCAGTCCAGGGAGGGGCCGCAGGTCTTCGGCCTGTGGCGGCGCGGGGTCGGCAGTCAACTGAGGCGCGGGGGCACCCTGCTGAGAACCGCTCGGATGCTGTGCGGCCTCGTCCCGGTCTCCGCGTACTTCCCCGACTTCCTGACACCGGCCGGCGAGCGCCGGAGCCTCTCGCTGGAGGAGGGCGTCGACCGGGTGCTGTCGACGCCGCGTCGCCGGATCGGGCGGGAGATGGGGCTGCTGGCGGCGAGCGGTGGCAACCCCTACGCGGGGAGGGCCCTGGCAGGTGGCGAGCGGGAGGCGCTGCACCTCCTGGGCGCGGCACTGCGCGAGTACCACGCATCCTGCATCGTGCCCGTGGGGCGGGCGATGGAGACGGCGGTCCGCGCGGATGTGGAGTGGCGTTCCCGCGCCTTGCGGGAGGGTGGGATCGAGGGGCTGTGGGCCACCTTCCGGCCGATGGCGACATGGCGGTCGCCCGCTCTGGAAGCCGGCTATCCGGTCGACCGTGATCTGCACCTGGACGGACGCGGGCTGCTGCTGATGCCGTCGTACTTCTGCTGGAGACGTCCGGTCACCCTGGTCGATGCCTCGCTGCAGCCTGTGCTCGTCTATCCGGTCGAGAGGCCGCTGCCGGCCGTGTCGGCCGCCTGCCCGGCCGAACTGTCCGGGCTGATCGGCTCGACCCGCGCCGCACTGCTCCAGGAAGCCGCTGCGCACGCCTGGAACTCGACCTCCGAGATGGCCGCGGCCGCCGGAATCTCCTTACCCAGTGCCAGCCAGCAACTCGCGGTCCTCCGCCGGACCGGACTGCTCACGAGCCGCAGGGACGGCAAGCATGTGCTCCATTCGGCAACGCCCCTGGGGCGGCGACTGCTCGGCGACCCGCCTGGCTGAGTGGTCGATTTGGCTGGGGCCACAAGGTGGTGCGCCGCGGGGGCCGTCGCCGGAGGATGCCGGTACCGATGCAGTCGCCGCTGTGTCGACATCACCGGAGGGGGACATCATGAGGGGGACCTGGGCACGCCGTTTGACGGGGGTCGCCACCACGCTGGCAATCGCCACGGGAATCGGCGTCGTCACCGAGCCGACCGCCGCGGCCGCCGGATACTGCACGTACCGGAATGACTGGGCATCCCGCGAGGACCCGGGCGGCCGCAACGCCGTGGCCGTGCTGTACCGGTGTGAGACCACGCCGGAGAACTACGACTACCGGGCCCTGTTCGTCGCCGAGGGCGAGAAACTGATCCTCGAAGACCGGTGGACGGACGAGGCCGAGGTCGCCTCGAATCTTTTCGTCTACAGGGGCCGGGACATGATCGACAGCGATTACCTGAGGGGCGCACGCACGCACCACCTGGGAACCCCGGACGGCTCCGGTGACATCGCCGAAGGTCTCACGGTCGAGTTCCGGGTGTGCGCGCGGGGCCTCCAGTGCAGCTACCTCTGGGTGTACGGCACGGCCTGAACCTCGATCCACCGTGTGGACCGAGACCGAGCCCGGGCAGGGGCGGTTTCCGGGGGTGCCGCTCCTGCCCGCCGCGGGGCCCCCGCAGGGGCCCCGCGATCAGGCCGGTCTCAGCACCCCTTCGGCTTCTCCCACGCGCATTCGACGTCCGCCGGGCGCTCCGCACCCCGCGTCGTCTGCGACCGCGGCGCCGCCGCCTCCGTGCCCTCGCCGTAGCCCGCCAGTGTCGTCACCACCGCGTCCTCTATGTCCTTCACCGAGCCCGCCAGGTAGTTGTTCAGCACCACGCTGAACACCAGCTCCCTGCCGTCCGCATCCGTCACGTACCCCGACAGCGCCGACGCCCCCGTCAGGGAGCCCGTCTTCGCGCGGGCGTTGCCCTCCGCCGGGGTGTCGCACATGCGCGTGCGCAGGGTGCCGCCCACGAAGCGGTCCTCCGCGCAGGCCAGGGGCAGCGCCTCGTACCAGGCGTCGAACCACGGCTCGTCCTGGACCGCCGTCAGCAGCTTCACGAACTCGCGGCCCGGGATCGTGTTGCCCCGCGACAGACCCGAGCCGTCGACCTGGCGCAGCGTGGACGTGTCGACGCCGATCGACTTCAGGTACGACGAGACGCCCCGCAGGCCCGCGCTCCACGTGCCGGCGTCCGCTGTCTCCACGCCGATCGTCTTCGTCAGGATCTCCGCGTGGCCGTTGTTGGAGAGCTTCATGAACGGGACCATCAGGTCCTTCAGCGGCATCGAGCCGTGGCTCGCGACGGTACGGGCCCCCGCCGGCGTCGCCCGCCCCAGCAGCGTCCTGCCCTCGACCTCCACCCCGTGCCGCTCCAGCGCGTCCCGGAAGACCGCCGCCGCGTAGCCCGTCGGCTCCCACACCGAGATCCACTCCTTGGTGGCGTTCGCCTTCACCGGAATGCTCCCGCTGACGACGATGGTGTTCGTGCCGTGCTCCCGCGAGATGCCCAGCGTGTCGCGCTCGCCCGCCGCGACCGTGGCGCCCCTGTTGTCGATCTTCACGTAGTCGTTGGCCGGCGTCACCTTCACCACCGGCCGGTCGCCCGCCTTCTTGCCCGGGTACGCCTCCACCACCACCGTGCCGGAGTCGTAGTCCGTGTCCGGGGCCACCGTCAGCGCGGAGATCTGCATCGCGTAGTAGTCCGACTCGTAGTCGGCGGACCAGCCGTTGCCGACCCGTTCGGCGTCGAAGCGGGTGTCGTCCGCGACGAGGCGGCCGACCTCGTCCACCCCCGACGCCGCGACCTTCGCCGCCAGCGCGTCGTAGTCGGCCGCCAGCATCGTGGGGTCGCCGGTGCCGCGCAGGTACAGGTCGCCGCCCGCCGTGAGGGCGTCGGTGGACCAGGTGTAGTCGGGGCCCAGCAGCTCCATCGCCGCCGCCGACGTGGGCAGCTTCGTGTTGGAGGCGGGGGTGAGCCGGGTGGCGGCGGACTGCTCGTACAGCGTCTCGCCGCTCGCCGCGTCGGCCACGACGACGGACGCCAGCGCGCCTTCCAGGCGCTCGTCGGCGAGGACGTTGTCCAGCGCCTGCTTGAGCCCGTCGTCGTCGGGGTCCGCCCCGGCCGGGGCGCCGCCGCCGAGGCCGAGGGCGAGGAGGGCCGCCATTCCGGCGGCCGCCGGCCAAGTCCACGTACGCGCCGCTGACTTCGGGCGTCTGGGGGATCTGCTCATGACAGTGGAGCATGGCGAACCACGACACGGGCAACAAGTACCCTGCTGCCCGTGTCATTGGTCCGACCGGTGGTATCCGGCCGAACGGCCGGACGGAACGCTCAGTCCTTGCGGCGGAAGATCTTGCTCCCCAGCCACACGAGCGGGTCGTACTTCTTGTCCGCCGCCCGCTCCTTGAGCGGGATCAGCGCATTGTCCGTGATCTTGATGTGCTCCGGGCAGACGTCCGAGCAGCACTTGGTGATGTTGCAGTACCCCAGGCCGTGCTCGTCCTGCGCGGTGGTCCTACGGTCCAGACCCTCGTCCTTCGCCGCGTCCAGCGGGTGCATGTCCAGCTCGGCGACGCGCATGAGGAAGCGCGGGCCCGCGAAGGCCGCCTTGTTCTCCTCGTGGTCGCGGACCACGTGGCAGGTGTCCTGGCACAGGAAGCACTCGATGCACTTGCGGAACTCCTGCGAGCGTTCCACGTCCTCCTGCTGCATCCGGTACTCACCGGGCGCCAGCTTCTCGGGCGGGACGAACGAGGGGATCTCGCGGGCCTTCTCGTAGTTGAAGCCCACGTCCGTGACGAGGTCGCGGACGACGGGGAAGGCGCGCAGCGGGGTGACCGTGATGGTCTCCTCGCGGTCGAACACCGACATCCGGGTCATGCACAGCAGCCGCGGGCGGCCGTTGATCTCCGCGCTGCACGAGCCGCACTTGCCGGCCTTGCAGTTCCAGCGCACCGCCAGATCGGGTGCCTGCGTGGCCTGCAGCCGGTGGATGATGTCGAGGACGACCTCGCCCTCGTTCACCTCGACCTCGAAGTCCTCCAGGCCACCGCCCTCGGTGTCGCCGCGCCAGACCTTGAAGCGGGCGATGTAGCCCGTGGTGGGTGCCGTGGTCACTCGGTCAGCTCCTCGTCCGTCAGGTACTTCACCAGCTCTTCCTTCTCGAAGAGGTCGAGCAGGTCGGGCCGGATCGGCGGCATCTCGCGCTTCTCCAGCCGGATCTGGCCCCGCTCCGGGTCGGGCACGTCCGCCGCGGGCAGCGCGCCGCCCGCCGGGTCGGCGAGCCGGCAGACCAGGTTCTGCTTGCGCCAGTCGCGGTCCATCCCCGGGTGGTCGTCGCGGGTGTGGCCGCCGCGGGACTCGGTACGCTCCCGGGCCGCGCGCGCGACGCACTCGCTGACCAGCAGCATGTTCCGCATGTCCAGCGCGAGGTGCCAGCCCGGGTTGAACTGCCGGTGCCCCTCGACGCCGGCGCCCCTGGCCCGTACCCGCAGGTCGCCGAGGCGGGTGAGGGCCTCGCTCATCTCCGCCTCCCGGCGGATGATGCCGACCAGGTCGTTCATCGACTGCTGGAGCTCCTGGTGCAGCGTGTACGGGTTCTCCGGCGGCTTGGCGCCGCCGGCCCCGTCCGCAGCCGCGGCCCCGGCGGCGCTGCCGGCGCCGGCCTCCGCGCTGAACGGGCGCAGCGCCTCCGCGGACGCCGCCGCGATCTGCTCCTCGTCGACCTCCGGGAGCCCGTCGGCGGAGCCCGCCGCGTCGCGCGCGTACTCGGCCGCGTACAGACCTGCGCGCCGGCCGAACACCAGCAGGTCGGAGAGCGAGTTGCCGCCGAGGCGGTTGGAGCCGTGCATGCCGCCGGCGACCTCGCCGGCCGCGAAGAGGCCCGGTACGCCCAGCGCCGCCGCCGTGTCCGGGTCGACGTCCACGCCGCCCATCACGTAGTGGCAGGTGGGGCCGACCTCCATCGGCTCGGCGGTGATGTCGACGTCCGCCAGCTCCTTGAACTGGTGGTGCATCGACGGCAGCCGGCGCTTGATCTCCTCGGCGGGCAGCCGGGTCGACACGTCCAGGAACACCCCGCCGTGCGGGGAGCCGCGGCCGGCCTTGACCTCGGAGTTGATGGCGCGGGCCACCTCGTCACGGGGCAGCAGCTCGGGCGGGCGCCGGTTGTTGTCCGGGTCCTCGTACCAGCGGTCGCCCTCGTCCTCGCTCTGGGCGTACTTCTCCTTGAAGACGTCCGGGATGTAGTCGAACATGAAGCGCTTGCCCTCGCTGTTGCGCAGGACACCGCCGTCGCCGCGGACCGACTCCGTGACGAGGATGCCCTTGACCGAGGGCGGCCAGACCATCCCGGTGGGGTGGAACTGGACGAACTCCATGTTGATCAGCGACGCCCCGGCGAGCAGCGCGAGCGCGTGCCCGTCCCCGGTGTACTCCCAGGAGTTGGACGTCACCTTGAACGACTTGCCGATGCCGCCGGTCGCGAGCACCACCGCCGGCGCCTCGATCACGAAGAACCGGCCCGACTCGCGGTCGTAGCAGAACACGCCGGAGACCCGGCCGTCGGGCGCCTTGAGGATGCGCGTGACCGTGTACTCCTGGAAGACCTTGATCCGGGACTCGTAGTCCCCGTCGGTCCTGAAGTCCTCCTGCTGGAGGGAGACGACCTTCTGCTGCAGCGTACGGATCAGTTCGAGCCCGGTGCGGTCGCCGACGTGGGCGAGGCGCGGGTACTCGTGGCCGCCGAAGTTGCGCTGGGAGATCTTGCCGTCCTTGGTGCGGTCGAAGAGCGCACCCCAGGTCTCCAGCTCCCAGACGCGGTCCGGCGCCTCCTTGGCGTGCAGTTCCGCCATCCGCCAACTGTTGAGGAACTTGCCGCCGCGCATGGTGTCGCGGAAGTGCACCTGCCAGTTGTCGCCCGCGTTGACGTTGCCCATGCTGGCGGCGATGCCGCCCTCGGCCATCACGGTGTGGGCCTTGCCGAAGAGCGACTTGCAGATCACGGCCGTGCGCAGGCCCTGCTCGCGAGCCTCGATCGCCGCCCGCAGCCCGGCGCCCCCGGCACCGACCACGACGACGTCCCACTGCTGCCGTTCGACTTGCGTCATTTTCTGTGCTTCGCCTTTCCCATCGGTCGGCTCGCTGCGCCTCAGAAGAGCACCGGGTCGTCGAATGCGCCCGAGGCCAGCAGGTATACGTACAGGTCGGCGAGCCCCACGCTGATCAGGGACGCCCAGGCAAGCAGCGCGTGGCGCTCGTTGAGCTTGCCCACCAGGCCCCAGGCGCGGTAGCGCACCGGGTGCTTGGAGAAGTGCCTGAGCCGGCCGCCGACGATGTGCCGGCACGAGTGGCAGGAGAGGGTGTAGAGCCAGATGAGCACGACGTTGATCCAGAGCACGATGGTGCCGAGACCCACGTGGCCCCACTCGTACTCGCTGTTGCGGAAGCCGAGTACCGCGTCCCACGTGAGGATCGCGGCGACCGCGATCGCGGCGTAGAAGAAGTAGCGGTGCAGGTTCTGCACGATCAGCGGGAAGCGGGTCTCGCCGGTGTACGTCTTGTGCGGCTCGGCGACCGCGCAGGCGGGCGGCGAGCCCCAGAAGCTGCGGTAGTACGACTTGCGGTAGTAGTAGCAGGTGAAGCGGAAGCCCAGCGGGAAGATCAGGATGATCGCCGCCGGGGACATGAACCACCAGTCGCCGAAGAGCGCGAAGTTGGGGCCGTTCTTCATGTCGACGCAGTCGGAGCCCAGACACGGCGAGTAGAAGGGCGAGACGTAGGGCGCCGCGTAGTAGTCGGCGTTGCTGAGGGCGCGCCACGTCGAGTAGACGATGAACGCCATCAGGCCGGCGAAGGTGGCGGTCGGCTGCACCCACCAGCGGTCGGTGCGCAGGTGGCGCGCCGCGATCGCGGCACGGCCCGGGGCGCGGACACCGCCCGGCTGGTCGGGGGTCGGTGGGCGTTCGGTTGTTCCGGTGGCCAAGGTTGTCTCCGGCAGGAGGGGATGGAGTGGGGTCGGGGATGGACGGGGTGCGCCTGCGGACCTGGGCCTGACGGGACCCGGGCGCGCGACACGCGGCGGGGGTGGTCCGGCTGCCCGCTAGGGGGCGTGCCGGCCGCCGGCGCCGAGTCCCTCGTCGTCGGCGTCCCGCCACAGGGTGTGGTCGTACGGCTGGTCGGGGATGGGGACCAGGGTCGGTCCCTCCTTCTCCGGGCCCTGGGCGGAGACCTCGCGCAGCAGGGCGAGTGACTCCCGCAGGTGGTCGGCGTCGGTCCGTACGCGTCGCAGCTCCAGCGCGCCGGTGCCCATGCGCCGCTCCAGGCGGCTCACGGTGCGTACGAGATCGTCGACGCAGCGCTGCGCTGCGGTCAGTTCTTCGTTCAGGGTCATGACATGCCCTCACGTCTTCGGTCGGGCGGTGCTGACGGTGCCCCGCACGCGTCTTCGCGCACGGCGAAGACGCGCTCAGGGCGCTGTGGGGGGAAGTGTCGCGCGTCTCGCGCTCGCTTGGGAAGGGATCTGCAGATTTCCCCCTCCGGGGGTGACGTACGGGGCTGGATCCTGCCGATCCGTACGGAAAACACACGGTCCGCGGTCCCCGTCGCTGGGCCGGACGGGTGGAGTTGGGCGGTGCGTCCGCCGTGTCGCCGCGGGGCGCGGGGCGGGCTCGTTTTAGGTGGCGGGACAAGAGAAGTGTGATGAACGGCCAATGACGCCGAAAGTGTGTATCGCGGAGGTATCGCACATGTCCCCTCACAGCCGCAGGCGCTACACCGCCGTGCTGATCGCCGCGGGCGTCACGCTGCCCCTGGCGGGCTGCGACACCTCCCCGAGCGGCGCGGCCGGCGCGGCGCACGACGTCACCGCCGTCTCGCGCGAGCAGCTCCGGCCCGGCGGCACGGTCCGCTGGGCCGTGGACGAGGCGCCGGAGACGTTCAACGTCTTCCAGGCCGACGCGAGCGAGGCGACCGACCGGGTGGCGGGCGCGGTGCTGCCGCGGCTCTTCACCCTGGACGCGCACGGCAAGCCGGCGGCCGACCCGGACTATCTGGAGAGCGCGGAGGTCGAGGACCGCAGCCCGAAGCAGCGGGTGGTCTACCGGCTGAACCCGAGGGCGGTGTGGAGCGACGGGCGGCCGATCGGGGCGGAGGACTTCGAGGCGCAGTGGCTGGCGCTGAACGGCGAGGACACCGCGTACTGGACGGCGCGGAACGCCGGTTACGACCGGATCGAGTCGGTCGAGGCGGGCGACGAGCCGGGCGAGGTGCGGGTCGTCTTCGACGAGCCGTACGCGGACTGGGAGGCGCTGTTCTCGCCGCTGTACCCGATGAGCGTGACGAAGACGCCCGAGGCGTTCAACGACGGGTCGAGGACGGGGCTGGCGGAGGTCGCGGGCCCGTTCACGATCAAGGACGTCGAGGACAAGGAGAAGGACAAGAAGAAGGACGGGAAGAAGGGCAGGAAGTACAAGGACGGGAAGAGGGCGGACAAGGAAGAGAAGGACGAGAAGGAAGAGAAGGACGGGAAGAAGAAGGACGGCAGGAAGAAGGGGAAGCGGGACGAGAGCGACGCCAGCGAGCCGACGTCGGTGACGCTCGTGCGCAACCCCCGCTGGTGGGGCGACCGGGCCCTGCTCGACCGGCTGGTCTTCCAGGAACTGCCGCGCGGCGCCGGGCGGGAGAAGGAGCTGGACGCCGGCCGGCTGAACATCGCCGAGGTCGAACGGGACGAGGCCCTGGAGGCCGCCCGCGCCGAGCGGGCCGCCAAGTCCACCGTGCAGGTCGCCAGGAACGACCGGGCCCAGGACGGCAAGCCGCTGGACCTGGTGACGCTGCCGAAGGCAGGACCGCGCCCGTACACCGTGCACCGGGCGCTGGAGCCCGCGTACACGCAGCTCGCGCTCAACGGCAGCTCGGGCCCGCTCGCCGACGAGCGGGTACGCCGCGCCGTCGCCCGCGCCGTGGACCGCGGCACCCTGGCGCGCAGCGTCCTCGGCCCGCACGGCCTGCCGTCGAAGCCGCTGGGCAGCCACCTGCTGATGCCGGGCCAGCCCGGCTACAGCGACCAGAGCGCCGCGCTCGGCCCGCAGGACGTGATCGCGGCGCAGAAGCTGCTGGCGGAGGCGGGCTGGAAGGGCGGCCCGCGGTCGGAGGAGGCGGAGGCGAAGGGCACCGGCGCCCGCGACCGCGCGGACGGCGGTCGGTCCGGCGACGACAAGCCGGCCGGTGCGGTGCTGCCGACGTACGACGTGCCGCTGTCGGTGACGCGGCCGGCGGAGGCGCAGCACGTCGCGCTGGGCAGGCAGGCGGAGCTGTGGGCGGCGGCGGCGAAGCACGGCAAGTCCTCGAAGGCGTACAAGGAGGCCGCGAAGGCGGCCCGGCTGGCGCGCACGGCGCTGGCCGAGCGGGAGACGAGCGTGGCGCAGCCGCCGCGGCAGCGGCCGTTCGTCAAGAACGGCAAGCCGCTGACGCTCCGCTTCGTGGTGCCGGAGGGGCCCGGGACGGAGCAGTTGCGGTCGGTGGCGTCGCGGGTGGTGCGGATGATGGACAACATCGGCGTACGGACCGAGGTGGTGGAGGCCGGGGAGGAGGGCTACTTCAAGGACTACATCGCGTCCGGCGAGTACGACATCGCGCTCTACTCCTGGCCGGGCACCCCCTACCCGGCCACGGACGCGCGCCCGATCTACGCCAAGCCCGTGCCGTCGCCCGACGGCTCCCTGGTCGTCGAGCAGAACTACACCCGCGTCGGCACCGACGAGATCGACCAGCTCTTCGACCAGGCGGCCTCGGAACTGGACGACGAGGTCGCCCAGGAACTCCTCACCCGCGCCGACGCCCGCATCTGGGCGGCCGCGGGCTCGATCCCCCTGTACCAGCGCCCCCAACTGGTAGCGACCACCCGCAACCTCGCCAACGCGGGCGCCTTCGGCTTCACCACCCCCCGCTACCAGGACATCGGCTACCGCAACTGACGCCCCCCGGGCGCGGCCGGCGGGGTCCGCAGGCGCTGCCTCACCGGCTGTGGGCGAGGACGACGGGAATCCAGCGGCGTCCGCGAGGTGCGGATGCCGCCGGCCCCGTTCACGGGCTGATCGACCTGCCCGCGTGGCGGTACGCCGGCCCGGGCGCAGCGGGAGCGGGTGGGGGTGTTGCGGGGGCGGATGGTGGCGTGTGGCTGGGATCCCGACGAGGACTGAGGGCAGGTCGGGGGCGGGGCCGGGTGGCGGAATGCGGGGGGTGGGCGGGGCGGGCTAGCGTACCGGCGCGCGTGGGGGCGGGGGAGGGGGCCCGTACGATAGGACGGCCGAGGTCGAATCGCCCGGCTGACCCCCTCTAGTTCGGGAGCACCGCCCAGTCATGCCGACGCGCCAGGACATTCGCAACGTCGCCATCGTCGCCCACGTCGACCACGGCAAGACCACCCTGGTCGACGCCATGCTCAAGCAGGCCGGCGCCTTCGCCGAGCACCAGCTCCAGTCCGTCGACGACCGGGTCATGGACACCGGGGATCTGGAGCGCGAGAAGGGCATCACCATTCTCGCCAAGAACACCGCGGTGAAGTACCACCCCAAGAGCGGCGACCCGGTGGTGATCAACATCATCGACACCCCCGGCCACGCCGACTTCGGCGGCGAGGTCGAGCGCGGTCTTTCCATGGTCGACGCCGTCGTGCTGCTGGTCGACGCCTCCGAGGGGCCGCTGCCGCAGACCCGCTTCGTGTTGCGCAAGGCGCTCCAGGCGCGGCTGCCCGTGATCCTCTGCATCAACAAGACCGACCGGCCCGACTCGCGGATCTCCGAGGTCGTGGACGACACGTACGACCTCTTCCTCGACCTCGACGCCGACGAGGAGCAGATCGAGTTCCCGATCGTCTACGCCTGCGCCCGCGACGGCGTCGCCTCGCTGACCCAGCCGGAGGACGGCACGGTGCCGGCGGACAGCGACAGCCTGGAGCCGTTCTTCTCCACCATCCTGGACTACGTCCCGGCCCCGTCGTACGACGAGGGCGCGCCGCTCCAGGCGCACGTGACCAACCTCGACGCCGACAACTTCCTCGGCCGCATCGCGCTGCTGCGCGTGGAGCAGGGCGAGCTGAAGAAGGGGCAGACCGTCGCGTGGATCAAGCGCGACGGCACCGTGCAGAACGTGCGGATCACCGAGCTGATGATGACCGACGCCCTCACCCGCCGTCCCGCGCAGGCCGCCGGGCCCGGCGACATCTGCGCGGTCGCCGGCATCACCGAGATCATGATCGGCGAGACCCTCGCGGACCCGGAGAACCCGGTCGCGCTGCCGCTGATCACCGTCGACGAGCCGGCGATCTCCATGACCATCGGGACGAACAACTCCCCGCTCGTCGGCAAAGGAATCGGCGGCGGGAAGAGCAAGGGGCACAAGGTCACCGCCCGGCTGGTCAAGGACCGCCTCGACCGCGAGCTCGTCGGCAACGTGTCGCTGCGCGTGCTGACCACCGAGCGCCCCGACGCCTGGGAGGTGCAGGGCCGCGGTGAGCTGGCGCTGGCGATCCTGGTGGAGACGATGCGCCGGGAGGGCTTCGAGCTGACCGTCGGCAAGCCCGAGGTGGTCACCAAGGAGATCGACGGCAAGGTCCACGAGCCCGTCGAGCGGATGACGATCGACGCGCCCGAGGAGCACCTCGGCGCGATCACGCAGCTCCTCGCCGCCCGCAAGGGCCGGATGGAGACGATGACGAACCACGGGTCCGGCTGGGTCCGGATGGAGTTCGTCGTGCCCTCGCGCGGGCTGATCGGCTTCCGTACGGAGTTCCTGACGCAGACCCGCGGCACGGGCATCGCGCACTCGATCTTCGAGGGGCACGAGCCGTGGTTCGGCGAGCTGCGGACGCGCAGCAGCGGGTCGCTGGTCGCGGACCGGACGGGCGCGGTGACCGCGTTCGCGATGACGAACCTCCAGGAGCGCGGGACGCTCTTCGTCGAGCCGGGCACCGAGGTGTACGAGGGCATGATCGTCGGGGAGAACTCCCGCTCCGACGACATGGACGTCAACATCACCAAGGAGAAGAAGCTCAGCAACGTCCGGTCGTCCACGGCGGACATCGCCGAGTCGATCGTGCCGCCGCGGAAGCTGTCGCTCGAGCAGTCGCTGGAGTTCTGCCGCGACGGCGAGTGCGTCGAGGTCACGCCGGACACGGTGCGGATCCGCAAGGTGGTGCTCGACGGGCGCGAGCGCGCGCGGGCGGCCTCGCGGGCGAAGCACGCGTAACGCCGCCGGGCAGGCGGAGCCGGTACGCGCGGGGCGTACCGGCGGCACCTGACCCGCGGCAGGAACGCGCCGCACGCCACGCCCACGCCGCGCCCACGCCGCACCGCACGACGCGCGGCGCATACACCCCGAATCCCCTCACCCCCGGACCGGCGCGCCGTGCGCGCTCCATCCGGGGGGTTGTCCTCCCCCGATGGCGTGCCACCGGGAGCGCGGGCGTCCCTTATGGGGTCTTATGTCACTTAAGTGATACTAGGGACCCTTGGGAGGCACCCTCATGCGCCGAGCCACCCGCGCCTCATGGACCGCCTGCGTCGTGTGCGCCGCACTCGCCGCGACCGGCTGCGGCAGTGACAGCGGTGACGGCAGTTCGTCAGGCGGCGGCGGAGGCACCTTCACCGCGCAGTGGGGCGACCCGCAGAACCCGCTGGAGCCGGCGAACACCAACGAGGTCCAGGGCGGCAAGGTCCTCAAGCTGATCACCCGCGGGCTCGTCATCTACGACCCGAAGACCGCCGAGCCGAAGAACATGCTCGCGCAGTCCATCAAGAGCGACGACCAGAAGAACTGGACCGTCAAGCTCAAGAAGGGCTTCCGGTTCAGCAACGGCGAGCCGGTCACGGCCGCGTCCTTCGTGGACGCCTGGAACTACGCGGCCAACATCAAGAACCGCCAGGTCAACGCCACCTTCTTCCGGTACATCGACGGCTACGACAAGGTCCACCCGACCGCAGAGGGCTCCCAGCCGAGCGCCGCGAAGCTCTCCGGGCTGAAGGTCGTCAACGACCGGACGTTCACCGTCAAGCTGAAGCAGGAGTTCTCCATCTGGCCGGAGACCCTCGGCTACCCGGCCTTCGCGCCGCTGCCGAAGGCGTTCTTCGACAACCACGACGCGTGGCTCGACAAGCCCATCGGCAACGGCCCGTACAAGATCGAGTCGTTCTCCCGTGGCACCTCGATGAAGCTCGTCAAGGACGGCAAGTACAAGGGCGACGACGCGGCCAAGAACGACGGCGTCGAGCTGAAGGTCTACACCGACCAGAACACGGCCTTCACCGACCTCCAGGCCGGCAACCTCGACATCTCCGACGAGCTGCCCGCCGGCCAGCTCGCCAACGCCAAGAACGACCTCGGCGACCGCTTCATCAACCAGAAGGCCGGCATCATCCAGACCCTCGCCTTCCCGCTCTACGACGACGCCTGGGGCGGCGCCGACAACGTCGACCTGCGCCGCGGGATCTCCAAGGCGATCGACCGCGACCAGATCACCAAGCAGATCTACGACGACACCCGCATCCCCGCCAAGGACTGGACCTCCCCCGTCATCGGCGCGAAGGGCGGCTTCGACGACACGATCTGCGGCGACCTGTGCACGTTCGACCCCAAGCGGGCCAAGAAGCTCATCGACGACGCCGGCGGCCTCCCCGGCGGGAAGGTGACGATCTCCTCCAACGTCGACACCGGCTCCCACCGGGAGTGGATGGACGCGGTCTGCAACAGCATCAACAAGGCGCTCGGCAAGGAGAACGCCTGCGTCGTCAACCCCATCGGCACCTTCGCGGACTTCCGCACCCAGGTCGTGGACCGCAGCTTCAAGGGCCCGTTCCGCGCCGGCTGGCAGATGGACTACCCGCTGATCGAGAACTTCCTGTCGCCGACGTACGTCACCGGCGCCTCCTCCAACGACGCCGAGTACAGCAACAAGAAGTTCGACCGCCTCATCAACCAGGCCAACGCCGCCGAGAGCACCCCCGCGGCCGTCAAGAAGTACAAGGAGGCGGAGCGGCTGCTCGCCAAGGACGTGCCGTCGATCCCGCTCTGGTACCAGAACGGCATCGCCGGCCACTCCGAGCGCGTCACCGACGTCACCCTCGACCCCTTCAGCGTCCCGAACTACCCGGAAGTCAAGGTCAAGTAGTGCACGCGCGGCGGTCCGCCGCGTCCGGCCCGGGAGGAGCGGACACGCGAGGAGAGGAGGGGCGCCCATGGGCCGCTACGTGATCCGGCGGCTGCTGCAGATGATCCCCGTGTTCATCGGCACCACGTTCCTCATCTTCTTCATGGTCTACGCGCTCGGCGACCCGGTCGCCGCCATGTTCGGCGACCGGGCGCCCGACCCCGCGACCGCGGCGCAGATCCGCCGGGACCTCCACCTCGACAAGCCGCTCTGGCAGCAATACCTGCTCTACATGGGGAACATCTTCTCCGGCGACTTCGGCCAGGCGTTCAACGGCCAGCCGGTGCTGGACCTGATGCGCCGGGCCTGGCCGATCACCGTCCGGCTCGCCCTGCTCGCCGTCCTCTTCGAGATGCTCATCGGCGTCACCCTCGGCGTCATCTCCGGGCTGCGGCGCGGCCGGGCGGTGGACACCGGGGTGCTCTTCGCCACGCTGGTCGTCATCTCCATCCCGACGTTCGTCACCGGCTACGTGCTGCAGTACCTGCTCGGCGTCAAGTGGGGCTGGGTCAAGCCCGCGGTCTCCTCCGGGGCGCCGTGGAACGAGCTGGTGCTGCCCGCGGTGGTGCTGGCGCTGGTCTCGCTCGCGTACACCACGCGGCTGACCCGTACCTCCGTGGCCGAGAACGCCCGCGCCGACTACGTCCGCACCGCCGTCGCCAAGGGCCTGCCGCGCCGCCGCATCACGGTCCGCCACCTGCTGCGCAACTCCCTGATCCCGGTGGTGACCTTCCTCGGCATCGACATCGGCAACCTCATGGGCGGCGCGATCGTCACCGAGCGGATCTTCAACATCCAGGGCGTCGGCTTCCAGCTCTGGCAGGGCGTCCTGCGGCAGAACGCGCCCACGGTCGTCGGCTTCGTCACCGTCCTCGTCATCGTCTACCTGCTGGCGAACCTGGTGGTGGACGTGCTCTACGCGGTCCTCGACCCCCGGATCCGCTATGCCTGAGCGCTACGAGGAGAAGCAGCGGGCGGACATCGGCACCCAGGAGGCGGAGTCGCTGCCCGGCAGCGACGTCCTCCAGGCCGAGGCCGGCGGCGCCCCCGGGACGGACCAGCCGGCCCGCAGCCTGTGGTCCGACGCCTGGCAGGACCTGCGCCGCAACCCCGTCTTCGTCGTCGCCGGGCTGCTGATCCTCTTCCTGATCTTCGTCTCCCTGTGGCCCAGCGTGATCGCCACCGGCAGCCCGTACAACTGCGACATCGCCAAGCGCAACCTCGGCGCCGAATCGGGCCACCCCTTCGGCTTCGACAGCCAGGGCTGCGACGTCTACAACCGCACTGTCTACGGCGCCCGCGCCTCGCTGACCGTCTGCACCCTGGCCACCCTCGGCGCCGCCGTCCTCGGCACCGTACTCGGCGGCCTCGCCGGCTACTTCGGCGGCTGGGGCGACGCGGTGCTCTCCCGGATCACCGAGGTGTTCTTCGGCATCCCGATCCTGCTGGGCGGCCTGGTCTTCCTCTCCGTCATCAAGAGCGGGTCCGTCTGGCCGGTGATCGGGCTGATCGTGCTGCTGGGCTGGCCGCAGGTGGCGCGGATCGCGCGCGGCTCGGTGATCACGGCCAAGCAGAACGACTACGTCCAGGCCGCCCGCACCCTCGGCGCCTCCACCCGGCGCATCATGCTGCGGCACGTGCTGCCCAACGCCGTCGCGCCGATCATCGTCGTCGCCACCATCGCCCTCGGTACGTACGTGGCGCTGGAGGCGACCCTGTCGTTCCTCGGCGTCGGCCTGAAGCCGCCGACCATCTCCTGGGGCAGCGAGATCTCCACCGCCTCCACGCAGATCCGCAACGCGCCGCACTCCCTGCTGTGGCCTGCCGGGGCGCTGAGCCTGACGGTGCTGGCGTTCATCATGCTCGGCGACGCGGTGCGCGACGCGCTCGACCCGAAACTCAGGTGAGGTGTACGTGACCGCGCTGCTCGACGTCCGCGACCTGCAAGTGGAGTTCCGCACCCGGGAGGGGGTGGCGAAGGCCGTCAACGGCGTCTCGTACAGCGTGGCCCCGGGCGAGACGCTGGCGGTGCTCGGCGAGTCCGGCTCGGGCAAGTCCGTGACCGCGCAGGCCGTGATGGGCATCCTCGACTCGCCGCCGGGGTTCGTCACCGGCGGGCAGGTGCTCTTCCAGGGCGAGGACCTGCTGACGCTGGGCCGCGAGGCGCGCCGCAAGGTGCGCGGCGAGCGGATGGCGATGATCTTTCAGGACGCGCTGTCGTCGCTCAACCCCGTGCTCAGCGTGGGCTATCAGCTCGGCGAGATGTTCCGCGTGCACCGCGGCGCGAGCAGGTCGGAGGCAAAGGCCCGGTCGATCGAGCTGATGGAGCGGGTACGGATCCCGGCCGCCAGGGAGCGCGTCAACGACTACCCGCACCAGTTCTCCGGCGGCATGCGGCAGCGCATCATGATCGCGATGGCGCTGGCGCTCGGTCCCGAACTCATCATCGCGGACGAGCCGACGACGGCGCTGGACGTGACCGTGCAGGCGCAGGTAATGGACCTGCTGGCGGAGTTGCGCGAGGAGACGGGGATGGGGCTGATCCTCATCACCCACGACCTGGGCGTGGTCGCCGACGTGGCCGACAAGATCGCGGTGATGTACGCGGGCCGGATCATGGAGACGGCGCCCGTCCACGACCTGTACAAGGCACCGGCGCACCCGTACACCCGCGGGCTGCTGGACTCCATCCCGCGTCTCGACCAGAAGGGCCAGGAGCTGAGCGCCATCCGCGGCACGCCCCCCAGCCTGCTGGCCATCCCGCCGGGCTGCCCCTTCAACCCCCGCTGCCCGCGCGCCCAGGACGTCTGCGTGACGGACCGCCCGCCGCTCTACGAGGTGACGGACGACGACGGCCGCCCCCTGCCGGGGCGGGGGAGCGCCTGCCACTTCTGGAAGGACCAGCTTCATGACCAGCCCTGAGGTGGCCGAGGCGCCGGCGGAGGCGCGGGGCGAGGAGCCGATCCTCGAAGTGCGCGACCTGTTCAAGCACTTCCCGCTCACCCAGGGGATCGTCTTCCGCAGGCAGATCGGGGCCGTACAGGCCGTCGACGGCGTCTCGTTCGACCTCCAGCGCGGCGAAACCCTCGGCATCGTCGGGGAGTCCGGCTGCGGCAAGTCGACCATCGCCAAGATGCTGGTCAACCTGGAGCAGCCCACCTCCGGCGTGATCCGGTTCAAGGGCGAGGACATCACCCGGCTGTCGGGGCGCGCGCTGCGGGCCGTGCGGCGCAACATCCAGATGGTCTTCCAGGACCCGTACACCTCGCTCAACCCGCGGATGACCGTCGGCGACATCGTCGGCGAGCCGTACGACGTCCACCCCGAGGTGGCACCGAAGGGCAGCCGGCGGCAGAAGGTCCAGGAACTGCTCGACGTCGTCGGGCTCAACCCCGAGCACATCAACCGCTACCCGCACCAGTTCTCCGGCGGGCAGCGGCAGCGGATCGGGATCGCGCGCGGGCTCGCGCTGCGGCCGGAGATCATCGTCGCGGACGAGCCGGTCTCGGCGCTCGACGTCTCCGTGCAGGCGCAGGTGGTGAACCTGCTGGAGCGGCTGCAGAACGAGTTCCACCTGTCGTACATCTTCATCGCGCACGACCTGTCGGTGGTACGGCACATCTCGGACCGGGTCGGGGTGATGTACCTGGGCCGGATCGTGGAGTCCGGCACCGACGAGGCGATCTACGAGCACGCCACGCACCCGTACACGCAGGCGCTGCTCTCGGCGGTGCCGGTGCCGGACCCGGAGGGGCGGGAGAGCCGGGAGCGGGTCCTGCTCAGCGGCGACGTGCCGTCGCCGGCGAACCCGCCGTCGGGGTGCCGGTTCCGTACGCGGTGCTGGAAGGCGCAGCCGGTGTGCGCCGAGAAGGACCCGGCGCTGGACGTGCCGCCGTGGTTCCGGGACGCGGAGGGGGCGGTGGCGCACCCGTCGGCGTGCCACTTCGCGGCGGAGTGGGAGGACGAGGAGGGGCCGGGGCAGGCGGCACCCGGGGTCGGCGGGTAGGCCGACGGGGCGATCTGCCTCTGGTAAGTAAGTCGTGTTAGTCGGTTTTATCACGTATCGGTGTCATGGTGGGCGTCGGCAGCCGATGCCCCGTCACCGAGTAGAGGGACACCCACCATGAAGCGTTTGTCACGCCGTCGCGCCCACGTGCTGAGCGGGGCGCTGCTCGCCGCCGCGCTGGGCGCGGGGCCCGCCCTCGCGGGCGTCCTCCCGCAGGCCCACGCGACCGAGGGCCCGGTGGCCGGGGCGCACGGGCCGGAGGGCGGGGAGGAGGCGCCGGACACCGCGGAGGACATCGAGGCCGGGTTCGCGGGGGTGGAGGAGGAGCTTGAGGCCGAGGCGCAGGAGGCCGGGGCGTGGGGTCCCGACGACGACTGCGAGGAGCCGGAGACCGGCGGCGGCAGCGGAGAGCACGGTCCGGGTACGGAGCCGGTCGAGCCGGGCCACGACGGGGGTGAGGTGCCCGGGGGCGAGGCTCCGCCAGCGGAGGTTCCGGACGTCGAGACCCCGGCGCCGGAGGCCCCTCCGGCGGAGGTCCCCGACGCCGAACTCCCCGACACGGAAGCCCCGGACACCGAGGTCCCGGACACCGAGGTACCTGGCCCTGAAACGCCCGGCTCTGAGGCGCCGGATACGGAAGCACCCGGCGCCGAAGCCCCCGCGCCCGAGCCGCCCGCCGTCGAGCCGCCCGGCGCTCCCGAAGCCCCCGCGCCCGAACTCCCCGGCGCCGAGCCTCCGGCGTCCGACGTACCCGCGCCCCCCGCGCCGGACGAGGAGCAGCCCGCGCCCGGCGACGGCGCGGACGGGGAGGGCGACGGCTTCGAGCCGCCCGACAGCCACAACCCGCCCGCCGACGACGGCGCGGGCGAGAAGCCCGACGAACTGCCCCACACCGGCAATGACATCTGGCTGCCGCTCGCCTCCGGCATCGGCGGTCTCGCCGCGCTCGGCGCCGGCGCGGTCGTGGTGGCCCGCAAGCGGCGCGCCCACGCCTGAGACGACGTCCGCCCGCGCGACGACGGGCCCCGCGGCAGCGCCGCGGGGCCCGTTCCCGTACGTCGTCCGCCCGCGGCGGTCACGCGATGTCGATGACGCCTACCCGCTTCTCCGGGTCGGTCTCGCGCAGCGGGCCCATCATGGCGCTCGCCACGTCGTTCGGCGTGATCTCCGTCGTGCTGCCGTCGCCGCGCTGGACCATGAGCCCGGCGAACGTGCTGCCGTACAGCTCCTCCAGCTTCTCCAGGTCGAACTTCGGCGCCAGCTTGCCGTCCGGCGTCGCCTGCATCGTCAGGAACTCGGAGATCGAGCGCTCCGGGCTGAACTGGATGTAGGCGTCGCCCGCCTGCACCGTGACCATCCCGGACATCGCCGTCTCGGCGAAGCCGTTCATCGCCGTGTCGAACTCCGCCTGGCTGACGGCCGGCTCCTGCTGCGAGACCGGCAGCGTCACCGGCTTGTTCGCCCCGCCGGCCGCCCGCTCGTCGAACGCGTCCCGCACCGCGCTCATGGACTTCTCCACGTCCACCGCCTCGTGCGGCTCGCCCTTCACCGGCACGGCCTTGCCGTCGACGAAGCGGATCATGCCGTCCCTGCCGCCGCCGGCCTCGTCGGCGATCTCCTGCAACTGGGCCCGCAGCTTGTCGGTGTCGTCGACCATCGCCGGGTCCACCTCGCGGGAGCCGCCGAAGAGCGAGCCGATGACGGAGACCGGGTTGTAGTCGCTGCCCATCGCCGAGCGGACGCTCTCCGCGGTGTCGATGCCGAGACCGGCCGACTGCGGCGTCAGCTCCTGCTCCTGGTCGCCGACGCGGAGCACGATCGGCGCCTGCGTCCGCTTCTCGACGGCCGCGTCGAGCTTGGCCACCGCCTGGTCGCGGGAGCTGCCGCCGATGTCGACGCCGAGGACCGTCGTGCCCTTCGGCACGTCGTCGTTGTTGAGGACGAGCCCCGCGCCGTACGCGATGCAGAGCACCCCGAAGACGCCGGCGCCGGCCATGACGCCGAGCTTCTTGCGGTCGCCGCGGGCCCGGCCCGACGGGCTGCCGGAGCGGGAGCGGGCGGCCGAGGCCGGGGCGGGCGGCGGCACGGGCGGCCCGTCGCCGCCCGGCGCGGGTACGGGCCCGGGGGGCGGCATGGCGCCGGGAGGCGGCTGCCCGGCGGGGGTGAACCCCGGCACGGGCGCGGCCCCTTGCGGGTACTGCGAGCCGCCAGGGCCCGCTTGCGGGAGGCCGTGCGCCGGGGTGTGCCCGGGACCCGGGCCCTGCGGTCCCGCCTGCGGTACGCCGTGGGCCGGGGTGTGCCCGGGGCCCCGCGGCACACCGTGGGCGGGAGTGGGGTCCGGTCCCGACGGCACCGCGGGGATGCCGCCGACGGCGGTGTCGCCCATGCCGCCGGTGGGCGCATGCGGCGCGGCGGAGCCGCGCAGGGTGCGGCCGGCGGCCGGTCCCGCGGGCTTGAGCGGCATGCTGCCGGTGGCCGGGCCGGACGTCGGCCCCGAGGGCACGCCCCCGGGCGGGCCGCCGGGTGCGCCGAGGCCGCCGCGCGGAGTGCCGCCGGCCGGAGTGGGGCGTACGGGCAGGGCGTTGGCCGGGTCGTCCCCGGCGAAGCCGTGGCCGCTTTCGCTCACCGGTACGTCCACCGCGCCGGTGTCACCGGGCGCGGGGTGCGGCTGCGGGACGCCGGCAGGCGGGGTGTCCAGCGGCGGGCCGGCCTCGCCGGGCGGCGCGAACGCCGGGAACTGCATCCCGGCGCCGTCCGTGGTGCCCGTGGGGCCCGAGGGCGGCGTCATCGGGGGCTGCGCGGCCGGCGGTGCCGGCGCGGGCTCGGGTGCGCCCTGGGCGGGCACGGGGTCCTTCGGCGCCTTGCGGGGGGCGAACCAGTCGCTCGTCCGCGGCTTGGGGTTGCCGCCGGTGCCGTCCTGCCCGTTCGCGGCCGCCGCGGCGGCCTCCGCGGGGCCCGGGGCCTGTGCGGGGACGCCGGTGCCGGAGGTGTCCGGCTCCTCCGCCCCGGCTTCGAGGGGCTGGCGGACCACGACGGGCGGGATCGGCCGGGAGCCGGGGATGTTGATCCGGATCCGGGTCGTCAGCGTCGTCTCGGTCGCGGGAACGCCCGCGCCGCCGTCCCGGCCCGGCCCCGTGCCCGGAGCGGGCGCGGGGGGCGTGGCGGTCGGCGTGTCCGGTCCCGCGTACGGCGGGGTCCCCGACGGATACGCGGCGTCGCCGCGTCCCTCGGGACCGGATGGCGGACTGTCATTCTCTCGGCTCACGGCAGGTCTCCCGTAGTGCTCCGCCGCCCGTCATGGCACCCGCGGGCAGCTCGGCGGCGCGCACCACCATACTTGTCCGCTCCGACACTGAGGCCCGACAACCGCATTCGGCAACCCGCGCGAAGGCGTACTTGACAGCGTCCGATGCCCAACAGAGCACGTCACTCGGGGAGTCGGGACGGCGGTTCGGCAACTGCGAGGAGCTGCGGCAGGGTGGTGCAGATCACAGCGGTCAGCATCCCGCCGAAGAGGAAGAGCTGCGGCCCGAGTCCGGAGGTGAAGACGAAGTCGCCCTCGGGCCGGTTGAGGGAGACGGCGATCGCCGCGAGGAACCAGCCGCCGGCCGCGGTGAAGCCCACGGCGCGGCCCCCGGTGGCCACCCCGGCGCCGTAGCAGAGCCCGCCGATGGCGGCGAGGGAGAGCAGCAGGCCGCCCGGTGACCAGGCCCCCTGGACGAGTGAACCGGCGAGCCCGACGAGGGCACCGAGGAGCAGGGCGGCCAGATACGTGAGTACGCGCCCGAGGGTGACGGGCCGCGCGAGGGCGCTGCCGGGGCGTGGGGCCGCGGGGCGGCGCGCGGGGGAGCTCTTGGTGGTGGCGCCGGCCCGGCCGCGCTTCTCCGCGCCCCCGGCGCCCGCGCCGCCCGTGCTCCGGCCGCCGCCGCGCGCGCCCCTGTCGCCCGCGTTTCCGCTGCCGGTGCTTCCGCCGCGGCCCGTAGGCCCGTTGGCCGCGCCGCCGTCGCCCGCGCGTGCGCGGTCCGTGCCGTCGTTGCCCGGGTTCCCGCCGCTCGCCGCCGACTTGGGGCGTACGGACCGCTTCCTGGCGCTCACGCCGCCACCTCCGCGAACAAGTCGGTCTCCACGGCGCCCGGATCGCGCCGCGCGGCGTCCGCGCCGCCGGCGAGCCGGAACTGCTCGGTGGTCAGGATCGGCTGGCCCAGCCCGTTGGAGAGCGCGAAGGCGCCGCCGGCCACGGTGATCTGCGTCTCGTGCGCCGCCATCGCCCGCGCCTTCGCCGCCGCGTACGCGCCCCCCGCCACGGCCGCCGTGACCTCGCCGTCGTCCACCACACCCGGCAGGTCGGCGACGGTCGCCGTGCCGGGGAAGGGGTTGCCCGCCGCGGCCACTTCTGCGAGCCCCTTCTCCGCCGCGCCGCGCGCTACGCAGGTCCAGTAGATACGGGCCACCGCCCACGGCTCCGCGGGGTCCGCGCCGTACGACGCGGTCGCGGCCAGCTCCGCCGCGCGCGTGGCGACGCGGTGGGCCTGTACGTGGTCGGGGTGGCCGTAGCCGCCCCGCGGGTCGTAGGTGACCAGGACCTGCGGCCGTACCTCGCGGATCACCGGCACCAGCAGCCCCGCCGCCTCGTCGACACCGGCCGACCAGAACGTGCCGGGGCGGCCGTTCTGGTCGAGGCCCTGCATGCCCGAGTCGCGGAACCGCCCGGGGCCGCCCAGGAAGCGGTGGTCGGTGACGCCCAACGCCCGCATGGCCGCGGCGAGTTCGCCGGCCCGGTGGGCGCCGAGCGCGTCGTCGCGCCCGGGTGCCAGATGGGCGAGGGCGGGCGGAATGACCTCGCCCTCCTCGCCGCGGGTGCACGTCACCAGGGTGACGAGGGCCCCCTCGGCGGCGTACCGCGCCATGGTGGCGCCGGTGGTGATCGTCTCGTCGTCCGGATGCGCGTGTACCAGCAGCAACCTGCGCCTCGGAAGCTCCCTGCTCATGGAGGAAGCCTAGACGAGCGTACGGAAGGTCCCCCCGGTCAGAAATCGATGCTCTCGATCATCCCTGCCACGTTCTGTGTCACATCGTCGATCGTCGGCGCCATGGACGAGCTGGCGAGGTAGAAGCCCAGGAGGATGCACACGACAGCGTGCCCGCCCTTCAGGCCACTCTTCTTGATGAGCAAGTAGACGATGATCGCGAGCAGCAGCACTAGCGAGATCGACAGAGCCATTCGGCTCACCTCCCGGGACCTGCGGTCGGGTCATCTGACGGGCCACGTGATGCATGCCCGTCGCGCGCACGCATCATAACTATCGGTGCCCGTGCATCGTTCGGCGCACCGGCGCATGAAGGGGTCGCACGCGGGAGGCCGTCGGGAAGTGGTGGCCGGGAGGCCGGAGAGCGGTGGAACGGGTGTCGCCGGGAGGTCACCAGGGGGGCTGGGAGGAAGGTTCCTGCCAGCGGGAGAGGGGCTCCGCGACGGGGTCGCGCTCCCCGCGGCCCGCGAGCGCGAAGAGGATCACGAAGCCGGCGAGCAGCAGTCCGATCCCGGTGCTCGCCTGCAACTGGTGCTCCGTGCCGAGGGCGCCGAAGTTCTCGAAGACCTCGTCCCTCAGATACCGGGAGGTGTCGGCCGCGCCCCAGCCCAGCACGAACGCGCCGGCGGTCATGCCCAGCGGGCGGGCGAGCGGGGCGCGCCTGGCGGCGGCCACGGCGGCGACGCAGCACACCGCGGCGGTCGCCCACTTCCCGTACGCGAGCGGGGGCTGGAGCAGCGCCCAGGACGTGTACTCGCCGGTGAGCCGGTGGCCGTACGCGTCCCAGCCGGTGCGTGCCGCCTCCCGCAGCTCCCACGCCACGAACGCGACCGCGGCGACGGCGAGGAAGACCATGCCGGTGGCCGCGGCCCCGCGGGCGGGCCGGCGCGGCGGCTGCTCGTCGGGCAGCAGGTAGTCGGCGCCGGTGCCCTCCGAGGGGCGCCGGCCGGCGGCGACGGAGATCAGCAGCACCGCGCCGAGCGTGACGGCGACGCCGGTGGAGAGCAGCGCGCGGTTGCGCAGGTCCTGGTCGACGCCCTGCATCCAGTCGGCCGTCAGCGTCCACAGCGCGGGGGCGCGCAGCAGGATCGTGGCCGCGCCGGCCGTGGCCAGGGCGCCCCCGGCGGCGGTGGAGTGCAGCGCGGTGACCCCGGCGACGGCGTACACGCCGACGAGGACGGGGTCGTAGAGGGAGGTGCCCCAGTGGCGGTCGGGGGCGGCGTCGGGGGAGCCAGCCCAGGACCACCACAGGTCGGGCAGGCTCGCCGCCACGTCGACGTCGCGGCCGATCCACAGGAGCGAGAGCAGAGCGAGGAGCGCGCAGCACACGGCACCGAAGACGCGTGCGCCGCGCCCCAATATGTGTCCTTGATCCATCGCCGGAAGACCCCCGATACGCAACCGTGCGCCTTTTGGGCCCACACGGCACCCAGGTCTACACCTCTCGGCAGCCCCGGACAACACCCCCGGCAAGACCGGCCGGGCGGCGGCGTCCCGCGGCCCTGATCCCGGCCGGATCCGGCGCGCAGACCGGACCCGGCCGGGGGACGGCACCCGCACGGCCGTACGCTCCCCAGAGTGACGCGTTCGTATATCGGTGATGCGACAGACGGGTTGCCGACGTGTTAACGACCTTCGACGGGATATGTCGGATATGTCGGTCACTAAGGCGGCTTGTCAAGCACGTACGGACCTCAATCTGCAAAACATACGCTCAAGAAGCGATTCCGCACCTCAGCTTCCCCCGTCACCCCCTTGACTGGGGGATGAATCGGTTGCGAAAGTCCCGTCAACCACCGCAGCGTGCACGGGCGCTGCGGCACACCCGGTTCGGGAGCAATCACCTATGGACAGTCCGGTCCCGGCCACGGCGGAGGCGCCCAAAGGCGCACCGTACGACCCCGCAGGACTCGAGCGGGGTTCGGCCGGCCCTGGTGGGCAGAAGACTGCCGAATACATCGGCAAATCGCCCGGTCAGCTCATGTGGCAGCGCTTCAAGCGCGACCGCGCGGGGGTCATATCCGCGTATGTCGTCGGCTTCTTCGTGCTGATCGCGATCTTCGCTCCGCTGATCGCGAAGGCGTACGGGAAGTCGCCGTACACGCTGTACAACTCGGCCACCGGCAAGCCCGAGCTGTTCGACGCTCTCGGCTATCCGATCAAGCCCAACGGCGGCATCAGCGGCGAGTTCTGGTTCGGTCTGGAGCCCATCCTCGGCCGCGACGTCTTCACGCTGCTGATCTACAGCATCCGCACCTCGCTGGCCATCGCCATCGCGGTGACGATCCTCACCGTCGGCATCGGCGTGCTGCTGGGCGTGGCCGCCGGCTTCACCGGCGGTCGTACCGACACGCTGATCGGCCGGTTCACCGACCTGATGCTGGCCTTCCCGAGCCAGTTGTTCTTCGTGGCGTTCATGCCCGTCATCACCGCGATGTTCGTCGCTCCCGAGGACGCGACGCCGACCTGGCTGCGGATCGCGGTCCTCATCGGGGTGCTCGCGGCGCTGAACTGGATGCGCATGGCGCGCATCGTGCGCGGTGTCGCGCTGTCGATGCGCGAGCGCGAGTTCGTCGAGGCCGCCAAGGTGAGCGGGGCGTCGAACTGGCGAATCATCCGCAAGGAGATGCTGCCGAACCTCGTCACCCCCATCCTCGTGCAGGGAACCTTCGAGCTGCCGCTCGTCGTGACGAACGCCGCGGGACTGTCGTTCCTCGGCGTCGGCCTGGTGAACCCGACCCCCGACTGGGGGCTGATGTTCGCCCGGGCCGCGGACGTGTCCGAGACCGTTCCCACGTTCATGTTCTTCCCCGGCGTCGCCATCGTGATCTTCGTGGTCGCCTTCAACCTGCTGGGGGACTCCGTCCGCGACGCGTTCGATCCGAAGGCCGCGCGCTGACGTTCGTACCGCCGCCAGGGTGCGACCGCCGTGGCACGGGTGTGAACACGCACACAGCAAGTCAAGACCGACAGACAGGGTGGTAACAGTGAGTATCAGGGGTGTACGCAGATCGCACGCCGTGGTGGCGGCGCTCGCAGCCGGGGCCCTGGCCCTGAGCGGCTGCAGCAGTGGCTCGGAGAACACCGACTCGCAGCAGGACGACAAGAAGAAGGCGGCGGAGCAGCAGGCGCAGATCCCGTTCGGTGACGCCAAGGCGTCCACCGGGCCGGCTGCCGAGGTGAAGGGCGCCCAGGAGGGCGGCACGATCCCCGTCATGCAGCGCGACAGCTACGCGCACCTCGACCCGGGACAGATATACGTCTCGGACGAGGGCGCCCTGGCGCGGCTGATCCACCGTGGGCTGACCGGCTACAAGGCCGACTTCGACGGCAAGCAGACCCTTGTCGGCGACCTCGCCACGGACAGCGGCAAGCCCTCCGACGGCGGCCGCACCTGGACGTACACGCTCAAGGACAACATCAAGTGGGCCGACGGCACGGACATCACGTCCACCGACGTCCGGCACACCTTCGAGCGCCAGTTCGCCGAGTTCATCAACGACGGCCCGGTCTTCATCCAGCAGTGGCTGGCCAACGTGCCGGGCACCGAGTACCGCGAGCTGCTGCCCGACGGTCCGTACAAGGGTGACCACCTGCCGGACTCCATCCTGGAGACGCCGGACGACAAGACCATCGTCTTCAAGTTCAAGGACCCGAAGCCGGACCTCCCGTACGCCCTGGCGATGCCGGGCTACTCGATGGTCTCCGAGGCGAAGGACACCCAGGAGAAGTACGACAAGGACCCGATGACGGCGGGCCCGTACAAGATCGAGTCCTTCAAGACCGGCAAGTCGATGACGCTGGTCAAGAACGAGCACTGGGACCCGGCGACCGACTCGACGCGGAACGCCTACCCGGACAAGTACGAGATCTCGTTCAACATCCAGTTCGAGACCTCGGCCGAGCGGCTGATGGCCGACAAGGGCGTGAACAAGAACTCGATCAGCTTCACCAACAACGTGGACGCCGCCACGCTGCCGAAGCTGAACAAGGACGCCGAGGCCCAGAAGCGCTCGGTCAACGGCTACCAGCCGTACGTCGCCCAGATGGCCATCAACATGGACCGGGTCAAGAACAAGAAGGTCCGCGAGGCCATCGCGTACGCCCTGCCGATCCAGCCCTACCAGCAGGCATTCGGCGGCCCGCAGGGCATGGAGCTGGCCGGCGGTCTGATCAGCCCGACCGTCTCCGGCTACGAGGAGGGCTTCGACCCCTTCGGCAAGCTGAAGAAGCCGCTGGGTGACCCGGCCGCGGCCAAGAAGATCCTGGAAGAGGCCGGCGAGACCGGTTACAAGCTCACCTGGGGCTACATCAACACCCCCGAGGGCCAGAACTACTCGCCCACGATGGAGAAGACGCTCGAGGAAGCGGGCTTCGACGTCCAGCGCAAGGAGATCGCGGCCGAGACGTACTACGACCAGATCGGTCTCGTCGACAACGAGTTCGACATCTACGTGAGCGCGTGGGGCGCCGACTGGCCGTCCGCCAGCACCGTGGTTCCGCCGCTGTACGACGGCCGGCAGATCCAGGACGGTTCGTCGAACTACTCGCACACCAACGACGAGCACATCAACTCCGAGATCGACCGGATCCAGAAGATCTCGGACCCGGCCGAGGCGGCCAAGGAGTGGAACACGCTCTCCCAGTACGTGGTGGAGGACCTCATCTCCAACATCCCCATGACGTACTACAAGCAGATCCAGCTCTACGGTTCGAACATCGGCGGCGTGCAGTACGACGACGTCATCGGTGACATCGACCTGCGCAAGATCTACCTCAAGCAGTAGGCACCACTTCCGGTACGCGGGGGCCCGCCCGATCGGCGGGCCCCCGCGCACCACCCTTCAACCCACGTCGCCGCTTTGTCCTTCGAAAGCAGCCCACAGTCATGCTTCGTTTCCTGATTCGCCGGACAATCGGCGCATTGATCATCCTGCTGATCCTCAGCGCGGTCTGTTTCTTCCTTTTCTTCGCCATCCCGCGTGACCCCGCCCGCATCTCCTGCGGCGAGAAGTGCACTCCGGAGAACCTGGAGCTGATCCGCAGGGCCCTCGGCCTCGACGACCCCGTCCCCGTGCAGTACTGGAACTTCCTCTCCGGCATCTTCGCCGGCCGTTCCTTCCCGACGGGCGAATGCCCGGCGCCCTGCCTGGGCCGCTCGTTCGTGCACGACGAGAACGTCCTCACCCTTATCCAGGACCGCTTCCCCACCACGCTTTCGCTCACCATCGGCGCGGCCGTCGTCTTCCTCTTCTTCGGCGTCGGAGCCGGCATGGTCGCCGCCTGGCGGCGCGGCACGGTGCTCGACAAGTTCGTCAGCGGCAGCTCGCTGATCATCGGCTCGCTGCAGATCTACTTCATCGGCCCGCTCGTCCTGTGGGCGCTGGTGTACAGCACCGGACTCTTCGGCGACCCGGCCTACAACGAGTTCACAGAAAACCCATGGAAATGGGCGGTCGGACTGATCCTCCCCTGGGCGGTGCTCTCGACGATCTTCGCGTCGAACTACACCCGTATGGTGCGGTCCACGATGATCGAGCAATTGCAGGAAGAACACGTCAGAACGGCCAAGGCCAAGGGCATGTCCGGGGGTACGGTCTTCTTCCGCTACGCCTGGCGCGGTGCCCTGATCCCGGTCGTCACGATCTTCGGCATCGACCTCGGCTCGCTGCTGGGCGGCGCGATCATCACCGAGTTCACCTTCTCGCTGCCGGGTCTGGGCCAGCTCTCCATCGATTCCGTGTTCAAGGCGGACCTGCCGGTGCTCATGGGCATCCTGCTGTTCTCGTCCACCATGATCATCCTCATGAACGTCATCGTCGATGCGGCGTACGCCTTCATCGACCCGCGCATCCGTCTGTCCTAGGAGAAGAGCAGTGACCACCCTGACCAAGGAATCGGAAGGTTCCGCGCCGTCTGCGGGCGGTGCCTTCCTCTCGGTGCAGGACCTGCGCGTGCAGTTCACCACCGAGGACGGCGTCGTCAAGGCCGTCGACGGTCTCTCCTTCGACGTCGAGCGCGGCAAGACCCTGGGCATCGTCGGCGAGTCCGGCTCCGGCAAGTCGGTCACCAACCTGACCGTGCTGGGCCTGCACAACCAGATGTTCACCAACGTCGAGGGCTCCATCAGCCTCGACGGCGAGGAGCTGATCGGCGCGCCCGAGCGCAAGCTGGAGAAGCTGCGCGGCAACAAGATGGCGATGATCTTCCAGGATCCGCTGACCGCGCTCTCGCCGTTCTACACGGTCGGCCGGCAGATCGCCGAGCCGTACCGCAAGCACATGCGCGTCTCCAAGCGTGAGGCGCACGCGCGGGCCGTGGAGATGCTGGACAAGGTCGGCATCCCCAACGCCAAGCTGCGTGCGGACGACTACCCGCACCAGTTCTCCGGCGGCATGCGGCAGCGGGCCATGATCGCGATGGCGCTCGTCTGCAACCCCGACCTGCTGATCGCCGACGAGCCGACCACCGCGCTCGACGTGACCGTGCAGGCGCAGATCCTCGACCTGATCAGGGACCTCCAGGACGAGTTCGGCTCCGCGATCGTCTTCATCACCCACGACCTCGGCGTCATCGCGAACGTCGCGGACGACATCCTGGTGATGTACGCGGGGCGCGCCGTGGAGCGGGGCACCACCCGCGAGGTGCTGCGCAAGCCGCAGCACCCGTACACCTGGGGCCTGCTCAGCAGCATGCCGCGGCTGTCCTCGGACGTGAACACCCCGCTCACGCCGATCAAGGGCTCGCCGCCCAGCCTGCTGAGCCCGCCGCCGGGCTGCCCGTTCCACCCGCGGTGCGGCTTCGCCGGCGAGGTGGGCGGCACGGCCTGCAGTACGGACCGGCCGGCGCTGCCCGACGGTCGCGGGTCCGCCTGCCATCTGAGCGCCGGGCAGAAGCAGGACATCTTCATCGAGCAGATCAAGCCCCGGCTGGGCTAGGGAGACTGACCACCATGAGCAAAGAACTCACCCTCCCCGGCCCCCGGGACGACACCCCCACCACGGTCGGCGAGGAACTGCTCACCGCGGAGGGGCTCACCAAGCACTTCCCGATCATGGGCGGCTTCCCGATCAAGCGGCGGGTCGGCGCGGTGCAGGCGGTCGACGGCATCGACCTGGAGGTACGCGCGGCCGAGAGCCTCGGCCTGGTCGGCGAGTCGGGCTGCGGCAAGTCGACGACCGGGCGGCTGCTCACGCGGCTGCTGGAGCCGACCGGTGGCAAGATCACGTACCGCGGCCAGGACATCACGTACGCCAAGCGCAGGCAGTTGGCGCCGATCAGGTCCGAGATCCAGATGATCTTCCAGGACCCGTACTCGTCGCTGAACCCGCGGCAGACCGTCGGCACCATCATCAGCAGCCCGATGGAGGTCAACGGGATCAACCCGCCCGGCGGGCGGGAGAAGCGGGTCCGCGAGCTGCTGGAGACCGTCGGCCTCAACCCCGAGCACTACAACCGCTTCCCGCACGAGTTCTCCGGCGGCCAGCGGCAGCGCATCGGGGTCGCGCGGGCGCTGGCGCTGAAGCCGAAGCTGATCGTGGCGGACGAGCCGGTCTCGGCGCTGGACGTGTCGATCCAGGCGCAGGTCGTCAACCTGCTGCAGGAACTGCAGCGGGAGATGGGCATCGCGTTCCTCTTCATCGCGCACGACCTGGCGGTCGTGCGGCACTTCTCCCAGCGCGTCGCGGTGATGTACCTGGGGAAGGTCGTCGAGGTCGGTCCCCGGGACGACATCTACGCGCGGCCGCGGCACCCGTACACCCACGCCCTGCTCTCGGCCGTTCCGGAGGCGACCCTCTCGGAGGACGAGGAGGACACGCCGCGGGAGCGCATCCGGCTGGCGGGCGACGTGCCGTCGCCGATCAACCCGCCGTCCGGGTGCCGGTTCCGCACCCGGTGCTGGAAGGCGCAGGACGTGTGCGCGGAGAAGGAGCCGCCGCTGGTGCAGATCGGCGGCAACAACGCGGGGCACCTGACCGCGTGCCACTTCCCCGAGGAGCCGACGGTGGAGCGGGACGAAGAGGTCATCCTGGACAAGGCGCTGGCCGCGCTGGAGGAAGGTTCGAGCGCGGCTCCGGCGAAGGAGTAGCGCGCAGCTCGTCCCGCATGGAGGCTGGTGCCCTGGGCACCGGCCTCCATGCGTGTACGGGCGCGGTGCCGCGGGTCAGTTGAGGCGGGCGCGGGCGGCGCGGGCCTGGCGGCGCAGGTTCTCCGCGGCCTGCGGCTCCATGGCCGCGATCACCGAGGCGTACTCCTCCAGCTCCGCCGCCCCGGTGACGAAGTCGCCGCGGGCGATGAGGAGCTGGGCCCGCTCGTGGCGCAGCCGGGCGGGGTGGCTGGGGAGCAGCAGGGCCAGCTCGACGGCGGCGAGCTGCACGTCGGACTGCTCGGGGCGGCGGGCGGCCCAGGCGCGGATGTTGTTGAGGATGCGCAGCACGATGGCGAGCGGATCGGCCGGTACGAGCATCGCGGGTGACAGCGGCTCGCCGCCGGTGGCCTCGGCGACGAGCAGCTCGGCGTCGCCGGGGGACAGGAGCCGGCCGCCGTCGAAGGGATCGGCGAGGACGTGGCCGCCGGCGGCGGAACGGCCGGTGAGGGGCTGTCCTGCGGGGGCCGGGCCGAAGCCGACGACGAAGTGCCCGGGGAGGGCCACGCCGTACACCGGGGCGCCGGCGCGGCGGGCGACCTCCATCCAGATGACGGAGAGCATGATCGGCAGGCCGCGGCGGCGGCGCAGGACCTCGTGCAGTTGGGACGACTCCAGCCGCCGGTAGTCGCCGGGCGTGCCGTGGAACCCGTACCGCTCCCCGAGCAGCTCGGCGGCGGCCCGGGCCCACGCGCGGGGGCCGCCGGGCGCGTACGGCAACTGCCCGGCCAGCTCGTCCAGCTCGATCTGCACGGCGTCGATGCCGCGCTCGTCGAGCCCGGGATCGGTCTCGGCCCCGACGAGCAGACAGAGCAGCGCGAGATCGGGCCGCGGCACGCGAGCCTCCTCCGCGAACCGGGCCCGGTGATCGACTCCGGACGTACTCATGCCCCCATTGTGCGACGCAACAGGGAGCACGTCCCGCGCAAACGTGCGACCGATGTGAAGGAAGTTGGCGGTGGTACGCCGCTGGGGCTGCCGCGGGGCGGCCGGGCTGGTGGGGGACCGTTCGGCCGGTGGCGCGTGTCCGCGCGGGCGAGAGAGCCTGCGGGGCCTCGCCGCGCGGGCTGCCGCCACCGTGGCGCCGACCCCTGCGGCGTGCCGCCGGTCGGACTCCGTGCGGTCTGTCCGTGCGAGGGATACGTGTGCCCGAGCGGGTGCGCCCGGGGCGCAAACGCCCGCGGCGTGCCGCCGGGCGGTCCGCGCCGTCTGCCCCGCGGGGGCTCTCCGCCCGATTGCCGCTCGACCCGCGGACGCGCCCTCACCGCCCGGTCAGCCGCGGGCGCCCCGCTCGCTGCGTGCTCGTGTGCGAAGGTGCCCCCGCTTCTCCTACGGCGTGGGGTGGTGGCGGTAGTGGTAGCTGTGGTGGGTGGTGAAGCCCAGGGCGCCGTAGAGGGACAGGGCTGCGGCGTTGTCCGGTTCCACCTGGAGGTACGCCGCCGAGGCGCCCTCCTCCAGGGCGCGGGTGGCCAGGGCCGTCATCACCGCCGTGGCCAGGCCCCGGCGGCGGTGGGCCGGGGCGACCTCGACCGCCGCGAAGCCCGCCCAGCGGCCGTCGACCACGCAGCGGCCGATCGCCGCCGGGGTACCGGACGGGTCCGCGCCGGACGGGTCCCGGACCGTCGCGAACCACACCGAAGGGCCGCCCTCCAGCACCGTACGGGCCGCGGGCGTCGGCTCCGCCGCCCGGTTGTACAGCGAGAACCACTCCGCCGACGTCGTACGGGACAGCGAAACCCGCTCCGCGTCCCCCCGGTCGGCCACCGGCGCCAGCTCGCCGATCTGCATCAGCGCCGTCCGCCGCACCGTCCACCCCCGCGCGTCCAGCTCCGCCGCCAGCGGCTCCGCCGTGTCCGCCGCGCCCGTCGCGACCTGCACCAGCGCCGGCAGCCCCCGCTCCCCGTACCACCGCGTCACCCGCGCCAGCGCCGCGTCCAGCGGCAGCCCCGGGTCGCCCTGCGGCAGCACCGAGTTGGCCCGGCTCGTGAAGCCGGCCGAGGCCCGCAGCGTCCAGTCGCCCAGGTGTTCGCTCTCCACCGGCGGCCAGCCCCGCGCCGCCACCCGGGTCAGCTCCGCCGCCGTCGCGGCCGGGCCGCGCCGCCGCGCCGGTGCGGGCGGTACGACCTTCGCCGCCACCACCGCGGCCTCCGGAATCCGGACGACCTGGCCGTTCCGCCTGGTGAGACGCAGTTCGCCGGCGTCCCACGATGTGAGCACACCGACCGCGTCAGTGAACCGCGCGTCCCCCTCGCAGGCATCTGTCAGTCGCCGTACCGAAACGCGTTTTCCCACGTCAGCGTGGGTGATACGGATTTCGAGCCGCGCCCCAGTGGTGAATTCCACAGCTCTCCACGCCCCTCTTGTTCGCTCCGTGCCCGGGAACGGAGATACTAGGTGCGGGCATCGACACGCCGCGCTCCCGCGCCGCCAGCCTGATCGAGGAGGAACGACAGCGTGACCTACGTCATCGCAGAGCCTTGTGTGGACCTCAAGGACAAGGCCTGCATTGAGGAGTGCCCCGTCGACTGCATCTACGAGGGCCAGAGGTTCTTGTACATCCACCCGGACGAGTGCGTCGACTGCGGTGCTTGCGAGCCGGTCTGCCCCGTGGAGGCGATCTTCTACGAGGACGACACTCCGGAGGAGTGGAAGGACTACTACAAGGTGAACGTCGAGTTCTTCGACGACCTCGGTTCGCCCGGTGGCGCCTCGAAGCTCGGCCTCATCGAGCGGGACCACCCGATCGTCGCGGCCCTCCCGCCGCAGGAGCACGACGAGTAAGCACACGAGCAGGACCCAGAACCACGGCGATACGCATTGCCCCCGCCCCGTCGGCCCCGGGCTGATCGGCGGGGGCTGTTGCGTCGATTGAGGACAGAGAGAGTGCGACCCGTCACCTCCCGGCTGCCCGTCTTCCCCTGGGACCGGCTGGAGCCGTACAAGACCGCCGCCGCCGCCCATCCCGGCGGCATCGTCGACCTGTCCGTCGGCACCCCCGTCGACCCCGTCCCCGAGGTGATCAGGGCCGCGCTCGCGGACGCCGCCGACAGCCCCGGCTATCCGCTCGCCTGGGGCACCCCGGCACTGCGCGAGGCCATCGCCGGCTGGTTCGGCCGCCGGCTCGGGGCGGAGGCCGGGCCGGACGCGGTGCTGCCGGCGATCGGGACCAAGGAGCTGGTCGGCTGGCTGCCGACGCTGCTGGGGCTGGAGCCGGGCGACCAGGTCGCGTATCCGCGGCTCGCCTATCCGACGTACGAGATCGGGGCGCTGACGGCGCGGGCCGAGCCCGTGACGTACGCGGATCCGGTCACGGACCTCGACCCGGCGCGGGTGAAGCTGCTCTGGCTCAACACCCCGTCGAACCCCACCGGGCGCACCATGGACGCGGCCGAGCTGCGCCGCGCGGTGGTGTGGGCGCGGGCGCACGGGGTGCTGGTCGCCTCCGACGAGTGCTATCTGGAGCTGGGCTGGGAGACCGACCCGGTGTCCGTGCTGCACCCGTCGGTCAGCGAGGGCTCGTACGAGGGACTGCTCGCCGTCCACTCGCTGTCGAAGCGCTCCAACCTGGCCGGCTACCGCGCCGGGTTCGCCGGCGGCGACGCGGCGGTGGTGCGCGAGCTGGTCGCGGTGCGCAAGCACACGGGGATGATGGTGCCGAAGCCGGTGCAGCAGGCGATGATCGCCGCGCTGGGCGACGCGCGGCACGTGGCCGAGCAGCGCGAGCGCTACGCCCGGCGGCGGGCCGCGCTGCGCGAGGCGCTGACGGGGGCGGGCTTCCGGATCGAGCACAGCGAGGCGTCGCTGTATCTGTGGGCGACGCGGGACGAGCCGTGCTGGGACACGGTCGCCGAGCTGGCGAAGCTGGGGATCGCGGTGGCGCCCGGCGAGTTCTACGGGGCCGCGGGGGAGCGGTTCGTACGGGTGGCGTTCACGGCGACCGACGAGCGCGTGGCCGCGGCCGTGGAGCGGCTGGCGGCGCTGCGGAGCTGAGGCGCCGCAGCGCCGCCGCCGTCCCGGGTGATCCCGGGAGCGCCGACGGCACGACCCGCTGCGGCGCCGACGGGCCGCCGGGCCCGCGGAGGACGGCTCCGCGGGCCCGGCGGCCTCGTGGGTCAGCCGGGCGGGCTCAGAGGCCCAGGCCCGACGTGGGCAGCTCCGGGGTCAGGTTCGCGGCGGTGTCGCCGAGGGCGCCCTGGCCCTGCTCGACGGTCTTGCCAGTGGTGTCCTGGACCGCGCCGAGAGCCTTCTCGCTGGTCGGTCCTGCGTTCTCGCCGAGCTGCTTCGCAGTCTCGTTACCGGTGGTGAGCACCTCGCCGCCGGTCTGGGAGGCGGTCGCGGGCAGCGCGCTGGTGTCCAGCGCGCTGACCGGGTTCAGGCCGTTCGTGCTGGGCAGCTCGACGGCGCTTGCGGCACCCGCGGCGCCGACGACCGGGGCGGCACCCGCAGCGACGACGAGTGCGACCCGGGCGAGGTGGCGCTTCAGGGGGTGGGACATGGTGCTCCTTTTGCGGAGGGCTACTGATGGTCACGTCCGCCGTGCGGACGCTGTGACTACCGCGTGAGGAGCCGGAAGGTTGCGGTCGCTCTATGTAAAGAGTTGGTAATGCGTCGCATAATCTGCTTCGCCAGAAACCCGGGCAAAGCGGGTCGGTGCGAGCACCGTTCGACAGGTCGGGGACCCGCCCCACCGGGCAATTGTCGGATCGTGGAAAAGAACGCGGAATGGCGTCGCGCCGTCAGCCTGTGTTGACCGGCTTCCCCCGTACGGGTCTGCGCGCGCTACGGCTCGGTGACGATACGGACCGACGCCGCGCCCGCCTCCGCGTTCGCGCCCTCGACCTCGCGCCAGCCCGCCGACGACTCCTCGGCCCGCCATTCGCGGCCCGCGAAGGACACCTGCGCGACCCGCAGCCGCGGCGCCTGCGCCACCGCCCAGTGCGCCAGCTCCCAGCCGCGGCCCGCCGCGTCCGCGCCGCCGCCCGCGCCGTCCCCGGCGACCGGCAGCACCAGAACCTGCCCGCCGCCGGCCCCGTTCGCGCCCCCTGACCCCTCGCCCGAGCCGCCCGAGCCGCCCGAGCCGCCCGTGTCCGGCTCCGGCAGCACGCCGGCGCCGAACTCGCGCTTCAGTGCCTCGCGCAGCAGCGCGGGATCGCCGGAGCGGGTGTCGCCCTTGGCCGTCGTGCAGGAGAAGGCGCCGCCGTCGCGGCCCGTCAGTGCGGCGGCCAGCCGGGCGGCGGCCGGCTCGTGCTTCGCGTACGCCTGCGGGAAGCCGCTGCGCTGCACGCGCTGCGCGGCCTCGGTGAGCGGCAGCCGGGAGTAGCCGGGGATCTCCGCCAGGTGCTCGTAGAACTTGCCGGTGGAGTACACCGGATCGAGGATCTCCTCCTCCGTGCCCCAGCCCTGGGACGGGCGCTGCTGGAAGAGCCCGAGCGAATCGCGGTCGCCGTGCTCGATGTTGCGCAGCCCCGACTCCTGCATGGCGGTGGCGATCGCGATGGTCACCGCGCGCTCCGGCAGCCGCCGGGAGGACGCCACGGCGCTTATCGTCGCCGCGTTGGCGGCCTGCTCCGGATCCAGCTCGTACGGTTCGCCCTCGCCCTTGCCGCGCACCTCGCAGCGCGGCGCGGGGCCGCCGCCGGTGTTGAGGTGGACCAGCAGGTACGCGCCCACGCCGCCGAGCACCGCGAGCGCGACGAACGCGCGGAGGAGGCGGCGGCGGAAGACGTCGGAGGCTGGCACGGGCCCACCGTAGCGTTCGCGGCGGGCAACCGCGGCCGCCGGGAGCGCGGCGGGCGGCGTCCGCCGGTGCGCGTACGGGGTGCGTACGGCGTACGGCGGACGTGGGGGCGGTGGACGGGCGGCCTGCGGACCGCGCGAGGGCCCGGCGCACCGGGCCGTAGGGTCGTCGGCATGGACTTGACGCTCGATGCCGCACGGCTCACCGCCCAGCTCGTCGACACCGCCTCCGTCAGCGGCGACGAGAAGCACCTCGCCGACCTGGTCGAGACCGCGCTGCGCCGCCTGGGCCATCTGGAGGTGGACCGCGACGGCGACGCCGTCGTCGCCAGGACCCGGCTGGGCCGCGCCGAGCGCGTCGTGCTCGCCGGGCACCTCGACACCGTGCCCGTCGCGGGCAACCTGCCCTCGCGCCTCGACGGCACGTGGGAGGACGGCGTCCTGTGGGGCTGCGGCACCTCCGACATGAAGGCCGGCGTCGCCGTCCAACTGCGCATCGCCGCCACCGTGCCCGCGCCCAACCGCGACCTCACCTTCGTCTTCTACGACAACGAGGAGGTCGACGCCTCCCGCAACGGCCTGCGCCGTCTCGCCGAGCGCCACCCCGACTGGCTCACGGGCGACTTCGCCGTGCTGCTGGAGCCGTCCGACGGCGAGATCGAGGGCGGCTGCCAGGGCACGCTGCGCGCCGTCCTCCGTACGGAGGGCGAACGCGCCCACTCCGCGCGGAGCTGGCTCGGCACCAACGCCATCCACGCC
The DNA here is from genome assembly GCF_042874195.1 of Streptomyces sp. NPDC004134. Classification (NCBI taxonomy): domain Bacteria; kingdom Bacillati; phylum Actinomycetota; class Actinomycetes; order Kitasatosporales; family Streptomycetaceae; genus Streptomyces; species Streptomyces sp. NPDC004134. The sequence continues at coordinate 140,372 of NZ_JBIAMS010000013.1, read as the reverse complement.
GCCGCCCCCGCCCTGGCCCGGCTCGCGGCGTACGAGTCGCGGCGCGCCGTCATCGACGGCCTGGAGTACCGCGAGGGCCTCAACGCCGTCCGCGTCTCCGGCGGCGTGGCAGGCAACGTCGTGCCGGACGTCTGCGAGGTCACCGTCAACTTCCGCTACGCCCCCGACCGCTCGGAGGAGGAGGCGATCGCCTTCGTACGGGAGTACTTCGACGGCTGCGGCATCGCCGGGATCACCGTCGAGGACAGCTCCCCCGGCGCCCTGCCGGGTCTGGCCCACCCCGCGGCCGCCGCGTTCACCGCCGCGGTCGGCGGCACCCCGCGGCCGAAGTACGGCTGGACGGACGTCGCCCGCTTCACCGCCCTCGGCGTCCCCGCGGTGAACTACGGACCCGGCGACCCGAACTACGCGCACAAGCGCGACGAGCACGTGCACACGGCGCGTATCCACCACTGCGAGGAGCGGCTGCGCGCCTGGCTCACCGCCTGAGCGCGGGCCGCGTCACCGGCTGTTCCGCCGTGGTTTCTGCCGGGGTTCACATGGCTTCGGGCGGCTTCGCCTAGCCTGGGGCCCGGAGATCGCCGTACGCGCAGAGCCGTACGGGGGAGACTCGTAGCCGGACACGAGTCAGCACGAGGAAGGGAGCGCGCCCGTGGCGAACCGCGAGGAGTTCCAGGAGCAGCGGCTCGGCCCCGTCATCCGCCGCCGCAGCCGCATCCAGCGCGGGACGATGGACCAGCACCTGCTGGACACCCGGGAGCGCGCCGCGGAGTACGTGCACGAGGATCCGTGGCGGGTGCTGCGGATGCAGGCGGAGTTCGTCGAGGGGTTCGGCGCGCTCGCCGAGGTGGGGCCCGCGATCAGCGTCTTCGGCTCGGCCCGTACGGCGCCCGAGAGCGCGGAGTACGCGCGGGGCGTCGCGATCGGCAAGGGGCTGGTGGACGCCGGCTTCGGGGTGATCACCGGCGGCGGGCCCGGGGTGATGGAGGCGGCGAACAAGGGCGCGCTGGAGGCCGGCGGGCTGTCCGTGGGGCTGGGCATCGAGCTGCCCTTCGAGCAAGGGCTCAACAGGTACGTCGACCTCGGCGTGAACTTCCGCTACTTCTTCGTGCGCAAGACCTGTTTCGTGAAGTACTCCCAGGGGTTCGTGGTGCTGCCGGGCGGATTCGGCACGATGGACGAGCTGTTCGAGGCGCTGACCCTGGTGCAGACGAAGAAGGTCACGCGGTTCCCGATCGTCCTCTTCGGCAGCGAGTACTGGGGCGGGCTGGTCGACTGGCTGCGCAAGACCGTCGTGGACGGCGGCAAGGCGGCCGAGCGGGACCTCGACCTGTTCCACATCACGGACGACGTGACCGAGGCCGTGGGCCTGGTCACCAAGGAGACGCCGTAGGTCCGGTACGGGGGCCGCCAGGCGAGTCCGCGGCGATCCCGTACGGACCCGCTAGGCGAGCCCGCGGCGCGTGACCGCGGGCGGGCGGTGGCCCGCGATGGCGGCCACCATGTCCAGCACCTGCCGGGTCTCCGCCACCTCGTGCACCCGGTACACCTGCGCCCCCAGCCAGGCCGAGACCGCCGTGGTCGCGAGCGTGCCGACCAGCCGCTCCTTGACCGGCTTGTCCAGCGTCTCGCCGACGAAGTCCTTGTTCGACAGCGAGACCAGCACCGGCCAGCCCGCCGCCGTCATCTCGCCGAGCCTGCGGGTGACCTCCAGCGAGTGCCGGGTGTTCTTGCCGAAGTCGTGCCCGGGGTCGATCAGGATGCCGTCGCGGCGTACGCCCAGCTCCACGGCCCGCTCCGCGAGGCCGAGGGTGACCCGCAGGATGTCGGCCATCACGTCGTCGTACGCGACGCGGTGCGGCCGGGTGCGCGGCTGCACGCCGCCGGCGTGGGTGCACACGAGCCCCGCGCCGTGCCGCGCGGCGACCTCGGCGACTAGCGGGTCGACGCCGCCCCAGGCGTCGTTCAGCAGGTCCGCGCCGGCCGCGCAGGCGGCCTCGGCGACCTCGTGCCGCCAGGTGTCGACGCTGATCACGACGTCCGGGTGGCGGCGGCGCACCTCGGCGATGAAGCCCGCCGTGCGGCGCACCTCCTCCGCCGCCGACACCTCCTCGCCCGGGCCGGCCTTCACCCCGCCGACGTCGATGATCGCCGCGCCCTCGGCGACGGCCTGCTCGACGCGGGCGAGCGCGGGCTCGTCGCGGAACGTGGCGCCCTGGTCGTAGAAGGAGTCCGGGGTCCTGTTGACGATCGCCATGATCACCGGCTCGTGCGCGGCGAAAGTGCGCGACCCCAGTCGCAGCATGCTGCCTCCTCTGACGCCCTCCGGGGCGGCGGCCCCGGGCTCCTTCCAGCGACCTTAGCCCGCGGGCGCGGCGGGGCGGGGTGCGTCGGCCGGGGTGCCGGTGCGGTGCGGGCGCGGTGCCGGTACGGTCCGTGCGCCGGGCCGCGGGGGCTGTCACAGGGCCCGGCTATGGTGGGGCGCAGCCACCCGGCGTACCGGGCGCGGCCATCCGGCGCCCCGGCTGTCCACGGGGAGACATCGTGTTCTGGTTCATGCTCATCGCCATGGTCGCGGTCGTCGCCGCGGTCACCGTCGTGCTGGCGGGGAACGGCGAGGAGGAGCTCACCGAGCCGCAGCCGGACCGGCTCCACGACCCGCTGCCGCCCGACCGCCCGCTCGGCCGCGCCGACATCGACGCGCTGCGGCTGCCGGTCGCCCTGCGGGGGTACCGCATGGACGACGTGGACGACGCGCTGGACCGCGTCGCCGCGGAGCTGGCGGAGCGGGACGCGCGCATCGCGGAGCTGGAGGCGGCCCTGGCGGGCGCGCACGCGGTGGCGTACCGCGGAGGACGGCCGGGCGGGCAGGCATACGAGGACGCGCCGCCGGCCCCGGGCTTCGGTGGCGCGGGCGGGGGCGCGGACCCGGGCGGCCGGAGCAACGGCGGTACGGACCTGGGCACCTGGGACCTGGGCGGGCGCGGCAACGGCGGAGCGGCCCGGGTGGAGCGGGAGCCGGGCGGCCCGGGCAACGGCGGCACGGACCCGGGCGGCCGGGGTCCGCGCGGCCCGGAGCCGGGCGGTGCGGCCCCGCGCGACGGCCTGGACGGCCGGGCATGAGCGCCGAGGGCGGGGCCGTGGCCGGGCCCGACGGGCTGCTGCGCTGCCCCTGGGGGCTGTCCGCCGAGGACTACGTCGCGTACCACGACGAGGAGTGGGGCCGGCCCGTACACGGCGACGACGCGCTCTTCGAGCGGCTGTCGCTGGAGGCGTTCCAGTCCGGGCTGTCCTGGCTGACGATCCTGCGCCGCCGCGAGGGCTTCCGGGCGGCCTTCGCCGGCTTCGAGATCGCCGCCGTGGCGGAGTTCGGCCCGGAGGACGAGCAGCGGCTGCTCGCCGACCCGGGCATCATCCGCAACCGGCTGAAGGTGCAGGCCACGATCGCCAACGCCAAGACCCTCGCCGCCTGGACCCCCGGCGAACTCGACGCCCTGATCTGGTCGTACGCCCCGGACCCCGCCGGCCGCCCCGCGCCGCGCACGATCTCCGACGTCCCGGCCGTCACCCCGGAGTCGAAGGCGCTGGCCAAGGAGCTGAAGCGGCGCGGCGTGCGGTTCGTCGGCCCCACCACGGCGTACGCGCTGATGCAGGCGTGCGGCCTGGTCGACGACCACCTCGCGGACTGCCACGCGCGGTAGCCGCGGGCGGTCACGGCGGCGGGCAGCCCCCGCCGCCGTACCGGATCAGCGGCCCGTGAAGCGCGGCTCCTCCTTCGCCACGAACGCCTCCACCGCGATCCTGTGGTCCTCCGAGGCGCCCGCGCGGGACTGCAGCTCCGCCTCCTTCGCCAGCGTCTCCGCGAGCCCGTGGCCCGCCCCGTACGCCAGCGACTCCTTGATCGCCGCGTACGCCCCCGTCGGCCCCGCCGCGAGCCGGCGGGCCACCGCCGCCGCCTCGGCGGCCAGGTCCGCCGCCGGTACGACGACGTTCGCGATGCCCAGCGCCAGCGCCTCGGCCGCCGGGATCCGGCGCGGGAAGAGCAGCAGGTCGGCGGCGCGGCCGTGGCCGACGAGGCGGGGGAGGGTCCAGGAGACGCCGGAGTCCGCGGTCAGCGCGACGCCCGCGAAGGAGGTGTTGAACGACGCGGTGTCGGCCACCACCCGGTAGTCCGCCGCGAACGCGAAGCCCGCGCCGGCCCCGGCGGCGACCCCGTTGACGCCCGCGACCACCGGCTTCGGCATCCCGGCGAGGGTGGCGGCGATGGGGTTGTAGTGCTCGGTGACGGTGTCCATCGCGTGGTCCGTACGCTGCGCGGCGCGGGCCGCGGCGAGGGTGCCGATGTGCTCCTTGAGGTCCTGCCCGACGCAGAACGCCCGCCCCGCGCCGGTGAGCAGCACGGCCCGTACGGCGTCGTCCGCCGCGGCCTCCCGCAGGGTGTCGCGCAGGGCGTTCTTGGCCTCGGTGTCGAGGGCGTTCATCGCGTCCGGGCGGTTGAGGGTGACGGTCGCGAGCCCGTCGGCGACCTCGTACAGCACGGTGTCCGCCATGTTCTTCCCTTCGCTACGCCCCGGGGTCACCGGGGCTCTGCCGCGTCTCGTCCGGTGCCGTCAGCATGGCGGAGATCACAGCTTCGCGACATGTGACGTGCGTCAAATGGAAACGCGGCGCGCCCCGGCCGGGGAAGGGCGCAGTATCGCATCCCTCTGGCGGGAATTGGGAGGTTTTGCGGTCGCACGTCGTCGAGAGTATGCGGACCGATGTTGGTCATCAGGACCGGCAATGCGGGATAATGGGCGAGAAGCACTGTGTTCGATGCCGGTGGCGACGAGCCTGTCCACGGGCCGTCGAAGCTTCTCAACGAAGAGCTGGTTTCAGGAAGGGGAACGAGCATGGCGGCCATGAAGCCGCGGACGGGCGACGGCCCGCTCGAGGTGACCAAGGAGGGGCGGGGCATCGTCATGCGCGTTCCGCTCGAAGGCGGCGGGCGGCTCGTCGTCGAGCTGACCCCCGATGAAGCCGACGCGCTCGGCGACGCCCTGAAGAAGGTCGTCAGCTAGTCGGACCGAGGTCCGGAAGAACCCTGTATGCGCCCCGGCCACGCGGTGGCCGGGGCGGATCGTCCTTCAGGGCCCGGTTCCCCTCCCACGGGGCAGCGGCAGGACCGGTGCCGTCCGGGCACTCGGCCCGTACGCCCGTGACATCCGTCACGTCCGGCGGGTCTCCTGCCGGGCTGCCAGGTCCAGCGCGCCCGTCACACCTCGCGCTTGACGGCGCACAGCAGCCCGTCCCCCACCGGCAGCAGCGCGGGCATCAGCTCCCGGCTCTCCTTCACCGCGCGCAGCAGCTCGCGCACTTTCTGCACCTCGTCGGGCTGGGCAGCCGAGTCCACCGTGCGCCCGTCCGCGAAGACGCCCTCGAAGCACACGACGCCGCCGGGCCGCAGCAGGCGCAACGATTCGCCGAGATACTCCAGGCACTCCAGCGGGTCGCCGTCGCAGAACACCATGTCGTACGAGCCGTCCGCCAGCCGCGGCAGCACGTCCAGCGCCCGGCCGACGATGATCCGCGCCCGGTTCGCGGCGAACCCCGCCGCCCGGAACGCCTGGCGCGCGAACTGCTGCCGCTCCGGCTCCGGGTCCACGGTCGTCAGCACCCCGCCGGGGCGCATGCCCTGGAGCAGATGGATGCCGGAGACGCCGGTGCCGGTGCCGATCTCGACCACGGCCTTGGCGCCCGCCGTCGCGGCCAGCAGCCGCAGCGCGGCCCCGGCGCCCGCGGACACCTGGCGCAGCCCCGCCTCCAGGGCCCGCTGCCGCGCCCAGTGCAGCGCCGCCGTCGCCGAGCCCTGCGCACGCGTCGCAGCCGCCGGGTCGCCCGGGGTCACCCCGGCCCGGCCGCTGTCGGCGTCCGCGGCACCGTCCGTGCCGTACGCCTCCGCGAACGACCAGCTCGCCAGCCGGTTGCCGGTAATCGCCTTCTCCTGTTCCCCGTTGGCACCTGCACCTGCATCCGTCGCAAGCGTGACTGTATCCGCTGCCCCTGGGAACCTGCTGGCCGGACCGTGCGTTGGGGGAGACGGAAGTGATACGGACGAGGTAAGGATGCCGGCGGGGATGCTTCCGCTGAATGCGGGAAAATACCGGTCGGATGAGCTTATCCGGAGCTAACGGGCGAGGTGGATATGGTAGGGGGCCTACTGGACACCACCAGAGCCACCAGGGGAGGTGCGGCCGCGTCCGGCGAAGGGGGCACCCTTCGGCGCTTCCGCCGAGGGTCCCGGGCACCGGATGAGCCGAAATCCGTGACCGACAATGCTGACGACCGCAGCCACGCCACCGACACCGTGACCGTTGCCGGATTCTCCGCGTTCCCGGCCGACGACGCGTCCAAGGGGTGGACTCCGCCTTCGTGGGAGGAGATCGTCAGCACCCACAGCGGTCGCGTCTACCGTCTCGCCTATCGCCTCACCGGGAACCGGCACGACGCCGAGGACCTCACGCAAGAGGTCTTCATCCGCGTCTTCCGGTCGCTGTCTACGTACACCCCGGGGACGTTCGAGGGCTGGCTGCACCGCATCACCACGAATCTCTTCCTCGACCAGGTGCGGCGCAAGCAGCGCATCCGGTTCGACGCGCTCGGGGACGACGCCGCGGAGCGGCTGCCGAGCCGCGAGCCGTCGCCGCAGCAGCACTTCAACGACACGCACTTCGACGCCGACGTCCAGCAGGCGCTGGACACCCTCGCGCCCGAGTTCCGGGCAGCGGTGGTGCTGTGCGACATCGAGGGCCTGTCGTACGAGGAGATCGCCGCCACCCTGGGCGTCAAGCTGGGCACGGTCCGCAGCCGGATCCACCGCGGCCGTTCCCACCTGCGCAAGGCGCTCAAGCACCGCTCCCCGGAGGCGAGGGCCGAGCAGCGCTCGCTCGCCGGGGCGGGGCAGGGCGCCTACGGCTCGGACGAGGAGGGCGGAACGCTGTGAGCAGCGTGGGCGGGCTGTCGCCCGCCGAGCAGCACCTGGGCGAGGCGCTGGCGGCGCTGGTCGACGGGGAGCTGCCCCACGACTCGCGGGACCGCGTGCTCGCGCATCTGGCGACGTGTCCCCGGTGCAAGGCAGAGGCTGACGAGCAGCGTCGGCTCAAGAGCGTGTTCTCCGCCGCTGCCCCGCCGGCGCCCTCGGACGGGCTCCTGGCCCGGCTGGAGAACCTGCCGGGTGTCGATCTCGACGACGCCGCCGGCCGGTCGCCCTTCGCGGGCGGAGCCGGCGGCAGCGCGCGTACGGGCGGCAGGACCGGCGGCGCCCGCCCGGCCAGGAACGGCGGCTTCGGCGGCGGCATGCTCGGCGGCGCTGTGCTCGACGGCGGCCGCGGGTTCCCGATCCACGAGGTCGAGCGGCCCTCCGTCGCCCGCGGGCGGCGCTTCGCGTTCGCCGCCGCAGGCGCGGTCTCCTTCGCCGCCCTCGCCCTCGGCGGCGCGCTGCCCATCGAGTCGGCCGTCGACCCCTCCGGCGGCTCCCCGGCCGTCACCCCCGGCGACCGCGGCGAGCCCGCGCGCTATTCGTACGACCCCCAGCTCTCCACCTCCGGCGGCGCACAGGACGCGGGCCCGGTCCAGCCGTACGGCACGCAGAGCGGCCCGCTGCAGATGGCCGCCTCCGCGACGGCGGCCACGACCGCGACGCCGCAGCCGCCGCTGCTCTCCGTCTTCGCGGTGACCGAGCCGCCGTCGTCCGCGCCGCCCGCGTCCGCGCCTCAGACCGCACTGAGCGGGATGAACACCCCGTCGCCGCAGTGACCGCCCGCGGGGACGGCGGGACGTCGGCCCCGGGGCGATGCGCCGGACCGCATGCACCTGATTGAATCGCTAGGGCCTGCCCGGCGGGTGAGCAACTACTGCGGGCCGCGACGGTCCGCGCCCAGTCGCATGCGGAACGTGTGGGGAGAACATGGACCAGGGGAAGCCGAGTTGGTGGAGGCAGGAGCCCGGCGAGCCTCCGCGCGAGGCCGAGTCGGACACCGCCGGACCGCCCACCGACTCCGACGCCTACGCGCCACCGGCGAACCCGCCGGCCGACGCGGGCCCGCCACCGGGATACGACCCGGAGGTCGACCAGTTGCGCCGGGTCCGGGAGGCGCTGCGGGAGTGGCGCGACGGGGAGGACGACTACCACAGGGACCGGAGCCGCTCCTCCACGGTGAGTGCGGCGGACGGCGGCCGCGCGGACGCTCCTGCGCCCCCGGCGGACGCCTCTACGCTCCCGGCGGAGGGCGCGGAGACTCCGGCCGGCGGCTCGGCGATCACTGCGGGGGGCGGCAGTAGCCAGGAACCGGCCCAGGACAAGGGTGCGGACAGCGCGGTGGAGCAGGGTGCAGACGGGCGGGACGTGACGGCGGCGAACGGAACCCCGGCGGGCAGCACAGGGGCAGACGTCACGTCGGTGCCGGAGCAGGCAGAGGCCGCCGGGGCGAGTGAGCCGGCTGGAACGCCGCCCGCGGACGAGTCGGCCGTTGGCGGCGCGGACGCTGCCGCCGACTCGGTCACGGCCGTGGACCTTCCCGCCGCGCGGGTCGCGGAGACCGGCGGCCCGGCCGCGGACGCACTCCCGACGCGCCCCCGGGCGGGGGATGCGCCGGACCCCGCGGCAGCCGCGGACCGGGCCCAGGAGACCGTCGCGTCGGGCACGGAGCCGGGCGCGCTCCCGGCCGCGACCGGCACCGCCGATGCGGAAAGCCCGGCGGCGGAGCCCGCTTCGTCCGCTGCGCGGCGGGACCAGGACGGTGCCGCGACGGACGCCGGCGATGCGGAGGAACGGCCCTGGGAGGTCGGCGTACGGCCGTACCCCGGTGCTACGGAGGCCGGGGTCGACGGCTCGCCGGGCGGCAGAGGCATACCCGCCGCGGTCTCCGCCGTGGCGGGCGCACGCGCCGGCAGAGCGGCCCTGCCGCAGCACGACGAACGGGACACCCCCGGGACACCGGCGGAGCCCGCAGACGCCCCGCAGAACGCCGCGGAGCCCCCGCAGCCGGCCACCACCCCGGCCGGTGACCGCGCGGCCGCCTCCCCCCGCGAGGACACCGCGAAGACACCGGAAGGCGCCGCGGCGCCGGCGGGCTCCGCCGGCAGGTCCGACGGCACCGCCGCGTTGCCGGCGGGCGCTGCCGGGCGGTCCGGCGACGCGGGCGGGTACGGCCCCGCGCCGTCGGACGAGTCGCACCGCGAGGTGGCCGACCGGCCGCCCGCCGCCGGCGGACCGCTTGGCGGCGTAGAGGACGACGACACCACGCAGCTCGCCGTCGTCTCCGACTCCGTCGCCGGGCACTCCGGTGATGTCCCGGGCCCGCGCCCCCCGGCCGACGCGCCCGCGACGCCCGCCGCCGCGGCGGCCGACCGCGCCGCCGACGCCCCGCGGCGGCCCGCGCCCGCCGACACCCGCCACCCCGGCCCGCAGGCCGGCCATCCCGGCCACCCCGGTGCGCCCGGCGCCCCCGGGCCGCAGCCCCGGCCCCGCGCGCCGTACGGGCCCGGCGCCCAGGCCCCCGTACCCGGTGCGACACCACCTGGCGGCGTGCCCCCGGGCGAGTACGGGCCGCAGGGCTCCGGGCGGCCCCCCGGCGCCCACCCGCCCGCGGCGTCCGGCATGCCAGGACCCGGCGGCGCCCCCGGGCTCGAAGGCCCCGGGCGGCACCCCGGCGGGCCCGGCGCGCCCGCGCCGTACGGCGCCCACCCCCAGGGCGGCCAGTGGCAGCGCTACGACCCCTGGGCGCCCGCGCACGCGGCACACGCGCCCGAGCGGCGCAAGGGGCGCACGGCGAATCTCGTCGGCGCGCTCCTCATCGCCCTGGCCGCCGGCGGCATCGGCGGCGCCATCGGCAGCTACATCGAGCGCAACGGCACCCCCGGCCAGCTCGAACTCGACCAGTCCTCCGCCGCCGACGACGGCGGCAAGCGCCCGCCCGGCAGCGTCGCCGGGATCGCCAGGTCCGCGCTGCCCGGGGTCGTGACGCTGCGCGTCAGCGGCGTCGCCGAGCAGAGCACCGGCACCGGCTTCGTCCTCGACAAGCGCGGGCACATCCTCACCAACAACCACGTCGTGCAGCCCGCCGAGGAGGGCGGCGACATAACGGTGACGTTCAGCGGCGGCGAGTCCAAGTCCGCCGAGGTCGTCGGCGGCGACGCCGGCTACGACCTGGCCGTCGTACGGGTCAAGGGTGTTTCCGGGCTGAAGCCGCTGCCCCTCGGCAACTCACGCTCCGTCGCGGTCGGGGACCCCGTCGTCGCCATCGGAGCCCCGTACGACCTGCCCAACACCGTCACCTCCGGGATCATCAGCGCCAAGGAGCGCCCCATCACCGCGGGCGGCGAGCAGGGCGACGGCAGCGACATCTCGTACGTCAACGCCCTGCAGACCGACGCCCCGATCAACCCCGGCAACTCCGGCGGCCCGCTGCTCGACCTCGAAGGCCGCGTGATCGGCATCAACAGCGCCATCCGCGCCGCCGACAACGGCAGCGGCGAGCCGCAGACCGAGCAGGGCGGCAGCATCGGCCTCGGCTTCGCCATACCGGTCAACAAGGGCAAGGACGTCGCCGAGGAGCTGATCAACACCGGCAAGGCCACCCACCCCGTCATCGGCGTGACGCTCAACATGCAGTACACCGGCGACGGTGCCCAGGTCGGCATCTCCGCGGAGGAAGGCGGCACCGAGCCGGTCACCCCCGGCGGCCCCGCCGACAGCGCGGGCATCGAGCCGGGGGACGTCATCACCGGCGTCGACGGCGAAGCCGTGCACAACGGCGAGGAGTTGATCGTCAAGATCCGCAGCCGCAGCCCCGGCGAGGACCTGAGCCTGACCGTCGAGCGCGACGGCGAGGAGCTGACCGTCGACGTCACCCTCGGCGAGGGCGACTCCTCCGACTGACCCTGCCAAACGACCCCAAACACCCGCATCGGCCGCGGTGGACCAGTCCACCGCGGCCGATGCGGTACTCCCGGGGAGGCGGGGTCGCCAGGTACCGTGAGAGTCGCCCGGACCTGCCGGCAGCGGGCCGACGGACAGGACAGCAAGGAGTGCCAGGTGTTCTTCGACATAGGACCCCTCGAGCTGATCGCTCTCATCATCCTGGCCACGATCGTCTTCGGCCCCGACAAGCTGCCCAAGGTCATCCAGGACACCATGCGGTTCATCCGCAAGGTCCGGGAGTTCTCCGACACGGCCAAGGAGGACATCCGCAAGGAGTTGGGCCCGGAGTTCAAGGACTTCGAGTTCGAGGACCTGAACCCGAAGAACTTCGCCAAGAAGCACCTCCTCGACAACGACGACCTGGGTCTGAAGGAGATCCGCAACGGCTTCGACCTCAAGAAGGAGGTCGCCGAGGTCGGCGAGGCGGCGCGCACCGTGGGGGACATCGACGACGACGGTGCCAAGGGCGGCAAGCGGCTGAGCCTGACGAAGGACGGCGGTGGCGGCGCCGACGCCAAGGGTGACACCGCAGGTGAGGCCAAGGGCACGGCCACCGCGGAGCGCCCGCCGTACGACGCGGACGCCACCTGATCGGCTCACATATCAGACCACCTGCCTGTCCTAGCGTATGCAGGTGGATATCCTCCCGTGTGTCTGGGTGAGCGCCCGGCATGCGGTGTGCCAGGCGGGGCGTGCGCCCCGGCGGGGGGCGACCGCCGACTGACAGGTCCAGGCCACGAGGAGGCACCACGCTGATGGAGATGACGAGCGAGGCGGAGCCCGGGGGGACGGTTCAGGAGTCCGAGCCACGCCTGGTGGACAGTTTTCTGCGGGCGTCCTTCCCCTGGTACGGGCTGGACGACGCGTTTTCGGGCCCGCGCTGGCTGCAGTCGACCGGGGGCGGCGACGGCGCGGTCGACCACGGCACGGTGGGCCACGGGGACATGCCCTCGTACCTCGCCGAGGCCGGGATGCGCGAGCACCGCTTCGCGGTGGTCGTGACCGTCGCGAGCCGCCCCGTCCGGCGCAGCGCGGACGGTACCGGGGTGCTGGAGGCGACGTCCGTGTCGTCCGCGGCCTGGCTGGCGGGCTCCGGGCTGCTGTCGTGCACCTGGCCGACGCAGATGGAGCGCCAGATCCGCGAGGAGTGGCTGGACCAGCAGACGTCGGTGGCCTGGGAGCTGGCCGACGACCTGGAGGGGTCCGGCTGGTCGGCGCTGTCGCTGCCGGTCGACGGTGAGGGGACGCAGTTCCACTACCGCGAGTCCGAGTTCGGCTGGGTGCTGGCGGGGACGACGCAGAACCAGGTGCACCTGGGCGCGTACGGCCGCGGCATGAGCGCCTACGGGCTCGCGTTCTCGGTGATCAAGGACATCACGACGTACGAAGACCGCCGCGGATAGCTTCCCGCGGCGGTCCGGGGCGCGGATCGCCTACGAACCGCGCCCCCCTGCTCCGTAGCGCCGGGGACGTACGCCCCTGCCCGCGCCCGGCGGCCGGGGGCGTACCCCTCAGAACTTGTTGCGCGGCGTGACGCCCAGCGACATCCCCGCGAGCCCCCGCGGCCGCCCGCCGAGCTGCGCCGCGATGTCGCGCAGCGCCGCGCCCGCCGGGGACTCCGGGTCGGTGAGGACGACCGGCTTGCCCTCGTCGCCGCCGGCCCGCAGCGTCACGTCGATCGGGATGGCGCCCAGGACCGGCACCTCCGCGCCCGTCGTGCGCGTCAGCCCCTCGGCGACCTGCTTGCCGCCGCCGGTGCCGAAGACGTCGACCATCTCGCCGCAGTGCGGGCACGGCAGGCCCGACATGTTCTCCACCACGCCGACGATCTTCTGGTGCGTCTGCACGGCGATCGCCCCGGCCCGCTCGGCGACCTCGGCCGCGGCCTGCTGCGGCGTGGTGACGACGAGGATCTCGGCGTTCGGCATCAACTGCGCGACGGAGATCGCGATGTCGCCGGTGCCCGGGGGGAGGTCGAGGAGCAGCACGTCGAGGTCGCCCCAGAAGACGTCCGCGAGGAACTGCTGGAGCGCGCGGTGCAGCATCGGGCCGCGCCAGACGACCGGCGCGTTGCCCGGCGTGAACATCCCGATGGAGATGACCTTCACATCATGCGCCGTCGGGGGCATGATCATGTCCTCGACCTGGGTGGGCACCGCGTCCGTGCCGAGCATGCGGGGTACGGAGTGGCCGTAGATGTCGGCGTCGACGACCCCGACCTTCAGCCCGTCCGCGGCCATCGCCGCCGCCAGGTTGACCGTCACGGACGACTTGCCGACGCCGCCCTTGCCGGACGCCACCGCGTACACCCGGGTCAGCGAGCCGGGCTGGGCGAAGGGGATCTCGCGCTCCGCCTTGCCGTCGCGCAGCGACGCGGCGAGCGCCTTGCGCTGCTCGTCGCTCATCACGTCCAACTCGACCGTGACGGACGTCACACCCGCGACCTTCTCGACCGCGTCGGTGACCCGCGAGGTGATCGTGTCCCGCATCGGACAGCCGGCGATGGTGAGGAAGACCCCGACGGCCACCGAGCCGTCTGTCCTGATCTCGACCGACTTGACCATGCCGAGGTCGGTGATCGGCCGGTGGATCTCCGGGTCGTTCACCGTCGCGAGCGCGGCGCGCACCGCCTCTTCTGTGACAGCCATGCCACAAGCGTACGGCCGAGGGCCACGGGCGGGGAAAGCCAGGGCCCCGGGCGCCCGGTACGCTGCCGCACGTGATGAGGAGATCGGCGTTCCGCATGGTGGCGTTCGCCGTCTCCGCGACCGTTCTGGCGGGCTGTGCCGAGGACGGTCCGGAGGCCGGCGAGAACGGCGTCGGAGAGCTCTCTCCCGAGAGCATCAGGGCCAAGGCGGAGAAGGCCGCGTCGGGTGCGAGTTCGGTGCGGCTGGCGGGCACGCTGGTGAGCAACGGCCAGCCGGTGAAGCTCGACATGCGGCTGTCGGCGGCCGGCGGGATAGGCGAAGTGTCCACGGGCGGCATGACGTTCTCGCTGCTGCGCGCGGAGGAGGACCTCTTCCTGAAGGCCGGCGACGAGTTCTGGCTGCACCAGGACGACGGCGAGGACGGCGACGGCAAGCCGTCGGAGTCCGACATGGCGGCGGCGCGGAAGCTCGACGGCAAGTACGTGAAGGTGCCGCCGGAGGACACCGCGTACAAGCAGCTCAGCGGCTTCACGGAGATGAAGGTGCTGCTCGACGGGCTGCTGAAGCTCGACGGCGAGCTGGCCGCGGAGAACAACGGCGAGGTCGACGGCTTCACCACGATCCGGGTGACGGCCGACGAAGGCGCGGGCGGGGCGCTGGAGGTGGCCCTGGAGGGGCGGCCGTACCCGCTGCTGCTGGAGCGCGCGGGGGACGCGGGCGAGCTGCGACTCCTGAACTGGGACGAGGAGTTCGAAGTCAACGCCCCGCGCAAGGAAGAGGTCGTGGACTACGGGAAGCAGATCTCGGCGAGCTGAACAGGCCCCGCTTGCGCGCCGCTTGAGGCTGTCGTACGAGTCCCGCCCCGCCCCGGGTACGTACCGCACTCCGGTCGTTCCCGCCGTACGGCTGTCCCTTCGCGCTGTTCCGCCCCTTCCTGCTGTACGGCCCTTCTTCGTGCCGTACGCCCCCTTCAGCCGCGCCGCCGCCGGAACAGCAGCCGCGGCAGCGCCGCCGGTGCCGGCCGCCGCGTCGTCGCCGGGGTGGCCGGCGGCGGAGCGGTAAGCGAACCGGACGGCAGCCCGTCCCCGGCGACCGCCGCCCCGTCCCGCGTCAGCCGCAGCACCCGGCTCTCCCGGGCCCAGCGCCCCGCGACGTGGTCGGCGTCCACCGCGTTGAGCCGCTTCCCCTTCAGCTCCTCCACGGCCGCCCGCCACGCCTCGCCCTCCGGCGCCAGCTCGGCCACCCGCGCCGGCCACGCGACCAGCCGCCCGCCCTTGTCCTTGCTGCGCGCGTGCACGGTCACCACCGCCCCGTCGGCGAGCCCGAGCCCGTCGAGCGGCTGCTCGGCGGGCCCGTCGCCGACGAGGACGACGCCGCCGTCGTGCCAGACGTGCCACAGCGCGCGCTGGGTGCCGTCGGGGCCCTCGATCCACACGAGCCCGGACTTCCTTGCGGCCTCTTCTGCGAGGGCGGCGGCGATCGGCTCCATGGGGCACGAGCGTAGCCGCCGGGCCCCGGGCCGTACCCCTACAGCCAGCCGTTGCGGCGGAAGCCGCGGTGCATCGCCAGGCAGATGCCGAGGATCAGGGTGAGCACCATGGGATAGCCGAACTCCCACTTGGTCTCGGGCATGTGGTCGAAGTTCATGCCGTAGACCCCGGCGATCATCGTGGGCACCGCGAAGATCGCCGCCCAGGACGTGATCTTCCGCATGTCCTCGTTCTGCGCCACCGTGGCCTGGGCCAGATTGGCCTGGAGGATGGAGTTGAGCAGCTCGTCGAAGTTGACCACCTGCTCGTGCACCCGCGCCACGTGGTCCGCGACGTCCCGGAAGTACTTCTGGATCTCCGGGTCGACGAACCGCATCGGCCGCTCCGACAGCAACTGCATCGGCCGCAGCAGCGGCGCCACCGCCCGCTTGAACTCCAGCACCTCGCGCTTGAGCTGGTACACCCGCCCGGCGTCGCTGCCGCGCCCGCTGCGGCCGTCGCTCGGCGAGAAGACGTCGATCTCGACCTCGTCGATGTCCTCCTGGACCGCGTCGGCGACGACGATGTAACTGTCGACGATCTGGTCGGCGATGGCGTGCAGCACCGCGGACGGGCCGGTCGCCAGCAGCTCCTGGTCCTGCTCCAGCCGGGCGCGCAGCGCGCGCAGCGAGCCCTGGCCGCCGTGCCGGACGGTGATGATGAAGTCCTGGCCGGTGAAGCACATCACCTCGCCGGTCTCCACCACCTCGCTGGAGGCGGTGAGTTCGGCGTGCTCCACGTAGTGGAGGGTCTTGAAGACGGTGAACAGCGAGTCCTCGTACGGCTCCAGCTTCGGCCGCTGGTGCGCGTCGATCGCGTCCTCCACGGCCAGCGGGTGCAGCCCGAACTCCTGGGCGATGCCGGCGAACTCGCGCTCCGTCGGCTCGTGCAGCCCGATCCAGGCGAAGCCGCCCCCGGCGCGCACCCGGCGCATCGCCTGGGCGGGGGAGAGTCGTTCGCTGACGCGCCGGCCGCCCCGGTAGACGGCGCAGTCGACGACGGCGCTGACGGAGGCCGGGTCGCGGGTGGGGTCGTAGGTGTGCGCGGACTGGCCGCGGCGCTTGCGGGCGGGACGGACGACGGCTCGCAGGTCACGGATCATCGACATGGGCGAACTCCTTCACGCTCCTGCCGGGCACGGGCCAACGCTGCCGGGAATGGGGATCTACGCAGAGGTACACCCACAAAGCGGGCACCGCTGAGCGCGCCGAGGCACGTCAGTGGATTACGACGGAAAAGTGCGTGCTCAGCCGCCGGGCGCCGAACGGCGCGGCCGGAAGTCGACCTGGAGATCCCCGCATCGTCGCGGGGGAGGACCGGCGAGGGTCAGCGAACGCCGGGCCGGGCGGGAGAGCTGTCGGTACTGCAAGGTCGGCTGGGATCCACCGCAGTCCCCACCTCCTCCGGCCGGGCCCTGTCGAAGGGCGAGTGTGTCGAAGCCGTTCGCGTGCTGCTCGTGCGCCTGTGCGTCGGGGATGCGCCCGCGCCGTGTGTACGACGCGCATCAAGCCGACACGCAAGGTTAGCAGCCGCCGGTGAACCGGCCGTCCCGCGTTGACGGTTCCCTGGCGCCCGTAGGCTGAGGCGCATGGCGTACGACGACGTGCTCGCGCAGGTGGAACGGCGGCTGACCGGGGCCTTCGGCGAGCCCGACGCGCGGGCGTCGGTGACCTTCATCGGCACCGACCGCATCGAGGTGGCGCGTTTCACGTCGGCCACCGCCGAGGGCGAGCCGCTGCTGCGCTACGCCACCCTCGGCATGTCCGCGCAGCCCATGACCGACCCCGCGCAGGCGCTGGCCGACCCGCTGCGCGGCCCGCGCGCCGAACTGCTGCTGACCGTACGGGCCGGCCTCGCCGACACCGACAAGGTGCTGCGCCCGCTCGCCGTGCTCGCCGCGTCGCCCCAGGTGGAGGGCGTCGTCGTGGCGCCGGGGGCGTCGCTGGAGGTGGGCGGGCCGCTGTGGCCCGGCGCGCCGTTCCGCGCGGTGCTGGTCGCGGAGCCGGGCGGGCTCGTCGACGACGTGGCGCTGCCGGAGCCGCGGGAGCCGGTGCGGTTCCTGCCGCTGCTGCCGATGACCCCGAACGAGGCCGCGTGGAAGCGGGTGCACGGCGCGGCGGCGCTGAGCGAGCGCTGGCTCGCGGCGGGCACGGACCTGCGCGACCCGCTGCGGCGCGGGGTGGAGCTGGGCGCATAGCGCCGCCTCCCGGCGTGCGTCGTACGGGACGGGGCTGCGGCGGGCGCGGGGGCGGCAGCGCGGGGCCCCGGACGGGTGATCGTCCTTGACGACGCGGCGGCCGGAGAGGACCGTAAGTTCCTATGAGGGGCGAACCCAGTTGCCCGAAGTGCGGCGGGCGGGTCCGGGCGCCCGGTCTCTTCACCGACTCCTGGCAGTGCGAGCGGCACGGACCCGTGCAGCCATTGCAGCCCGTCATACCGCCCAGCGTCGAGGCGCTCGGGGTGGTGGTGCACCGGGCCCAGGTGCCGGTCTGGATGCCGTGGCCGCTGCCTCTGGGCTGGCTGTTCACCGGCGTCGCCAACGCGGGCGACGACCGCAGCGGCGGCCGGGCCACCGCCGTCGCCTGCTCAGGACCCGGGCCGCTGGGCGGTCCCGGCGAGCTGATCCTCGTCGCGGAGGAGCTGGGCGTCGGCCTCGGCGCGCGCTTCGCCGGCGTGCAGGGGCCCGACCCCGGGCCGGGGATGTGCACCGACAAGCCGCCGGACGCCAAGGTCATCGCCGCCGGCCGGCCCACCCCGCTGTGGCACGTCGGCGGCGTGCCCGCGGACCGGGCCGTCTTCGCCGGGGAGGCACGCGGGCTGTGGCTGTGGGCGGTGGTCTGGCCGGAGCAGTCGGGGCTGCTGCTCTACGACGAGCTGGTGCTCACCGACCTGCGCGACGCCGGCGCCGAGATCGAGCTGCTGCCCTGCGGGGCCCTGTCGCCGCGGCTCCTCTGAGCGGGGCCGCGCGACGGGCCTCCGCGAAGCCGCACCTTCTCGGTTGGACAGCCGCCCGGGACCGTAAGCTGGGTGCCTTCCAGCGACCCCGAGCCCGTGCGAGGTACCGTCCGTGCGCATCGACCTGCATACCCACTCCGCCGATTCGGACGGTACGGACACCCCCGCCGAGCTGGTGCGCAAGGCGGCGGCCGAGGGTCTGGACGTCGTCGCGCTCACCGACCACGACGGCGTCGGCGGCCACGCCGAGGCGATCGAGGCGCTGCCCGCCGGGCTGACCCTCGTCCCCGGCATGGAGCTGTCCTGCGACCTCGGCGGCATCAGCCTGCACATGCTCGCGTACCTCTTCGACCCCGAGGAGCCGGAGCTGACCCGCGAGCGCGACGCCGTGCGCAACGACCGGGTGCGCCGGGCCCGGCTGATGACCGAGCGGCTGATCGAGCTGGGCGTGCCCATCACCTGGCAGCGCGTCCAGGAGATCGCCGGCGAGGGCGCCATCGCCCGGCCGCACGTGGCCAGCGCGATGATCGAGGCCGGCGTCGTCGACTCGGTGCAGGACGCGTTCACCGACGAGTGGATCGGCTCCGGCGGCCGGGCGTACGTGGAGAAGCACGAGCTGGACCCCTTCGACGCCATCCGGCTGATCAAGGGCGCCGGCGGCGTCACGGTCTTCGCGCACCCGCTGGCGGTCAAGCGCGGCGTGTGCCTGCCGGAGAGCGCGGTCGCGGAGCTGGCCGCCGCCGGCCTCGACGGCATCGAGGTGGACCACATGGACCACGACGAGGAGACCCGCGCCCGGCTCCGCGGCACGGCCGCCGACCTGGGCCTGCTCGCCACCGGCTCCAGCGACTACCACGGCGCGCGCAAGACCTGCCGCCTGGGCGAGTTCACGACGGCCCCGGAGGTCTACGAGCAGATCGTGGACCGCGCCACGGGCGCGACCCCGGTCAAGGGCTAGCCGGGCGCCGGGCCGTTCGGGCCGGCGGGCGGCGGGGATACGACGCCGCCCGCCGGGGCCCCTTTCGCAGGGGACGCCTTAAGCTCCTGGCGTGTTCGATCTCGCCCTCTTCGGCTCGGTCTTCGTCACGCTGTTCGTGATCATGGATCCGCCCGGCACCACGCCGATCTTCCTCGCGCTCACCTCGGGCCGCCCGCTGAAGCTGCAGCGCAAGATGGCCATGCAGGCGGCGGCCGTCGCCTTCGGGGTGATCGCGGTGTTCGCCATCGGCGGCCAGCAGATCCTGGACTACCTGC
Source organism: Streptomyces sp. NPDC004134 (assembly GCF_042874195.1). Classification (NCBI taxonomy): domain Bacteria; kingdom Bacillati; phylum Actinomycetota; class Actinomycetes; order Kitasatosporales; family Streptomycetaceae; genus Streptomyces; species Streptomyces sp. NPDC004134. The sequence goes on along the minus strand of NZ_JBIAMS010000013.1, from coordinate 121,026 downwards.
ACGTCTCCGTGCCGGCGCTGATGGTCGCGGGCGGGCTGCTGCTCCTGCTGATCTCCCTCGACCTGCTCACCGGCAAGGCCGAGGAGCCCACCCAGACCAAGGACGTCAACGCCGCCCTCGTCCCGCTGGGCATGCCGCTGCTCGCCGGGCCCGGGGCGATCGTGACCGTGATCCTGGCGGTGCAGGACGCGCACGGGGTGCGCCAGGAGCTGGCGGTATGGGCGGCGATCGTCGCGATCCACCTCGTGCTGTGGGTGACGATGCGCTACTCGCTGCTGATCATCCGGGTCATCAAGGAGGGCGGCGTCGTGCTGGTCTCGCGGCTGGCCGGGATGCTGCTGGCGACGATCGCGGTGCAGCAGATCGCCAACGGCGTCACGGAGTTCATCCAGCAGGCGTGAGTGCGTCGCCCCTCGTCACACACCGAGGCCGCGGGCGCCGGGGCCGCGCTCGCCCAGCCGGTCGTCGGTGTTGGCCAGCGCGCACTTGTCGAGCGACAGGCAGCCGCAGCCGATGCACTCGGTGAGGTTGTCGCGCAGCCGCTCCAGCCGGCGGATGTGGGTGTTGAGGTCCTTGCGCCAGCCCTCCGACAACTGCGCCCAGTCGGCGCGCGTGGGCGTACGGCCCTCGGGCAGCACCGCGAGCGCCTCGCGGATGGCCGCCAGCGGGATCCCCACGCGCTGCGAGGCGCGGATGAACGCGACCCGGCGCAGGGTGTCCCGGGAGAAGCGGCGCTGGTTGCCGGTGGTGCGGCGGCTGCTGATCAGGCCCTGGCGCTCGTAGAAGCGCAGCGCGGACTGGGGGACTCCGCTGCGGTCGGACAGCTCGCCGATGGTGGCTTCCCTGGCCCGCGGGGAGAGGTGGTGCGTCATGTCCGCCAGCGTAACTTGACCTCAACCACGGTTGAGGTTCTATGCGCCACTACCGGTCGCCGACCAGAACGCGGCGAGCGCGGCCGCGGTCTCGGCCGGGCGGTCGACGTTGGGGGAGTGGTCGGCGCCCTCGACGACGGTGCGGTGGGCACCGAGCCGCCGCGCCATGTCGTCCATCTCCGTGACCGGCCAGACGTAGTCGGTCTGCCCGGTGAGCACGTGTACGCGTACCGGCAGCGCGGCCAGTTCATCGGTTCTGTCCGGCTCCTCGCACAGTTGCCGGCCGGTGGCGACGAGCTGGCCCGGGCTGGTGCCGAGCCAGCGGCGGTGCAGGAAGTCGTCCACGTCGGGACGGACGGGGGCGTCCGGCGGGTCGAAGGCGCGCATGGCCTGCCAGACGGTCTCCATGTCGTACGTGCCGAGGGCGTCGCCGAGGAGCTTGGCGCGGGACTGCTGCTCGGTGCAGACGACGCCAGGACCGCTGCTCATGAGGGTGAGCGAGGCGAACGCGCCGGGGGCGCGGAGGGCCGCGGCGCGGGCGATCTGACCGCCGAGCGAGTGCCCGAGGACGTGCGGCGGGCCGTCCGCTGCGCCGAGTGCGGCGGCGAGCGCGAGGACGTCCTGGGCGAGTTCGTCCTGGACGTACGCGGCCTCGTCGGCGGGGCCGTCGGTCTCGTACTGCCCTCGGCCGTCGACCGCGACCACGCGGAAGCCCGCGGCGGCCAGCGGTTCGAGGAGGGCGATGAAGTCTTCCTTGCTGCCCGTGTAGCCGGGCAGCAGGAGCGCGGTCCCGTGTTCGGGCTCTCCGGCCCGTAGTGCCGCGAAGGTTCCGCGGGGGGTCTCGACCGGCACGGCCTCGGCCCCGGCCGGCAGCGCGACGAACGGCGGCTTGCTCATCCCCCGACCCTAGCCGCGGCCGCACCGGCGCCGCCCCGCGGGGGGAGCGTGCGGCCGGGCCGTGGCGTCGTCCGGGGCCGGGCCTCCTGCGGCCGTCGGCAGGGACCCGGCGCTCGCGGAGGGATCCCGGCGGTGCCTGGAAGCGCCGTTCCGGCGGACCGCCCGGCCCAGGGCTGCTCGGGCCGAGCCCCGGCGGTCGGCGGCGGGGCGCCGGCGTCGTGGCGGCGGCCGCTCCCGCCGGCCGCGGCCCTGTGGGGCGTAGCGCCGCCGCCCGCGGGCAGACCGCGGGCCCGGGGTGTACGTCGTGACGTACGTCCCGGGCCCGAAGGGTGCTGCTGTCGTACTACTCCGCCGCGGGCGCGCCCGCGTTGCCGCTGCGGGTGCGGCGACGGCGGCGGCGCGGCTTGCGGGCCGCGGCGTCAGCCGCGGCCGCGGCCGGCTCCGCCGCGGTCTCCCGCGGCTCGGCGGCGGCCCCGGCGCCCTCCACGGCGTCGGCCGCCACCGGGCGGCCGCTGCGCGTGCGGCGGCGCTGCCGCTGCGTACGGGTCCGCTTCGGCCGCTCCTCGGTGGCCGCTCCCCGCGAGCCGGAACCGCGCGAGCCGGCGCCGCGGCGGCCGCCGCCCGTCTCGCCCAGGTCCTCCAGCTCCTCGGCGCCGAGCCCCGCGCGGGTGCGCTCGGCGCGCGGCAGCACGCCCTTCGTACCCTCCGGGATGCGCAGCGCCTCGTACAGGTGCGGAGAGGTGGAGTACGTCTCCTCGGGGTTCTCCAGGTCGAGCTCCAGCGCCTTGTTGATCAGGTGCCAGCGCGTGATCTCGTCCCAGTCGACCAGCGTGACCGCCGTGCCGGACGCGCCCGCGCGGGCGGTGCGGCCGATGCGGTGCAGGTACGTTTTCTCGTCTTCCGGCGTCTGGTAGTTGATCACGTGCGTGATGCCGGCGACGTCGATGCCGCGCGCCGCCACGTCCGTGCAGACCAGCACGTCGACCTTGCCGTTGCGGAACGCCCGCAGCGCCTGCTCGCGCGCGCCCTGGCCCAGGTCGCCGTGGACCGATCCGGCGGCGAACCCGCGCCGGGTCAACTGCTCCGCGACGTCCGCACAGGTGCGCTTCGTACGGCAGAAGATCATGGTCAGGCCGCGGCCCTCGGCCTGGAGGATGCGCGCCAGCATCTCGGGCTTGTCCATGGAGTGCGCCCGGAATGCGTGCTGCTCGACGGCGGCGACGGTCGCGCCCTCGTCGTCGGGCGCGGTGGCGCGGATATGGGTGGGCTGCGACATGTAGCGCCGGGCGAGGCCGATGACCTGCCCCGGCATGGTGGCCGAGAACAGCATCGTCTGCCGCTTGGCGGGCAACTGCTGGATGATCTTCTCGACGTCCGGCAGGAAGCCGAGGTCCAGCATCTCGTCGGCCTCGTCGAGCACCAGCACCTTGATCTTCGACAGGTCCAGCTTGCGCTGCCCTGCGAGGTCGAGGAGGCGGCCGGGGGTGCCGACGACGACGTCGACGCCCTTCTTCAGCGCCTCTAGCTGGGGCTCGTACGCCCGGCCGCCGTAGATCGACAGCGCGCGGACGTTACGGACCTTGCCGGCGGTCAGCAGGTCGTTGGTGACCTGGACGCACAGCTCGCGGGTGGGGACGACGACGAGCGCCTGCGGGGCGTTCGTCAGGGCGCCGGTGTCGGCGCGACCGTTCTCGACGTCGGCGGGGACGACGACCTTCTCCAGGAGGGGAAGGCCGAAGCCGAGCGTCTTACCGGTACCGGTCTTGGCCTGGCCGATCACGTCGGTGCCGGCGAGGGCCACGGGAAGGGTCATCTCCTGAATGGGGAAAGGAGTGGTGATTCCCACGGCCTCCAGGGCCTCAGCAGTCTCGGGGAGGATCCCCAGGTCTCGAAACGTGGACAGGATGCTTGCCTCTTCTGTCGGTCGCGGCGAGCGGCGGGGGACGGGGGTCGTACCGCGCGGGTGGCGCGGGACCACTTCTTCCGTCACTCGCGCGCTCAAGCCGCGAGAATTCCCTCCGGCGGTGTGCGTACGGCGGGACAGGCCGCACGGGCTCCGCTGAGAGCGGTCGGGGTCGGAGCCGATCGGGCCACCGACCGGGCATCCTTCAGTACATGCTTCCCATACGCCTCCGGGCTCACGCCCGCGGCATGGGGGACCCGCCGTGACCGGCGAGTGCTATACCACTCTACCTAAAATCGTGCAGCCGTGTTGTGCGATGTCTCATAGTCCGCGGGCTGACCAGCCTCTTCCCAGGTCCCCGCGGGCCGCTATATTCCGCTCCTATGGAGACTCCCCCTGCCGACGAGGCCGCCCCCCAGGACACCGGCGACACCAGCGGAACCGGCGCCGCGGGCGACACCGCCGCCGCATCCGGCGTAGCCGCCGAGGACTGGGCGCAGGCCGCCGCCGACCCGCAGTACCGGGCCGCGGTCGTGGACCTGCTCGGCGCCCTCGCCTACGGCGAGCTGGCGGCCTTCGAGCGGCTGGCGGAGGACGCGAAGCTGGCGCCCGGCGTGGAGGACAAGGCGGAGCTGGCGGCGATGGCCGCGGCCGAGTTCCACCACTTCGAGCGGCTGCGGGACCGGCTGGCCGAGATCGACGAGGACCCGGCGCGGGCGATGGAGCCGTTCGCCGCCGCACTGAACGAGTTCCACCGCCAGACGGCACCGTCCGACTGGCTGGAGGGGCTGGTCAAGGCGTACGTAGGCGACTCGATCGCCAGCGACTTCTACCGCGAGGTCGCGGTCCGGCTGGACTCCGACACCCGCGGCCTGGTGCTGAGCGTGCTGGACGACACCGGGCACGCGACCTTTGCCGTCGGGAAGGTCCGCAGCGCGATCGAGGCCGACCCCCGGCTGGGCGGCCGGCTGGCGCTCTGGGCACGGCGGCTGATGGGCGAGGCGCTGAGCCAGGCGCAGCGGGTGGTGGCGGAGCGGGACGCGCTGTCGATGATGCTCGTCGGCGGGGTGGCCGACGGGTTCGACCTGGCCGAGGTGGGGCGGATGTTCTCGCGTATCACCGAGGCGCACACCAAGCGGATGGCGGCGCTGGGCCTGTCCGCATAGCGCGGCGCCCGGGCGGGATGCCCGGGCGCGCGTGCGTCTTCCTGGTTCCAGGTGTCTGTACGGGTCAGGGGGCTGTCCGGGTACGGCCGTTCAGCGCACCGGGCGGCCCGCCAGGTACGCCGCCGCGGGGCGGCTCCGCTCCCGGTTCTTGACCAGCAGCGACAGCATCGCCGCCGCGAAGGCGCCGGCGACCGGCAGGACGATCGGGAGGTTCCCGGCGCCCAGCACCGTGTGGGCCAGGGCGGCGCCGAGCACGGCGGCCCCGGGGCCTGTGGCCAGCGTCAGGTTCCGGTGCCGGAACCGATCCGGATAGCGGGAGAGTGCGGCCAGCGCAATCGCCAGGCCGATGACTGCGGAAAGTACGGCTGCCAGGATCATCATCTCGCGCCCGCCCTTCGTTGGGCCCCATTGCTGGGGTGAACCGGACGCTCCGGATCTACCCGCATGGATCCGCGGGCAAACGACGGCCCCCCGGTGTCGGACACCGGGGGGCCGGACGAACTGCGCGAGCGGGGGATCCGCCCTCAGAGGGCGCCGAAGCCCACCTTGCGCGCGGTGGGCGCGCCGATCTCCACGTAGGCGATGCGGCCCGACGGCACGAGGATCTTCCGGCCGCGGTCGTCGACCAGGGTCAGCACCTCCGACTTGCCGCCGAGCGCGTCCGCCACCGCGCTCTCGATCTCTTCGGCGGACTGCCCGCTCTCCAGGCTGATCTCTCGGGGGGCGTGCTGCACGCCGATCTTGACCTCCACGGCCTGATCCCTTTCGGTCAGTTGGATGTACGTGTGCACACTAACCCGGCGTGCACACCCCGCGGGACCGATGCCTGCACGCCCGCAGCGAACACCGCTGCGGGACCTGCCCGCGGGCCGCGCCCGGAGCGGAGCTACGGCTGGTCCGGGCCGCCGTGCAGCGGGAAGCCGGCGATGCCGCGCCAGGAGAGCGAGGCGATCAGGCGGGCGGCGTCGTCGCGCGGGATGGACCGGCCGGAGCCCAGCCAGTAACGCGCGGTGATCTGCGCCATGCCGCACAGCCCCACCGCGAGCAGCATCGCCTGCTCGACCGGCAGGTCGGTGTCCTCGGCGATGACCTCGCTGACCGCCTGCGCGCAGTCCAGGCTGACCCGGTCGACGCGCTCGCGCACCGCGGGCTCGTTGGTCAGGTCGGACTCGAAGACCAGCCGGAAGGCGCCGCCCTCGTCCTCGACGAAGGCGTAGTACGCGTCCATCGTGGCGGCGACACGCTGCTTGTTGTCCGACGTGGACGCGAGCGCCGCGCGCACCGCCTTGAGCAGCGCGTCGCAGTGCTGGTCGAGCAGGGCGAGGTACAGCTCCAGCTTGCCGGGGAAGTGCTGGTAGAGCACCGGCTTGCTGACGCCGGCGCGGTCCGCGATGTCGTCCATGGCGGCGGAGTGGTACCCCTGGGCGACGAAGACCTCCTGGGCCGCACCGAGGAGCTGGTTGCGGCGCGCGCGGCGGGGGAGCCTCGTACTGCGTGGACGCGTCTCGGCCTGCTCCATGGCTGTCACTGCGCCTCCTGGTTCCTGAGATGATCGCCCCCGGGACGCCGGGCCTGTCCGGCGGGCCGACCGCAGGTGCCATCGTACGTGCGGGTAATCGTCCGGCGCTCCGTCGCTGCGCGAAATTTCATCGGCCCTGACCCGGGGCGAACCGGGGCAATGCAGAGCAGGTCACCGGTATTCGTCCTCGCCCTGTTCCACGACGCGGGCCTGCTCGGCGGCGTCCGCGGGGTCCACGTCCTCGCCGTGGCGCTCGCCCGGCGTGACGCCCTCGTCGCCCTGCTCCACCTCGGCACGCTGCTCCGCGACGTCCGCCTCCGGGGTCTCGGGGTCCCGTTCCGCGGGGGCGTCCGCGCTCCCGTCCTGCCCCGCACGGCGGGCGGGCTCGTCGAAGGTGTCCGAATCCTGCGGGTCGACAGCCATGGCGTCGTCTCCTGTCCGCGTCGTTCGTCACCCGGACTTCGGGCACAGTTTCGGGTGATGTCCTCCATACGTCCTCCATACGAGCGTAAGAGAGGGTGCTTTCGGCCGCGAGGCGGTTTGTGAGCGCGAACACATGAACCACTGCGTGACTGTCTCGTAACATTGCCCCCATGCCGTCGACAGAGCGCTCTCTGGCGGGCGACGAAGCATTCCCGGCGCACGGCTCGCCCGGGACCGTGCCGCCCCTTCCTCCCGAAGGCCGGGGCGGCGTCGAGCGACGGCAGGTGACGCTCCCCGGACTCACCGTCGCCGTGAGCGGCCACCCGCCGGCAGGCGCCGGACTGCCGCCCGCGGTGTACGTGCACGGGCTCGGCGGCTCCGCGCTGAACTGGGGCGGACTCGGCCCCCTGCTCGCCGCCCGGGTCGACGGCGACGCCGTCGACCTCCCCGGCTTCGGCGCCTCACCGCCCCCCGACGACGGCGACTACTCCCTCTCCGGCCACGCCCGCGCCGTCATCCGCTATCTCGACGCGGCCGGCCGCGGCCCCGTACACCTCTTCGGCAACTCGCTGGGCGGCACCATCGTCACCCGCGTCGCGGCCCTCCGCCCCGACCTGGTGCGCACCCTCACCCTCGTCTCCCCGGCGCTGCCCGAACTGCCCCCGCAGCGCACCGCGATGCCCACCGCGCTGCTCGCCGTGCCCGGCGTCGGCGCGCTCTTCGCCCGGCTGACCCGGGACTGGAGCGCGGAGCAGCGCACCCGTGCGGTGCTGGGCCTCTGCTACGGCGACCCGGGCCGGGTCAGCCCGGAGGGCTTCGCGGAGCACGCGCGCGAGTACGCCAAGCGCATGCGGCTGCCTTACCACTGGGACGCGCTGGAGCGGTCGGCGCGCGGGGTCGTCGGCGCGTACACCCTGGGCGGGCAGCATTCGCTGTGGCGGCTCGCGGAGCGGGTGCTGGCCCCTACGCTGCTCATCTACGGCGGGCGCGACCAACTCGTGTCGTTCAGGATGGCGCGGCGGGCGAAGGCCGCGTTCCGCAACTCACGGTTGCTGGCCCTGCCTGCGGCCGGGCACGTGGCCATGATGGAGTACCCGGAAGTGGTGGCCAGGGCGTTCACCGAGATGTTGGACGAGTACGAGACAGGGATCGCAGACGCGAGCCCCGGCAGGAGCTGACACACACGGTGGGCAGGCACAGCGCGTCCGGCAAGGGCAAGAAGCAGACGCGGGACGGCGGCGGGACCCGGTCGGGGTCCGGGCCGGCGTCCGGGCCGGGGCCGCGGCCGCCGCTGCCGCGGCGCGGCGACACGGGGCCGATCCCGCGGATCAGCGACACGGGCCCGATTCCGCGGGTGACGGACACGGGTCCGGTGCGGCGGGTCTCCGACACGGGTCCCGTGCCGCGGGTGCCGGGGGACGGGCGCACGGTCTCGGGCACGGGCGCGATGCCGCGGTTCGGCGACACGGGTCCGGTGCCGCGGGCCTCCGGTACGGGGCCGATGCCGCGGGCCGGCGGGACGGGGCCGATTCCCCGGGTCTCCGGGACCGGCCCGATTCCGCGGGTCTCCGATACGGGCCCCATGCCGCGCGCCGCCGGGACCGGGCCGATTCCGCGGGTCTCCGGGACGGGGCCGATTCCCCGCGTCTCGGACACCGGGCCCACGCCGCGGGTCTCCGACACCGGGTCCATGCGGCCGTTCGGCGACACGGGCGGCGTACCGCGGGTCGGCGACACCGGATCGATGCGGCGCGTCGCCGGGCCCGGGGGCCCGCCGCCCGTGCACGGGATGCCGGGGCCGCCCCGTGGCCGCACGGCCCCCATGGACGACACCGGCGAGCGCCCCTTCGGTCATCCCGAGCACCGTGAGCCCGGCGGCGGTTGGGGCGCCCCGCCGTACGAGCAGCCCGGGCGCGGGCTCGGCGCCGCCACCGTCGCCGCCACGCCCACGCCCGTACGGCAGGACTACCTCGACGCCTTCGACGGGCCGGGGCCGGGCCACGCCGCGGAGCCCGCCGCGCGCCGCGCCGGTGACGTGCCGGGTCCCGCCCCCGCCGCCGACGACCTCGGCTGGCCGCCGCCCGGCGACGACGGACCGCCCGACGGCGCCGCGACCGCGCTGCACTCCACGGGCGGCGGGCACCGCCGCCGCCGGCAGCGCCCCGCCAACCGCGGCCGGGTCGCGACCGGTGTCGCCGCCGCCGTCGTGACGTGCGCGCTCGCCGCCGCCATCGCAGGACAGGTCTCCGACGGCCGCGCCAAGCGCGCCGACGCCGCCGCGTCCGACGAGCGCAAGCAGCGCGCCGGCGCCGACGACGCCGCCTCCCGCTCCGGCGACCGCGACGACCCGGCGGGCGCGGACGACGCGGACGGCGCGGGCGGCCCGGACGCCGGCGAGGACGCGCGGGCCGTGCCCGCCACGTACACCGAGAAGATGGCGGCCACGTACCCCCTCAGCCGCAATCTCACCGGCTCCGGCAAGCTCACCACCGTCCCCGGCCGCGACAAGGCGCCCGGCCGCGGCGAGGTCGTCACCTACCGGGTGGACGTCGAGGAGGGACTGCCGCTCGACGGCGAGCTGTTCGCGGCCGCCGTGCACAAGACGCTCAACGACGAGCGCAGTTGGGGCGGCCGGGGCGACCGCACCTTCGAGCGGGTGGGCCGGGACGACGAGTCCGTGTTCGTCATCACCCTGGCCAGCCCGGGGACCACCGACGAGTGGTGCGCCAAGTCGGGGCTCGACACCAGCGACGAGGACGTGTCCTGCGACTCCGCCGCCACCGAGCGCGTGATGATCAACGCCTTCCGGTGGGCGCAGGGTTCGAAGACCTACGGCGACGACATCCACGCGTACCGGCAGATGCTCATCAACCACGAGGTCGGCCACCGGCTCGGGAACGGGCATGTCGGCTGCGAGCAGGACGGCGCGCTGGCGCCGGTGATGATGCAGCAGACGAAGTACCTGTCGACGGACGGCGCCACCTGCAAGCCCAACCCCTGGCCGTTCCCGCGCGACTGACCCCGGCGGGTGACGGGAGCGGGCAAAACGCCCCACACCCCGAATAGTCACGGGTATTCACCCCTTCCGGTGGTGCGACGGACAACCGTCCATCGCGCGGCACCGCCGCGTGCGTACGGTCCTCCCACCGGATGGAGCCACAGCAGTTCTCGGGGGTGTTCTCGTTGCGCATCGGCCTTCTCGCGGAGGGCGGATTCCCGTTCGCCGCGGGCGAGTCGCCGGGGTGGTGCGACCGGCTCGTACGCGGGCTCGCGCACCATGAGTTCGACGTTTTCGCGTTTGCGGTCGATGCGGCGCAGGAGGCGTCGGATCTCGTACCGCTGCCGCCGCAGGTGCGGGCGGCGCACGTCGCGCCGCTGTGGCGCCCGGCGCCCGGCGAGCGCCGCTACGGGCGCGCCGAACGGCGCCGCTTTGCCTGGCACTTCGCGGAGCTGGCGGGCGCGCTGGCGGCCGGCGGCGCCGGGGAGGTCCCGGGGCGGGCAGCCGGGCGGGAGTCCGGGCAGGACCGTTTCGCTTCCGGTCTCTACGGGCTGGCCGAGCTGGCCAGGGACGCGGGCGGGCCGGGGCGCGCGCTGCGCGACGAGCAGGCCGTGCGGATCCTCGAGCGGGCCTGCCGGGCGCCCGGCGCACATCCGGTGGTGCAGGGGGCGCGCGTCGCGGAGTTGCTCGCGGTGGCCGCGCATCTGGACCGGGCGCTGCGCCCGTTGGGCGCCGGGTGGTACGGGGACGGTGACGGCGCCGGGCTGGCCGGGGCCGACCTGTGCCACGCGCTGTCCGGCGGCCCCGCGGCGCTGCCGGGGCTGCTCGCGCACCGGTTCTTCGGCACGCCGCTGCTGATCACGGAGTACGGGGTGCGGCTGCGGCGGCACTACCTGGAGAGCGGCCGGGGGGCGTACGCCGGCGGCACCGTGACCGTACGGGCGCTGGTGGCGGCCTTCCACCGCCGGCTGGCGGCCGAGGCATACGCCAAGGCGGCCCTCGTGACCCCGGGCAACGCGCACGCGCGGCGCTGGGCGCTGCGCCTGGGCGCGGAGGGGCACAGGCTGCGGACGGTGTACCCGGGCATGGACGCGGCGCGGTTCGCCGAGGTGGCGGAACCGCCGGCGGCCGGGGACGACGGCACCCTGGTCTGGGCCGGACGGATAGAGCCGGCCGGCGACCTCGTGGCGCTGCTGCACGCGTTCGCGGAGATCCGCAGGGAGGAGCCGGCCGCCCACCTCGTCGTGGCGGAGACGGGCCCCCCGGCCGCCGCCCACGCGGGCTACCGCGACCACTGCCGCGCGCTGGCCGCCCAGCTCTTCCCCGACGAGGCGGCCGACGCGCACGCGGTGGGCGCCAGCCCGGTGTCGTTCGAGGAGATCGGCGACCCGGCGCTGCCCGACCGGGCGGCGGCGTACGCGGCGGGCGGGGTGACGGTGCTCTCCAGCGTCATGGCGGGCTTCCCCGTGGGCCTGGTCGAGGCGATGCTCTGCGGCCGGGCGACGGTGTCGACCGACGTCGGCGCGGTCCGGGAGGTCATCGGCGGCACGGGCCTCGTGGTCCCGCCGCGGAACCCGCGGGCGCTGGCGGACGCCTGCCTGGCGCTGCTCCGCGACCCGGCGCGCCGCGCGCGGCTGGGCGCGGCGGCCCGGGCGCGGGCGGTGGAGCTGTTCACGGCGGAGCAGAACGTGGACGCGTTCGGCTCCATCTATCTGGAGCTGGCCTCCCACGGTCCGGCCCCCGCCCCGGCCCGCACCACCCCGCATCCCTTCGCGCATCCCCCGGAGGCGTATCTGGCGGCCGCACCGGCGCCGGATGCCGACCGGACGGATGCGGGCCCCGTGCTTGAGGGGGCCGACCGATGACGGACGGCCCGAGAGCGGCCCCGGAGCCGCGGACGCGTGAGCCGCAGCAGCGGGAGCCGGCGCCGCCCACGCCGGCCGAAGACCTGGCGGAAGCGCTGGAGGAAGCTTTCGGCCCGCGTCCTGAACCCCCCGCCGTAACGTCCCTCCACTCCCCGCCCGCCGCGGGCGAGGCGGGTTCCCCCGGTGCGGGGGCGGCGGAAGCCGAGGGGTCGGAGACCGCTGCGCCGGGCGGGCAGGCGGCCTCCCCCGGCGCTGCCGCTGCCGGTCACCCGGGGCCGCGCCCCGCTCGGCCGGCTCCCCCCTCCGCCTCCGCGCCGTCCCCCGCGGCCCCGGCCGTCCGGCCGCGGCGCGGGTCCGCCGACCCCGTGCGGGGACTCATGTACCGGCACCGGGAGTTGTGCCGGCGTGCCGTCGATCCGCTGGAGATCGCCGCCGGTCTCGAAGCGCACGGCGTGACCGACCGGACCGCCGTGCGGTACCGGCACCGGGACGTGTTCTCCCTCGCCGAGGAGATGTACGTACGGACCCGGCGGCCCGGCGCCGAGCCCCCGCCGCCGGTCCGCCCCCAGCCCCGTGCCCCCCTCGCCCCGCTCGCTCATCTCCTGCCGCTCGGCGGCGGATTGCTCGTGCTCGGCGCCGCCGGGCTGCACGGCCGGGCGCAGGTCGCGCTGACCGCCGCCGGTGTCGCCTGGGCCGTGGTCGCGCTGGTGCTCGGGTCGCAGCGCGGGCCGCTGCGGGTCCGCGCCGGGCTGCCGCCCGCGGCCGGGCTCGCCGTGGGGTGGCTGCTGGCGTACGCGGTCTACGGGGACTGGTTCCTCGGCGAACTGCTCGGCGGCGCCACCGGCGTCACCCGCGCGCCCGTCGTGCCGTACGCCACCGCCGCCGCCCTCGCCGCGCTCACCGCCGCCGTACTGCCCGCCGCGGCCGTGGCCCGGTGGTTCGCCGCCCGCGCCCGCCGCGCCCTGCGGGACAGCCGCGATCTGGCCGAGTTCCGTGCCCGGGTACGCCCGCTGCTCGCCGCCGCCGTCGCCGCCGTCCTGGCCGTCCTCGCCGCGCTGCAGCTCGCCGCCGCGGCCGCGGGGCCGGCCCTCGGCGAGGCCACCCGCCGGCCCGCCGTCCCCGCCGCCGCCTGCGCCCTCGGCGCGCTGCTCTTCCTCGCCCGGCTGCTCGCCGTGCACGGCTTCCCCCGGGCCGCCGCGTACGGGCTCGCCGCCGCCTGCGCCGCGCAGGTCACGGCGTTGCTGCTGGTCCTGGCCGCCCGGGTTCCCGGGCTTGCCGTGCTCGGCCGTCCGGTCGAGCTGCTGGTCGCCGGCCCCGCCGGTTTCCGTATGGCCGCGGTGCCTGCGGTCGCCTGCGGCGCCGCCGCGCTCGCGCTGCTGGCGTACGCCGGCCGCGCACTCACCCGAGCCTCCGCTCATCGCAAGGAGCACAACGAGATGACCGCACCACCACTGGCCACGCCCTCCCCGAACGACGGGGGTGCGCGATGAGGGTGCTGCTCATCGGCGGCACCGGCTTCGTCGGCCGCTACGTCGCCGACCGCCTGCTCGCCGACCCCGCCGTGCAGCTCACCGCGCTCGGCCGCGGCGACGACGCGGACGTGCGGTTCGACCTGTCGTCCGGCAGCCCGGGCGCGCTGACCCGGTTCCTCGACGCCGTGCACCCGGGCGTCGTCGTCAACTGCGCCGGCACCACCCGCGGCAGCGCCCGCGACCTGACCCGGCACAACACCGTCGCCGTCGCCACCCTCTGCGAGGCCATGCGGCGCAGCAGTTGCTCCGCGCGGCTGGTGCACGTGGGCTGCGCCTCGGAGTACGGGCCCTCGCCGGCCGGCTCGTCGACGGCCGAGGACGCGCTGCCGCGCCCCGGCGGCCCGTACGGCGTGAGCAAGCTGGCCGCGACCGAGCTGGTGCTCGGCTCCGGGCTCGACGCCATCGTGCTGCGGGTGTTCTCGCCCGCGGGCCCCGGCACCCCGGCCGGCTCGCCGCTCGGCCGGCTGGCGGAGGCGCTGCGGCGGGCGATGCAGCAGGGCGACGGGGAGCTGAAGCTCGGCGGGCTCGGCGCGCAGCGGGACTTCGTGGACGTACGGGACGTGGCGCGGGCGGTGCACGCCGCGTCGCTGTCGGCGGCGCAGGGCGTGGTGAACATCGGCGGCGGGCGCGCGGTGCGGCTGCGGGACGCGGCGGCGGCGCTGGCGCGGATCGCGGGGTACGGCGGCCAGTTGCACGAGTACGACACGACGCTGACCGGCCGGATCCCGCAGCCCGCGGGCGCGGGGCACGGCCTCGGGCACGGCGGCCACGGCCCGGGGCACGGCATGGGCCACCCCCTGGGCCACGGCCACGGTCCCGCGCACGGACCCGGCCACGGCACGAACGGCGGCCCCGGCACGGAACCGGCGGCGGTCGCCGCGGCGTATCCCTATCCGGACGGGTGCGGTGCCTGGCAGCAGGCGGACATCAGGACGGCGCGCGACCGCCTCGGCTGGCGGCCCCGGATCGGAATCGAGGAGAGCCTTGCGGACATCTGGATGGAGGCGGCATGCCGCATCTGAGACCTGACGGGCCGGGCAGACCGCCCGGTGCGGCCGCGGCGCTGCGGGACCTGCCGGGCGTACCGCCCGCGCCCGAGGGCCGGCGGCAGCACCCGCCGCAGCCGGCCGAGACCCCCCTCCGCCTCGCCGTCCCCGGCTACGCGCACCCCCTCGTCGCCCCCGTCGAGTGGGGCGAGCTGACCCGGCCCGCCGCCGCGGGCGCCGTCCACTGGACGGTGCTCGACGTCGCCGGCGGCCCCGGCGCCCGCCCCGACCCGCACTGCCTGGAGGCCGCGGGCCGGCTGAAGTCGGCGCGGGTACGCATCCTGGGGATGCTCGACCTGCGCGACGGCCGCCGCCCCTTCGGCGAGTTGATCACCGAGGCGCACCGGTTCCTGGAGTGGTACCGCGTCGACGGCTTCTACCTCGGCCGCTGCCCCGCCGACCGCGATCTGCTGCCGGAGGTCCTGCGGGTCACGACGACGCTCGGCGCGCTCGCCCCGCGCACCCACGTCGTCCTCGGCATCGGCACGCACCCGTACCCCGGCTACGCCGAGGCCGCCGACCAGCTCGTCACCTTCGCGGGCCCGTGGGCTGACTACCGCTGGTCGCAGGTCGCCGAGTGGACCGCGGAGCACCCCGCCGAGCGGTTCTGCCACCTGGTCCACGGCGTACCGCCGACGCATCTGGACGAGGCGATGCGGGTCGCCCGCTGGCAGGGCGCGGCCTCGGTGTTCTTCACGGACAGGACCGGCTGGGAGGCGCTGCCCGGCTACTGGGACGACCTCGTCTCGCGTCTCGGACAGGGTGTCTCGGAATGAGGAAGTGCGTGGCAGTGTTACGTGAAGACCCACTGTGCTCTCACACGCTTACGGAGTCCCCGTGTCGCTGCCACCGCTGGTCGAGCCCGCCCCCGAGCTCTCCGTCGACGAGGTCCGCAGGTACTCGCGCCACCTGATCATCCCGGACGTCGGGATGGCCGGCCAGAAGCGGCTGAAGAACGCCAGGGTGCTCTGTGTGGGCGCCGGCGGCCTCGGCTCGCCCGCGCTGATGTATCTGGCCGCGGCGGGTGTGGGCACGCTCGGCATCGTGGAGTTCGACGAGGTCGACGAGTCGAACCTCCAGCGCCAGATCATCCACAGCCAGGCCGACATCGGCCGCCCCAAGGCGGAGTCGGCCCGCGACTCGGTGCTGGGCATCAACCCGTACGTGAAGGTGCGGCTCCACCAGGAGCGGCTGGACTCCTCGAACGTCATGGAGATGTTCGCGGAGTACGACCTGATCGTCGACGGCACGGACAACTTCGCCACCCGCTACCTGGTCAACGACGCCTGCGTGCTGCTCGGCAAGCCGTACGTGTGGGGCTCCATCTACCGCTTCGACGGCCAGGCGTCGGTCTTCTGGGCCGAGCACGGCCCGTGCTACCGCTGCCTGTACCCCGAGCCCCCGCCGCCCGGCATGGTGCCGAGCTGCGCCGAGGGCGGCGTGCTGGGCGTGCTGTGCGCGTCGATCGGCTCGATCCAGGTCAACGAGGCCATCAAGCTGCTCGCCGGCATCGGCGACCCGCTGGTCGGCCGGCTGATGATCTACGACGCCCTGGAGATGCAGTACCGCCAGGTCAAGGTCCGCAAGGACCCGGAGTGCGCGGTCTGCGGCGAGAACCCGACCGTCACCGAGCTGATCGACTACGAGGCGTTCTGCGGCGTCGTCTCCGACGAGGCGCAGGAGGCCGCGGCCGGCTCCACGATCACTCCGAAGCAGCTCAAGGAGTGGATCGACGACGGTGAGAACATCGACATCATCGACGTCCGGGAGCCCAACGAGTACGAGATCGTCTCGATCCCCGGCGCGCGGCTGGTCCCGAAGGACGAGTTCCTGATGGGCAACGCCCTGGAGGGGCTGCCACAGGACAAGAAGATCGTCTTGCATTGCAAGACGGGTGTCCGGTCCGCGGAAGTCCTGGCGGTGCTGAAGTCGGCGGGCTTCGCCGACGCGGTGCACGTGGGCGGCGGCGTGGTCGGCTGGGTGAACCAGATCGAGCCGGACAAGCCCGTCTACTGACGCAGGACGCACCACGCGGTGTGCCGCCGCCGGAGAGTCTCCGGCGGCGGCACCCGTGTGTGCGGGGGCTACTTGCGGCAGGTCGTGTCGTTCTTCGGGGCCCGGCCGTCGAGCAGGTACGTGTCGACCGCCTCCTGCGTGCAGCGGTTGCCGCTGCCGTACGCCCCGTGCCCCTCGCCGACGCGCGTCAGCTTCACCGCCACGCCGCTGCCGAGCGCGTCGACCATCCGCTGCGTGCCCTCGAACGGCGTGGCCGGGTCGCCGGTGCTGCCGACGACCAGCATCGTGTCCGCGCCCTTCGCGCTCACCTGCGGCGTCGAGCGCTTGCCCGTCACCGGCCAGCCGTCGCACGACGCCAGGCCCCAGGCCATGAAGTCGCCGAACACGGGCGACGCCTTGCGGAACTCCGGCACCCGGTCGCGGATGTCGTCGATCGAGTAGCGGTCCTTGGTGTCCGCGCAGTTGACCGCGAGGAAGGACGACTGGAGCGTGGTGTAGTGCCCGTCGGGCTCGCGGCCGTTGAGCGCGTCGGCCAGGAGGAGCAGGGTCGCGCCGTCGTCGTCCTTCGCCTGGTCCAGGCCCTGCGTCAGCAGCGGCCAGAGCTGCTTGGAGTACAGCGACTGCGCGATGCCCCCGGTGGCCAGCGACTCCGTCAGGTCGCGGCCGGAGGTGGCCGGGATCGGCTTGCCGTCGAGCCGCCGCAGCAGGTCCGCGACGTCCTCGGTGGCCACCGCGGGCTCGCCGGAGGCGGCGTCGCCGAGGGGGCACTGCTTGCCCTGCCGGGCGCAGTCCTCGGCGTAGTTCTCCAGCGCCCGCTGGAAGCCCTTCGCCTGCGCCAGCGAGCGCTGCGCGCTGTTCTGCGTGGGGTCCACCGGGCTGTCGAGCACGGCCCGTCCGATCCGCTTGGGGAAGAGGTGGGCGTAGACGGCGCCCAGTTCGGTCCCGTACGAGATGCCGAAGTAGTGCATCTTGTCGTCGCCGAGCGCGGCGCGCATGAGGTCCATGTCGCGGGCGGCGCTCTCGGTGGCGACGTGCGGCAGCACCTTGCCCGACTTCTTCTCGCAGGCGGCGGCGAAGTCGTGGATCCGGTCCAGGTACGCCTTCTCCTCCGCCTTGTCGTCGGGGGTGTTGTCGGCGGCGAAGTACTTGTCGAGCGCGCGGTCGTCGAGGCAGTGCACGCCCTCGCTGCGGCCGACGCCGCGCGGGTCGAAGCTGACGAGGTCGTAGCGCTCGTGCAGCGTCTTGTACTGGGAGGCGAGGCCCGGGAGGGTGTCGATGCCGGAGCCGCCGGGGCCGCCGAAGTTGAAGAGCAGCGAGCCGATGCGGTCCGCCCGCGGCCCGGTGGCCTGGGCGCGGATCATGGCGATGCCGATCTTCTCGCCGTCGGGCTTGTCGTGGTCGAGCGGTACGTCGAGCGTGCCGCACTGCCAGTCGGTCTCCGCGGCCGGCGCCCCGGGCGCGGGCTTGGGGAGGTTCTTGCACGCGCCCCAGTGGATGCCGGCGGCCGCCGCGCCGTCCTCCAGGCCGCCGTCGCGCTCGGACGACGACGCGATGCCGCAGCCGCCCGCGGCCAGGGCGGTCAGCAGGACGGTGGCGGCGGTGACTGCGGTGGTCGGCTTGGTGACCCGCACGGCGGCTCCCCGGTCTCGGCGGTGGCGGACTGCCATCGTCCGGCGGGGCGCGGACGGCCGCGCGCTGCACGGGGCGTACGGGTGAGTACGGTGGTCCCGTACCGTTCAGCCCCGCCACCAGGGAGGCCGCGTGTCCTACTACGTCCTCGACTACTCCTACGTCGACGACTACCTGGCGCGGCGGGACGCCTACCGCGAGGCCCACCTCGACCTCATCCGCGAGTACCACCGGCGCGGCGACCTCTTCATGGCCGGCGCCATGACGGAAGCCCCGCCGCGCGGCCTGCTGGTCTGGCGGACCGAGGGCCCGGAGCCCGCGGAGGAGTTCGTCCGGCGGGACCCGTACATGGCGAACGGCCTGGTGGACAAGTGGAGCATCCGCCCCTGGAACGTCGTCGACCTCTGACCCGTCCGCGGGCCCTCGGCGCTCCGCCCGCCCGGCGCGGGTCGGCTACAGGGCGCCCTTGCGGGTCAGGTGGGTGAAGGACAGCCAGCCCGGCAGGACCGGCATCCAGAACGTCAGCAGCCGGAACAGCAGCACCGCCGACAGCGCCGTGTCGCTGGGCATCCCCGCCGCCGTCAGACCCGCCGTGAGCGCCAGCTCCACCGCGCCCACGCCGCCCGGCGTCGGGGCCGCCGAGCCCAGCGCGTTGCCGGCGAGGAAGACGACCGCGACGCTCGCGAAGCTGAGGTCGCCGCCGAAGGCCCGTACCGAGGCGTCCAGGCAGAGCACGAAGGACAGCGTCATCAGCACCATGCCGCCGATGCCCGCCGCGAGCTTCTGCGGCCGCTGCAGCACGTCCAGCATGCGCGGCACCACACCCGCGAAGAGCGACCGGATCCGCGACGACACGGCCTTCCGCAGGAACGGTACGGCCGTGATGATCAGGATCAGCACCGCCGCCGCGAGCAGTCCCGCGATGACCGTACGGGACGGGGACAGCGACGGCGTCCGCTCGGTCCCCGTCAGATAGCCGAAGGTCAGCAGCAGCAGGATGTGGCTGCCGAGGCCGAAGAGCTGCGAGGCGCCGACGCTCGCGACCGCCAGTCCCGGCCGGATACCCGACTTCTGCAGGAAGCGGGTGTTGAGCGCGACCCCGCCGACCGCCGCCGGGGCGACCAGCTTGACGAACGAGGCGGCGACCTGCGCCAGCACCGTGCGCCCGTACGGCACCCGCTCGGGGACGAAGCCCAGCAGCGACATCGCCGCGGCGAGGTACGTGGCGGAGGAGAAGACCGCGGCCAGTGCCGCCCAGCGCCAGTTCGCCTGCGCCAGCACGTCGTCGACCTTGACGTGGGTGAGCTGCGTCAGCAGGAAGTACGCGGCGAAGACCCCCGCGATGATGCTGACCAGCGTGCGCGGCCTGATCCGCTCGATCCGTACCGGCTCCACCGGCGCCTGCGGCCGGATCAGCAGCACGTGCTGGCGGATCTGCGTCAGCACGTCCTCCTCCCGGGCCTCGTCCAGCGCGCCCTCGATCGCCCGCTTCTCGGCCTGCTTGGCGGCCCGCATGCTCTTGCGGTCACCGGCCGCCTGGTGCTTGCGCGACCGCGACGCCTCGATGACCGCCTCCCGCTCGCGCGCCGCCCGCTCCCGGGAGAGCCGGCGCAGCTCCGCGCGGGTGTCCCGGGTCAGCGCGATCGGCTGGAGCAGCGGCAGCGCGTCGGCGACCGCGTCCGGGCCGAGGACCTCCACCGCCGCCGCGACCGCCCGCTCCGCGCCGACGCGCAGCGCGAACGTGGTCAGCAACTGGGCGATGTCCATGCGCAGCACGAGGTCGCCCGCGGCGATGTCGCCGTTGCTGAGGTCGGTGAGGATCACCTTGCCCGAGCGCGTCACCAGCACGGCGTCCGCGTCCAGCCGGCGGTGCGCGATGCGGCGCGACTGGAGCGCCTTGACCTGCCGCCAGCTCTCGCGCATCAGCCGGTCCGTGATCGCCTCGTCGGCGACGGTGGCCAGCGGCCGGCCGCCGGTGTGCTCGTAGACGAGTATGACCGCGTCGGGGCCGAGGTCGGAGGTGGCGATGAGCTTGGGGGCGTTGGCGCCGGCGGCGATCGCGGCGTACGAGAGCAGGGCCTCCTGCTCCAGCGCCTGCCGCAGCGACTGCATGCTGCGCCGCTGGTAGACGCCGCGCAGCGAGAGGCGGCGCCAGGCGCGGTAGAAGAAGCCCTGGGCCTGCTGCTCGCGGTCGACGACGGTGACGTCCAGCGGCGGGCCGTCCTCCAGCGTGACGACGAAGCGCCGCCCGCGGCCGTCGCCGTCCAGGTCCGGCTGCTCCTCCGGCACCAGCGCGCTGACCGGGCGGAAGCCGACGCGGCGCAGGCCGGCGAGGAGGTTGCGGCCGGTGGGGCGGACGTTGGGGGAGCCGACCGCGTACATCGTGCCGTAGGCGACGGTCCAGCCGATGAGGACGGTGAGCAGGATGGCGAACGGGGTGGTGTAGCCGCCGACGAGCACCGCGAGGCCGTCGAGCACCAGGACCGTCCACATCAGCACGCGCCAGCGGGCGTGCCTGGCCATGCCGACGGCGGTCATGTAGGCGATGACGGGGGCGAGATAGCCGTGTACGGGGTCGGTGCGCTCGCCGTCGCGGGCGATCTGCGTCAGGGCCCCCTGCACGGAGCCGGGGGCGCCCTCGGAGACCCAGAGCGAGACGGCGAGCCCGGCGCCGTGCGCGAGGACGGCGGCGAGCACGCCGTCGGCGATGCGCAGGCCGTCGCGCTTGACGAGGCGCTCGACGGCGAACGCGACCGGGACGATGAGGACGGCGATGCTGGAGGTCAGGCCGCCGAGGGTGACGACGAACGAGGGCGTGTACTCCGCGCCCTTGGTGATGTCCTCCTCCAGGCCCTCGGTGGTGGCGTGCGCGACGGCGGCCAGGCCCAGGACGGCGGCGATGCCGAGGACGCCGAGGAGCAGCCGCATGAGGTCGGAGGGGCGGTGCACGCGGGCGGGCAGGAGGGGGTCGTCGCCCTCGATGGGGCCGGGGGCGGCGCGGCGGCGGGAGTCGTTGCGGGTGGCGCCGGGGGAGGGGGGCCGGGGGGTGTCGTAGAGGCCGCGGGGGTGGTCGGGGGAGTCGTCGCGGTCGGCGTCCTGCTCGTCGTACGTGCCCTGCCCGGCCCGCTCGTCGCGCCCGTCACGCCCCTCCTGCTCGTCGGGGAGGCCCGGCCCGTCCGGCTGCTCGTCGGGGAGGCCGTCAGGACCGTCCCGCTCGTCGCGCGCGGCCTCCGCCTCGTACGCCTCCACAGGGTCCGCGGCTTCGCTCGCGCCCTGCCGCACGCGCGGGCCCCGGCCGCGGCGCGCGCCCCCTTCGTCCCGCGCGGCACCGTCCAGGCGGGCAGGGCTCTGTGCCTCCGTGGCCGGCTCAGCCGGCGGAGGCTCGGCCGCGGAGTCGCGCCGCATGCCCTGGGTTGTCCCGTCTTCGTCTCGTATCACCAGTCACCGCCCGCACGATGGTGGCACGAGCATGTCTCCGATGGTCGCATCCGGGTGTGCTTTGCAGCGGTGTGCCCGCTGCCGGTCGCCGCGCCGGACTGTCGGCGGTCTGGGGCAGGATGGGGCGGATGGACGACGCGACACCCCCCGCCGGCCCCCGGGGCCCGGACACGGGCCTTCTCGACGAGTACGCGGACCGGGTGCTCTCCGTGGCAGAGGGCATCCCGCCGGGCCGCGTCATGACGTACGGGGATGTGGCGGAGTTCATAGACCGCGGCGGGCCGCGCCAGGTGGGCCGGGTGATGGCGCTCTACGGGAGCGCCGTGCCCTGGTGGCGCGTGGTGCGCGCCGACGGCCGGCCGCTGCCGGGCCACGAGCGCGAGGCCCTGGAGCAGTACCGGGTGGAGGGCACGCCCCTGCGCGCCACCACCGCGGGTGACCAGCGCATCGACCTCCGCCGCGCCCGCTGGGACGGCAGCGGCGACGGTGTCGAGGGTCATATCTGACAGCTTCCGACACCGGGCACCAAACGGCCCGGGCCGCCGCCCGTACGGAGTACGGTTCGGCAACCGGCACCTCCCTCCCGTCCTCTGCCACCGGCGATACATGTGAGCACTTTGTCCGTCTCCTCCCCGGCCTACCGGCTCGTCCGCACCGCGCCCGTGCGGCCGGTCCCCCCTGTGCCGGACGCAGCGCAGCGCGCGGTGGTTCATCACGGGGACGGACCGCTTCTCGTACTCGCGGGACCGGGGACGGGCAAGACGACCACTCTGGTGGAGGCCGTCACCGAGCGGATCAGGCGCGGGACGGACCCGGAGCGGATCCTCGTGCTGACGTTCAGCCGCAAGGCTGCGGTGGAGTTGAGGGACCGGATGGCGGCCCGGCTGGACGGCGCGCCGGCGCCGCAGGCGAGCACGTTCCACTCGTACTGCTACGCGCTGGTGCGGGCGCACCAGGACGCCGAGATGTTCGTCGAGCCGCTGCGGCTGCTGTCAGGACCCGAACAGGATGTCGTCGTACGGGAACTGCTCGCGGGACACGACGCGGACGGCGGCCGGGCGCGGGTCGCCTGGCCGGCGGAGCTGCGGGCCTGCCTGACGACCCGCGGCTTCGCCGACGAGGTGCGGGCGGTGCTGGCCCGCAGCCGGGAGCTGGGCCTGGGGGCGGCGGCGCTGGACCGGTTCGCGGCGGCGGCGGGGCGGCCGGACTGGGGGGCCGCGGGGGAGTTCCTGGCGGAGTACCTGGACGTGCTCGACATGCAGGGGGTGCTCGACTACGCGGAGTTGGTGCACCGGGCGGTGCTGCTGGCCGAGTCGGAGCGGGTGGCGGCGGAGCTGGCGGGGCGGTACGACGCGGTGTTCGTCGACGAGTACCAGGACACGGACGCGGCGCAGGTGCGGCTGCTGCGGGCGCTGGCGGGCGGCGGCCGGACGCTGGTCGCCTTCGGCGACCCGGACCAGTCGATCTACGCGTTCCGGGGGGCGGACGTCGGGGGGATCCTGACGTTCCCCGAGGTCTTCCCGCGGCGGGACGGCGGCCCGGCGCCGGTGGCGGTCCTGGGCACGTCGCGGCGCTCGGCCGCGAAGCCGCTGGCGGCGACGCGGCTGCTCACCCGCCGGATGCCGCTGCCGCGGCTGCCGTCTTCCGCGGTACGGGCGCACCGGGGGCTGGCGCCGGTGCGGGACGGGGGCCGGGTGGAGGCGTACACGTACCCGACGGCGAGCGGCGAACTGGACAACGTCGCGGACATCCTGCGCCGGGCGCACCTCGAAGAGGGCGTCCCGTGGCGCGAGATGGCGGTCCTGGTGCGCGCGGGCGCCCGCACGATCCCGTCGGTCCGCCGCGCCCTGACCTCGGCGGGAGTCCCCCTCCACATAGCGGGCGACGACCTCCCCCTACGCCACGAACCGGCGGTCCAGCCCCTGCTGACAGCCCTGAGGACGACGGCCGCGGCGGTACTGCCCGCGACAGGGCGGGGGGACCGGGCGAGGGAGGGGGAGGGCGGCGATACGACGCCTCGGCTGACCGAAGACGCGGCACTCGACGGGGGGACGAACCCCACTGTGAGCGACGGCGGGCTCCCGGACCGCGCGGAGCCCGGCGCCGGCGCGGTCCCGGAGCGTACGCCCGTAACGGTGGGAGACCCGGCGCCGAAGGCGCCGCCGACCGACGCGACGCAAGACGCGGCACCCGCCCCGGGGACCGACCCCGGCGACCGCGGCACCGACCCCGCGGCCGCCGGCGAATCCGGCACCCACCCCGAGCCCCCCACCGACACCCCGCCACCCCCCGACCCCGGCCCCTGGATCCCGCCCGACGTCGCCATCGCCCTCCTCTCCTCCCCCCTCGGCGGCATGGACGCCGCCGACCTGCGCCGCCTCGGTCGCGCGCTGCGCGACGAGGAGCGGGCCGCGGGCCGCTCCGTACCGCGGCCCTCCGACGTCCTCGTCGCCGAGGCCCTCGCAGAGCCCCGCCGCCTCGTCGTCCACGACCGCGCCTACGCCGGCAGCGCCCTGCGCCTCGGCCTCCTTCTGCGCAAGGCCCGCGACCTCCTCACCCGCGGCGGCACCGCGGAAGCCGCGCTGTGGGAGCTGTGGGACGGCACCCCCTGGCCCGCGCGGCTCCAGCGCGCCGCCGCCCGCGGCGGTCCCGCCGGGCGCAACGCGGACCGCGATCTCGACGCCGTCTGCGCCCTCTTCGAGACCGCCGCCCGCGCCGAGGACCGCACCGGCGGCCGCGGCGCCCTCAACTTCCTCGAAGAGCTCGAAGCCCAGGACATCGCCGCCGACGTCCTCACCCGCCGCGCCGACGACTCCGCGGGCCCCGACGCCGTCCGCCTCATGACCGCCCACCGCGCCAAGGGCCTGGAGTGGCGGCTCGTCGTCGTCGCCCAGGTCCAGGAGGGTCTCTGGCCCGACCTGCGCCGCCGCGGCTCCCTGCTGGAGGCGGACCGCATCGGCCGCGACGGCCTCGCCGAGCCGCTGCCGCCCGGCGCGATCCTCGCCGAGGAGCGCCGGCTGTTCTACGTCGCCGCCACCCGCGCCCGCGAACGGCTCGTCGTCACCGCCGTGAAGGCGCCCGCGGACGACGGCGACCAGCCGTCGCGGTTCCTCGCGGAGCTGGGCGTCGACCCCAAGGACGTCACAGGACGCCCCCGCCGCCCGCTGTCCGTCGCCGCGATGGTCGCCGAGCTGCGCGCGACCACCGTCGACCCCGAGGCGTCCGACGCGCTGCGCGCCGCCGCCGCCGAGCGGCTGGCCCGGCTGGCGGCGCCCGCGGACGACGGCCGTCCGCTGGTGCCCGCCGCGCACCCGGACCGCTGGTGGGGCCTGGACGAGCCGACCGAGAACGCGGTGCCGCTGCGCGACCGCGACCTGCCCGTCGCGCTCTCCGGCAGTGCCGTGGGGCAGTTGGTGGACACCTGCGCGCTGCAGTGGTTCCTCGGCCGCGAGGTACGCGCCGACGCACCGGCCTCCGCCGCGCAGGGCTTCGGCCTCGTCGTCCACGCGCTCGCCGACGAGGTCGCCTCCGGACGTACCCCCGCCGACCTCGACGCGCTCATGGAGCGCCTCGACGGCGTGTGGGACGGCCTCGCGTTCGACGCCCCGTGGAAGTCCGCGCAGGAGAAGGGGAACGCGCGCGCCGCCCTGGAGCGCTTCCTTCGCTGGCACGTGCTGGAGCGGGGCCGCCGCCCGGTCGACAGCGAGCGGGACTTCGACGTCACGCTGAAGGCCGGTACGTACGAGGTGCAGATCAAGGGCACCATGGACCGGATCGAGGAGGACGCCGAAGGCCGCGCGTACGTCGTCGACTTCAAGACCGGCAAGTCGCGGCCGACCGGCCCCGAGGTGGCCGAGCACGCCCAGCTCGCCGTGTACCAGGCCGCCGTCGCCGAGGGCGCGGCCGGTGCGGAGCGCACTGTGTCCGGCGGCGCCGAGCTGGTCCACCTGCGGATCGGGGCGACCGTCCGGGAGGGCGGCGACGCGCTGCCGAAGGTGCAGCAGCAGCCCCCGCCGGAGGGCGACTGGGTGCCCCGGCTGCTGGCGACCGCCGCCGCCCGGGTGCTGGACGAGCGCTTCGGGCCGACGCCGGGCGACCACTGCGCGCAGTGCGCTTTCCGCAGCTCGTGCAGCGCCCGCCCGGAGGGCCGGCACATCGTGGAGTGAGACCGCGGTACGAGACCCCGGTGTGACACCGCGGCCTTCTATGTGGTCGTATGACCAATCGGTCAGGCGTAAGCAACAAGTAAGGATTGACAGTGCGTAAGAGCGTGGTGGCGGCGGCGCTGGTCTCGGCCCTGGGCGTGACGGCCCTCTCGGCGTGCGGCAGCGAGGACAGCGGTCTCGCGGGCAAGTCCGCCGAGGAGATCAAGGACGAGACGGTGGCGGCCATGCGCTCCGCCAAGTCCATGACCCTGGACTTCCAGCAGACCGGGGCGGCGGCGACGGCGATGAAGCTGTCGGTGACCAAGGGCGGCGAGTGCACCGGCACCGTCACCACGCAGGGCGCCACCGCGGAGATCCGCCGCGTCGGCGGTACGTCCTACATGAAGCCGGACACGAAGTTCTGGGAGCAGAACGCCGGCAGCCCGGAGCAGGCGCAGCTCATCGAGGCGACGGTGGGCGACCGCTGGGTGGAGATGGGCGCGGGCCAGGACGACTTCGCGTCCTTCTGCGACCTCGACACCATCCTCAAGGACATGGACGACGAGGACAAGGGCGGCAAGGGCGACAAGAAGGACGCGACCGAGAAGGGCGACGAGGGCGAGGTGCGCGGCACCCCGACCATCACGCTGATCGCCAAGGAGGACGGCGAGACCACGCGGGTCCACATCGCCACCGAGGGCGAGCCGTACATCCTCAAGATGGACATCGAGGACGGGGACGAGCCGGGCACGGCGGAGTTCTCGGACTTCAACGAGAAGGTCGACGTCACGGCGCCCGCCGACGCGGTGAACCTGGACGAGCTGGGCGGCTGAGACCGTAGCGGATCGCGGGGTCCGCGCCCGGCCCGGTGTCGAACTCCGGCCGGAGCCGGGCGCGTACGCCCCTACCCGCATCCCGCGTCCCGCGCGCCCGTCGGCAGCCGTACGACCCCGGTTGTCGGCGGGCGCCGCTACGCTCGCTGGAATGCCGGCCCGTATCACCCACCCCGATCAGCTCAAGGAGCTCCTCGGGATCCCCTTCACCGCGGAGCAGACGGCGTGCATCACCGCACCGCCCGCCCCGCAGGTCATCGTGGCGGGCGCGGGGTCCGGCAAGACGACGGTGATGGCGGCCAGGGTGGTGTGGCTGGTCGGCACGGGGCAGGTGGCGCCCGAGCAGGTGCTGGGGCTGACGTTCACCAACAAGGCGGCGGCGGAGCTGGCGGAGCGGGTGCGCCGGGCGCTGGCGCAGGCGGGGGTCACGCCGGCGGGCGGTGCGGACGGGGCGTACGGCGAAGGCGCGTACGGCGACGGGGTGCCGGGCGACGGCACCGCGGAGCCCGGCGAGCCGCGGATCTCCACGTACCACGCCTTCGCCGGCCAACTGCTCAAGGACCACGGCCTGCGCATCGGCCTCGAACCCGGCGCTCGCCTCCTCGCCGACGCCACCCGCTACCAACTCGCGGCCCACGTCCTGCGCACCGCCCCCGGTCCGTACCCCGCGCTGACGAAGTCCCTCCCGACGCTCGTCAGCGAACTCCTCGCGCTCGACGCCGAGCTGGCGGAGCACCTCGTGGAGCCCGACGCGCTGGCGGACTTCGGCTCCGCGCAGCTCGCCGGCCTGGACCGGGTCCGGCTCACCAACGACGAGCTGCGCAAGGCCCCCAGGGCCGCGCGGGCCCGGCTGGAGCTGCTGCACCTCGTACGGGCCTACCGGCGCGAGAAGCGCCGCCGCGACCTGCTCGACTTCGGCGACCAGATCGCCCACTCCGCGCTGCTCGCCGAGGACCACCCGGCGGTCGGGCGGCTGCTGCGCGAGGAGTGCCGGGTGGTGCTGCTGGACGAGTACCAGGACACGTCCGTCGCCCAGCGGCGGCTGCTGGCTGCGCTGTTCGGCGGTTCCGGCGGCGGTGCGGGGCACGCGGTGACCGCCGTCGGCGATCCCTGCCAGGCGATCTACGGCTGGCGGGGGGCCTCCGTCGCCAACCTCGACGACTTCCCCGTCCACTTCCCGTACGCCGACGGCACCCCCGCGCGCCGACAGGCGCTCGGCGAGAACCGCCGCAGCGGCGGGCGACTGCTCGACCTCGCCAACGGCCTCGCCGCCCCCCTGCGCGCCCGCCACGTCGGCGTCGAGGCGCTGCGCCCCGCCCCGGGCGCGGAGCGGCACGGCACGGTGCGCTGCGCGCTGCTGCCGACGTACGGGGCGGAGCTGGAGTGGCTGGCCGACTCGGTGGCGCATCTGGTGCGTACGGGCACGGCCCCCGGCGACGTCGCCGTGCTGTGCCGCACCGCGGGCGACTTCGGCGACATCCAGGCGGCGCTGGTCGCCCGGGACGTCCCCGTGGAGGTCGTGGGGCTCGCCGGGCTGCTCGACCTGCCGGAGGTCGCCGACCTGGTGGCGATGTGCGAGGTGCTCCAGGACCCGACCGCCAACGCCGCGCTCGTCCGGTTGCTGACCGGCCCGCGGTGGCGCATCGGCGCCCGCGACCTGGCGCTGCTGGGGCGCCGCGCGCGGCTGCTGGTGGCCACGGCCCGTACGGACGGCGACCAGGACGCCGACGAGCGCCTGGCGCAGGCCGTGGAGGGCGTCGACCCGGCGGAGGTGGCGTCGCTCGCCGACGCGCTGGACACGTTCCTGGAGTCCCGGCAGCCCGACGACGGGCTGCCGTTCGGCGCGGCGGCGCGGAAGCGCTTCGGCCGGCTGGCGGCGGAGCTGCGGGACCTGCGGCGGTCGCTGGCGGACCCGCTGATGGACGTGCTGCACCGGGTGCTCGGGGTGACGGGCCTGGAGGTCGAGCTGTCCGCGTCGCCGCACGCGCTGGCGGCGCGGCGGCGCGAGACGCTGGCGCGCTTCCTCGACGTCGCCGCCGACTACGCCTCCTCGGCCGCGCTCGACGGCGAGGCGACGCTGCTGGCGTTCCTGGGCTTCCTGCGGACGGCGGCGCAGTACGAGAAGGGGCTCGACAGCTCGCTGCCGGGCGACGGGCGGGACACGGTCAAGGTGCTCACGGCGCACAAGTCGAAGGGCCTGGAGTGGGACGTCGTGGTGGTGCCGGGGCTGGTGGAGAAGCACTTCCCGAGCCGGCAGCCGCGCGAGTCGTGGGTCACGCAGGGCAAGGTGCTGCCGCACGCGCTGCGGGGCGACGCGGAGACGCTGCCGGACGTGGCGGAGTGGACGGCGCGGGGACTGAAGGACTTCAAGGCCGCGATGCGGGAGCACCAGGAGGTGGAGGAGCTGCGCCTCGGGTACGTCACGGTGACGCGCCCCCGGTCGCTGCTGCTGGGCTCCGGGCACTGGTGGGGCCCGACGCAGAAGGAGGCGCGGGGCCCGTCGGCGTTCCTGCACGCGCTGCGCGAGCACTGCGAGCGCGGCGGCGGCGAGGTCGAGGCGTGGGCCCCGGAACCCCCGAAGGAGGCGGAGAACCCGGCTCTGGCGGAGCACGCCGCGGAGCGCGCGTGGCCCCTCCCGCTCGCCCCGGCGGCGGCCGGCCGCCGCCGGGAGGCCGCGGCGGCGGTGGTGACGGCGCTCACCCGCCGGGCCACGCCGGACGGCCACGCCCCCGGCACCGGCTCCGACGCCGCCCCGGCCCATCTCCTCGGGCCCGCCGACGTGCGGGTCGTCGAGTCCTGGGACCGGGACCTCGACGCCCTCGAAGCGGAACTGCTCGCCGCCCGCCGGCCCGTACGGGACGTCGCCCTGCCCGCCTCGCTGACCGCCTCGCAGCTCCTCCGGCTCGCCGCCGACGCCGAGGCGTTCACGCAGGAGCTGGCCAGACCCATGCCCCGGCCGCCGATGCCCGCCGCGCGGCGCGGGACGCGGTTCCACGCCTGGGTCGAGTCGCGGTTCGAGGCGCTGCCGCTGCCCATGCTCGGCCCCGACGAGCTGCCCGGCGGCGAGGAGGACGCGCCGGAGATCGCCGACGAGCGCGAGCTGGCCGCCCTCAAGGAGTCCTTCGAGCGGTCCCCGTACGCCCGGCGCACCCCGTACCGCCTGGAGGCCCCCTTCCAGCTCAGCCTCGCCGGACGCCTGGTCCGCGGCCGCATCGACGCCGTCTACCGCGACTCGGGCGGCGGCTACGAGATCGTCGACTGGAAGACCGGCCGCAGCGGCAGCGCCGACCCCCTCCAGCTCGCCGTCTACCGGCTCGCCTGGGCCGAGCAGGAGCGGCTGCCGCTCGCCGACGTGACCGCCGCCTTCCTGTACGTACGCACCGGGGAGATCGTGCGTCCGGCCACACTGCCGGGAAGAGCGGAGCTTGAGGCCCTGCTGACGGGCCGGACGGATTAGGCTCGGGGGCATGAGCACCACCCCCGGCAGCGTCGCCGACCCTTCGGCGTACCTGCGGGACGAGCGCGCGGGGGCCGTGTGCGGCGCGGCGGAAGGGGAGCAGCAGTGACCACGGGCATCGACCGGGCGGCCTCTCGGCCGGTCTCCTTCACGGCGGACAGCGGCGTCGACCGCGCCGCCCACCACCGCATCGACGAGGCGTGGCTGGCCGCGGCCTGGAGCCACCCGACAACCCGGGTCTTCGTGGTCTGCGAGGGCCAGGTGCTCATCGACGACACCGCGGACGGCGGCACGGCGCTGGTCACGACCCCGGCCTTCGAGGCCCCGCCGACCGAGCAGCACCGCTACTTCCTCGGCACCGACTCCGGCGGCGTGCGCTACTTCGCGCTGCAGAAGGACTCGCTGCCCGGCCGCATGGACGACACCGCGCGCGCCGCGGGGCTGCGCGAGGCGGGGCTGCTGCTCTCGGAGCAGGAAGCCGGTCTGATGGTGCACGCCGTGGCGCTGGAGAACTGGCAGCGGCTGCACCGCTTCTGCTCGCGCTGCGGCGAGCGTACGGTCATCGCCGCCGCGGGGCACATCCGCCGCTGCCCGGCGTGCGGCGCGGAGCACTACCCGCGCACCGACCCCGCCGTGATCATGGCCGTGACGGACCCGGAGGACCGGATCCTGCTGGGCCGCCAGGTGCACTGGCCGGAAGGGCGCTTCTCGACGCTCGCGGGCTTCGTCGAGCCCGGGGAGTCGCTGGAGCACGCGGTGCGGCGGGAGGTCTTCGAGGAGGCGGGGGTGGTGGTCGGCGACGTGGAGTACGTGGCCAGCCAGCCGTGGCCGTTCCCGTCGAGCCTCATGGTGGGCTTCCTCGCCCGGGCGGCGGACGCCAAGGGCGCGGAGATCCAGGTGGACGGCGAGGAGCTGCACGAGGCCCGCTGGTTCTCCCGCGAGGAGCTGGGCGCGGCCTACGAGTCGGGCGAGGTGCTGCCGCCGTACGGCATCTCGATCGCGGGGCGGCTGATCGAGCTGTGGTACGGCTCGGACCTGCCGCGGCGGCCGGGCTGACGGCCGCCGCGGGTCCTGCGGGCGCACTGCCGCGCGCCGGGCTGCGCGCCCGGCGCCCGCGGCCGCGGTCAGGCGCCGAGGGCGGCCTTGACCTGCGCCAGCGACGGGTTCGGCATGGCGACGGACTCGCCACCCTGCCGCGGCACCACGACGACAGTCGGCACGAGCTGGTTGCCGTTGTTCACGCTCTCGACGTAGGCGGCGGAGTCCGGGTCCTGCTCGATGTTGATCTCCTCGAACGGGATGCCCTCGCGGTCCATCTGGCTCTTCAGCCGACGGCAGTAGCCACACCAGGTCGTGCTGTACATCGTGACGGTGCCCGCCATGTCGCTGCGCTCCTTTGGGGGTCGGCCGGGTCGCGGCGTGATCTGTTCCGGAAGGTGAACGTACCCGGGGACGCCGCCATTCCCGTAGTCCCGCCCGCCATCTGTGGATAACCGGGCCCCTCAACCCGGGCCTGTGGACAACCGGCACACCGGTCCCGGCAGACCTGGCAGCATGGCGGGGTGACAGCAGCACCGCGGCCCCCGTCGTCCTCGCAGCCCTCCCTGTCCCCGGAGCCCACGGAGTTCCCCGCCGTCCCGGGCTCGGCGGACGCGGTGCTGGCCGGGCTGGACCCGGAGCAGCGCGAGGTGGCGACGGCGCTGCGCGGCCCGGTGTGCGTGCTGGCCGGCGCGGGCACGGGCAAGACCCGCGCGATCACCCACCGCATCGCGTACGGGGTGCGGGCGGGCGTGCTCCAGCCGGGCAGCGTGCTGGCCGTGACGTTCACGAACCGGGCGGCCGGCGAGATGCGCGGCCGGCTGCGCCAGCTCGGCGCCCCGGGCGTGCAGGCGCGGACGTTCCACTCCGCCGCCCTGCGGCAGTTGCAGTACTTCTGGCCGCGCGCGGTCGGCGGCGAGCTGCCGCGGCTGCTGGAGCGCAAGGTGCAGTTGGTGGCGGAGGCCGCGGCGCGCACCCGCGTCCGCCTCGATCGCAACGAGCTGCGGGATGTCACCGGCGAGCTGGAGTGGGCGAAGGTCACCCAGACCGCCCCCGAGGACTACGCCGCGGCGCTCGCCAAGACCGGCCGCGACGCCCCGCGCGACCCGGCGGAGATCACCGGGATCTACCGGGGGTACGAGCAGTTGAAGCGCGACCGCGGCGTCATCGACTTCGAGGACGTGCTGCTGCTCACCGTGGGCGTGCTCCAGGACCGCCCGGACATCGCCGAGCAGGTGCACCGGCAGTACCAGCACTTCGTCGTCGACGAGTACCAGGACGTCAGCCCCCTCCAGCAGCGGCTCCTCGAACTCTGGCTCGGCGGCCGGGACAGCCTGTGCGTCGTCGGCGACGCCAGCCAGACGATCTACTCCTTCACCGGCGCCACCCCCGACCACCTGCTGGACTTCCGCACCCGCCACCCGGAAGCCACCGTCGTCAAGCTCGTCCGGGACTACCGCTCCACGCCCCAGGTCGTCCACCTGGCCAACGGCGTGCT
Source organism: Streptomyces sp. NPDC004134 (assembly GCF_042874195.1). Classification (NCBI taxonomy): domain Bacteria; kingdom Bacillati; phylum Actinomycetota; class Actinomycetes; order Kitasatosporales; family Streptomycetaceae; genus Streptomyces; species Streptomyces sp. NPDC004134. Next base: position 88,751 of record NZ_JBIAMS010000013.1, on the reverse strand, counting down.
CTCCCAGGCCACAGGACGGGCCGCCGCCGCCCGGCTGGAGCTGGTCGCGCAGCGGGACGCGGGCCCGGAGCCGGCCTTCGCGGAGTACGCGGACGAGCCCGCCGAGGCCGAGGGCACCGCCCGGCACATCCGCCGCCTCATCGACGCGGGCGTGGCGCCCAGCTCCATCGCCGTCCTCTACCGGATCAACGCCCAGTCGGAGGTCTACGAGCAGGCGCTCGCCGACCGCTCCGTGCCGTACCAGATGCGGGGCGCCGAGCGGTTCTTCGAACGGCCCGAGGTGCGCGAGGCGGGGGTCAAGCTGCGCGGGGCGGCGGTGGCCGGCAAGAACGACGCGATGCTGGACGAGGCGGGCCGGGACGGCGACCTGGCCGCGCAGGTGCGGGCGGTGCTGGGGACGATGGGCTGGTCCGCGGAGGCTCCGGCCGGCTCGGGCGCGGCGCGGGACCGCTGGGAGTCGCTGGCGGCGCTGGTGCGGCTGGCCGAGGACTTCGGGCGGGCCCGGCCGGGAGCGGCGCTCGGGGACCTGGTCGAGGAGCTGGCCGAGCGCGCGGCGGCGCAGCACGCGCCGACGGTCGAGGGTGTGACGCTCGCCTCACTGCACGCCGCGAAGGGCCTGGAGTGGGACGCGGTGTTCCTGGTGGGGCTCACGGAGGGCATGCTGCCCATCACGTACGCCAAGACGCCCGAGCAGATCGAGGAGGAGCGCCGGCTGCTCTACGTCGGCATCACCCGGGCCCGGGTGCACCTGTCGCTGTCCTGGGCGCTGTCCCGCTCGCCGGGCGGGCGGGCCTCGCGGGGCGCGAGCCGGTTCCTTGCCGGGCTGCGGCCGGGCTCGGGACGCGGGGGCGGCGCGGGGGCCATGGCGCAGGGCGGCGTGGAGCGCGGTGGTGCAGAACGGGGCGCGGCGGCGAGGCGCCGGCGCCGCGGACCGGTGCGCTGCCGGGTCTGCGGGCGGACCCTGACCGACGCCGGCGAGATCAAACTGATGCGCTGCGAGGACTGCCCCTCGGACATGGACGAGGGGCTGTACGAGCGGCTGCGCGACTGGCGCGCGGACCAGGCGCAGCAACTCGGACAGCCCGCGTACTGCGTCTTCACCGACAAGACCCTGATCGCCATCGCCGAGGCGGCGCCGGTCAACGAGCGGGAACTGTCGGTCATTTCGGGAGTGGGCAAGCGCAAGCTCGACCGATATGGCGGCGATGTCCTGGATCTCTGCGCCGGCCGGGAGTCGTCGGGCGAGCCCGCCGAGGAGCCCTGACGGGGGTCCGGAAAAAAATCCCTGAAAAATGGTTTGCGATCGCCGGGAGTAGCCTCATAGCCTTCCGGCACGGAAGAACAGCTCTTCACGGAGCCGGTGATTCCGTGTTGTACTAGGAGACCTTGGACCGGCTCGCCGGTCCGACGAGACCAGAGAGGAGGAGAAAACCATGATCAGCATCACGAAACTTGAAGGTCGTGCTGCCGACGGTCGCGAGGTCGTCTCCTCCTGCCTGCTCGCCCTCTCCAAGCTCCAGGTCCCCGCCACCGGTGTGTCCGGTGTCAGTGGCGGTCTGGGTGCCGACATCCGTGACGAGCGACCGACCAAGGCACTCCTGGTAGCAGCGGCGCAGGCTCCGGCCTATGCGGCGGCGGCAGCGGGTGCCGACCTCCAGCAGGAGTGGGCCAATGGCGCCTTTGCAGGCGGCATTGCGGCCACGACGCACATGCGGGCCTTCCGCGGGCCTGATCCCTGGAAAGAACCATCTTGATCGAATCGATTGAGACGGCACCTTCCAGGGCCGCGGAACCCGAACCGGGATCCGCGGCCCTTTTGATTTGCCCAACGCAGAAGTTGATCAAGACGACGAGCAAGGACGGAACCGTGTCACTCCCCGTGCACACCCCGCACAGGCCCACGCCCGACCCCGTGCCCGGCACCACCGACCTGGAGGTCCCCTTGACGACCCAGCTCACCGCTCTCACCGAGCTCGACGAGCGAATCGACGCGCTCGGCGACCTCGTGCCCTGCCGGAGCTACGACCCCGAAGTGTTCTTCGCGGAGACTCCGGCGGACGTCGAGTACGCCAAGTCCCTCTGCCAGACCTGCCCCGTCCGTGAGGCCTGCCTCGCGGGTGCGAAGGAGCGCCGCGAGCCCTGGGGGGTCTGGGGCGGCGAACTCTTCGTCCAGGGGGTAGTGGTGCCGCGCAAGCGGCCGCGTGGGCGTCCGCGGAAGAACCCGGTCGTGGCATGAACGCCCACGGCACGATCGACCGTCCACGCGCACACGCACCGGCAGAGCAGGAAACGACGATGAGCCCGTCCACCGACTACCCCGCGGCACGTCACGAAGCAGGCGCCTACGACGAGCGCCAGAACAGGAACCTTCAGATGCAACTCATGCCAGAAGCCCTCGCCCGGGCCCAGTATCGGGACCGAGTGGAGGCAGCCGAACAGGAACGCAGGGCCCTGCGCCTCATCGCCGCCCGGCGGATGCAGCGACGGGCCGAGCGCGCGCACATGCGCGCCCGGCGCGCGCTGGCCATGGCGGTCATGCAGTAACGGCCGCGGGCCGGGCCCGTGCCGCGGCAGGCCGGCGGCGACCACGGCTCCGGCCGCCGGCGGCCGGCCCCGGTCAGGCGGTCGCCGTCGCCGGGTCCTCCGTCGCCGAACCCTCATGGGGGCCGTCCTCAGGACGGCCCCCTTCGGCGTACTCCGCGAAGCCCGGCAGCCACTCCGCCAGTTCCTCGCGCATCCGCACCTGCGCACCGAGCTGGCAGAGCACCCCGATGGTGCTGAGCGTCACCCGGTGTATCAGCAGATACGACGGCGGCAGGTTGAGCTGCCGGCCCAACTGGTGCGCGGGGTTGCGGGGATCGGCTATCCGGGCCGCCTGGGTGCGCATCCACTCCCGGCTGAAGGCGAACTCCGGCACCGCCGCCGGCTCGATGATCGGCAGCAGATAGTCGATCACCGCCTCCGGGTCCAGTTCGACGTCCGGCTTCACGAACCCCTGCTCGCGCAGCAGCTCGTAGACCTCGTCCGCGTCGCCTTCGAGCGTCATCCCGAGCGCGATGCCGATCTCCTCCGGCAGTCCGCCCGGCAGCCGGTCGACCGTGCCGAAGTCCATCACCCCGAGCCGCCACTCGTCCGGCCCGCCCTCCTTCACCAGCCGGAAGTTGCCCGGGTGCGGATCCGCGTGCAGCAGACCCGTGCGCGCGGTACCGGCGAAGAGGAACCGCGCCAGCAACTGGCCCACCCGGTCCCGCTCCGCCCGCGAGCCGTTCGCTATCAGCTCCGAGACCGGCACCCCGTCCAGCCACTCGGTGACCAGCACCTGGTCCGCCTGGTGCACCACGTCCGGCACCAGCACATCCGGGTCGTCCGCGAACTCCTCCGCGTACGCGCTCTGGGCCCGGGCCTCCAGCCCGTAGTCCAGCTCCTCAGCCACCCGGTCCCGCAGCTCCTGGATCAGCGGCTTGATGTCCAGCCCCGGCACCAGCGGCCCCAACAGCCGCGCGAAGCGGCCCAACTGCGTCAGGTCGGACAGCAACGCCTTGCCCGCGCCCGGGTACTGCACCTTGACCGCCACCTCGCGGCCGTCGTGCCACACCGCCCGGTGCACCTGCCCGATCGACGCAGCCGCCGCGGGCGTGTCCTCGAACTCCAGGAAGAGATCGCGCCAGTCCGGGCCCAGCCGCTCCGTCAGCGCACCGTGCACCGTGCGCACCGGCATCGGCGGCGCCGCCTCCTGCAGCTTGGTCAGGGCCGCGCGATACGGTCCCGCGATCTCCTCCGGCAGCGCGGACTCGAAGACGGACAGCGCCTGCCCGAACTTCATCGCCCCGCCCTTCAGCTCGCCCAGCGTCTTGAACAACTGCTCGGCGGTGCGCTGCTGGAGCTCCCGGGCGACCAGCTCGGCCGACCGGCCGCCGAGCCGCTTGCCGAGCCCCCAGGTGGCGCGCCCGGCGAAGCCCACCGGGAGCGAGGCCAGCCTGGCCGTACGCGTGATCGCCTTGCGCGGAAGGTCAGACATGGGCCACTCCCGTATCCCGGTCAGCGGCTGCCGCCGCACCGCACCCGCACCTCGGGTGTGGATCGAGCTCCGTCAACTCCCAGGCCAGGCCCGGCAGCGCGAACTCCAGCCGGGCCCCCGTACAGACCGGCAGCCGCCCGTCGAGAAAAGTCAGCGCGTGGGCCGCCGTCAGCCCTGCCACCATTGTCGCCAACGCCACATCGCACGCGGCGACCCCCTCCCGATCACCGCCGGACCGCCACTGGGCGAGCATCCGCGGCCACTCCGGCTCCGCCTCCGTCCGGGCGGCCGCGAGGCAGCCCGCGCACGCCGAACCACCCGGCAGCACGAGCGGTCCCACCACCCCCGTGCCCTCCAGCACCCCCGCGTACACGTGCGGAATGCCCGCTTCGCGGTACCGCCGCGCGACCTCCGGATCCGGTGCGTACGCCCCCAGCCCGTCCCGCGGGGCCAGCACCACGAGCGACACCGCCCCGCCCGGGCGACCGCCCCGTGCCGCCGGCCACGGCCCGGCCCGCCGCACGGCGCCCAGGGCCGCGTCACCGCGCCGCCGGCCGAGGTCTGCTGCGCCCACACCCCCCGGCGCCACGTCCCACGGCTCGACGCAGCCGCCGTCGACCACCTCCACCCCGCCCACGCCCGCCGCGGAGAGCAGCGCCGCCACCGAAGCCCCCACCCGCCCGGCACCGCGCACCACCACCCGCAGCCCTCGCCGCGCCCCCAGCCGCGCCACCGCGGCCCCGGGCTCGGGGTGCACGACGGACAGCGAAGCCTGGTCCGCCCGCAACCGCGCCGGTATCACCCCGTCCCGCCCCCGGCCCCCGGACGACGCCCCCCGGCCTCCCGGCGAAGCCGACGGCTGTGGGCCGGACGACGAGGGGCCGGAAGACGCCGGCCGGGCCCGCCGCAGGACGACCGTCGGGCCGGACGACAGCGGGCCGGTCCGTGACGGATCGGCCCGCGCCCGGGGAGACCGCGGCGCATCGTCCGCCCGCGCCGCGTGCGCCGCCGGAGGACCGGCGTGCGGGGAACGGTGGATGTGACGTGGACGGTCCGTGGAGGTCGGGTGGTCGTCCCGGGGAGTTCCCGTGCCATTCGGCGGGGGCGGCCCGTCGTCGATCAGCCCCGCCCGCGTCAATCGGGCGACCAGCGTGTCCACCGACCGGGGGGAGAGGCCGAACCTGTGCGCCTCACGGCGCAGCGCGTCCAGCCCGCGGGTGCCGTCCAGCCGGCGCAGGAACAGCCCCGTCGCGGAGTCGACCGGATGGATCGACACCGCATGTGCCCTGGTCACGCCCATCTGCATGGTGTGCCTGCCGCGCCAGCTCCGCCGCAGCGCCGGCTTGATCATCGGATGCATCGCGCCCCCCTCGTTCCTCCGTCACTCTGCCAGCCGGGCGCCCCACTGCGTCATGAGTTATCCACAGGTGCCGGAAAAAGTATTACGAATTGGCCGCGACCTCTGCGGCGGCGCCGCACACCTGCTCCTGGCCGGGACTTTCTTCACCCTGACCAGGTAACGTCATGCCGTGCCCGCTGACCCAGAGCACATCCCGGGACGGCCGAAACCGTCGAGAGCGGTCGAGGTCAGACGCAGCGCGCGCAGGCGCAGGACCGTTTCCGCATATCGCGAGGGCGACCGCACCGTCGTGCTGATCCCCGCCCGCATGAGCGAGGCGGAGGAGCAGCGCTGGGTGACGGTCATGCTCGACAAGCTGCAGGCCCAGGAGAACCGTCGGATGCCCGGCGACGGCGAGCTGGCCGACCGGGCCCAGCGGCTGTCCGCGCAGTACCTCGACGGCCGGGCCAGGCCCAGCAGCGTGCGCTGGGTCACCAACCAGAACACCCGCTGGGGCTCCTGCACCCCCGCCGAGGGCACGATCCGCCTCTCGCACCGGCTGAAGGGCATGCCGGAGTACGTCATCGACTACGTGCTGATCCACGAGCTGGCCCACCTGCTCGTGCCGGGACACGGCCCCCGCTTCTGGGACCTCGTCGGCGCCTACCCCCGCACCGAGCGTGCCCGCGGCTACCTGGAGGGCGTCGTGGCGGGCGAGAGCCTGCCTTTCATCCCGCGCCCCGCGCCGACCAGCCCGTCACCCGGCAGCGACTAGCAGGCCCCACCCGCGGGCCCGCCGTGCTCAGGCCCGCCCTCAGGCCAGCCGCGCCCTGGTGCGCTCCATCAGCAGCGCCACCGACTCGTCGGCGACGCCGGCCACCTCGTCGTACCCGTACCAGCGCAGGTCCAGCGACTCCTCGCTGATCGTCGGCACCGCCCCCTCGGGGGCCAGCGCCGCGTACTGCACGTCCAGGTGCCAGGCGCACGGCGTGTGGTGCCGGTCGAGGCCCACGGGGCCGCCGGGCAGCAGCGTGAGGCCCGCCACGCCCGACTCCTCGTACGCCTCCCGCAGCGCCGCCGCGGCAAGCGTCGCGTCCTCCGGCTCGCAGTGACCGCCCGTCTGCAGCCACATGTTCAGCTTGCGGTGGAGGGTCAGCAGCACCCGCTCACGCGCCGTGTCGACGATCAGCGCGCTGGCCGTCACATGCCCGTCCGCGCACGGCTTCCACATCCCGTCGGGATGCCCCGCCAGAAACTCCAGGTACCTGAGGCGGAGCGCATCCTGACCGCCGTCAGGCGCGCTCCACTCCTTCAGTACGCGCTCGGTGTCGGCCCGCAGCGTCACTTGTCCGCGTCGCCCTTGCCGCCGTCCTGACCGTCCTGACCGTCCTGACCGTCCGGGCCGCCCTTCTCGTCCGGCGTGTCCTTCCCGCCGGCGTCACCGGATTCGGCGTCGGCACCCGAGCCCAGCAGCTTCTCGAGCTCGGAGAAGTCCGCCTGCTCGCTGTGCACGAACCCGTCCGGGTCGTCCAGGTCGCCCGCGGTCGGCAGCATGTCGGGGTGCGCCCACAGCGCGTCCCGCCCGTCGACTCCGCGGGCGTCCGCCAGCGACGCCCACAGCCGCGAGGCGTCCCGCAGCCGCCGCGGCCGCAGCTCCAGCCCGATGAGCGTCGCGAACGTCTGCTCCGCGGGACCGCCGGTGGCCCGCCTGCGGCGCAGCGCCTCGCGCAGCGAGTTCAGCGACGGGGCGTCCAGGTGCGGCTCCGCGGCCGCGTGCACGACCGCGTCCACCCAGCCCTCGACCAGCGCGAGCGCCGTCTCCAGCCGGGCCAGCGCCGCCTTCTGCTCCGGCGTGTCCTCCGGCTGGAACATGCCCTGCTGCAGCGCCTCCTGCAACTGCTCGGGCCGCTCGATGTCGACCTGGCCGACCAGGTCCTCCAGCTTGGACGTGTCCACCTTGATGCCGCGTGCGTAGCCCTCGACCGCGCCGAACAGGTGCGAGCGCAGCCACGGCACGTGCGCGAAGAGCCGCTGGTGCGCCGCCTCGCGCAGCGCCAGGTACAGCCGGACCTCGTCCTGCGGTACGCCCAGGCCCTCGCTGAACCTCTTGATGTTCACCGGCAGCAGCGCCGCCTTGCCCGCGGGCCCGAGCGGCAGCCCGATGTCGGTGGAGCCGACGACCTCACCGGCCAGCACCCCCACCGCGTGCCCGATCTGGGTGCCGAACATGGCTCCACCCATCGAGCGCATCATGCCGATGAGCGGGCCGGCCATGGCCTGCATCTCCTCCGGCAGCACACCGCCCATCGCGGCGCCCACGCGCTCGGCGACCGGGTCGACGAGCTCCTTCCACACCGGAAGCGTCGCCTCGACCCACTCCGCGCGGCTCCAGGCCAGCGCGGCGCCCGAGCCGGAGGGCAGCGACGTCGCGCCGTCCAGCCACAGGTCGGCGAGGCGCACGGACTCCTCGACCGCCTTGCGCTCGGCGTCGCCGACACTGGCGTCCTTGGACTCGTCGGCCGCGCCCTGGGCGACGGTCTGCCGGGCGATGTCCTTGGCCATGTCCCAGTTGACCGGCCCGCCCTCGTAGCTCAGCATCTGGCCGAGCTGCTGGAAGGCCGCGCCCAGGTCCTGCGGGCCCATGGCGCCGCCCTGGCCGCCGAGGGAGCCGAAGATGGCCGCGAACGGGTTCTGCGGGTCGCTGCCTGCGCCCCCGAAGCCGAACGGGTCCCGGCTGCTCCGGTCGCCGTCCCCCTTGCGGGCACCCTTGCCGTCGCCCTCGCCGTCGTCGTCCGGCTCCTTCGGGGGGCCGAATCCGAATGGGGTGTCACTCACGGTTTCCTCGGCTCGTCGGGCCGCCTGCACAGGGCCGGCGGCGTACGCCCTCCACTACCTCCACCCTATGCCGCTTCGTATGCCTGCACGATGTCCTGGCGCCCGCCGCCCACGCTGTGGGTGCGGCTGGGGCAGGATGGATGGAACTACTGCACACAACCACTGGAGCCGCTCGGTGAGTTCCCCGGAACCGAACGTTCGCGCAGCGCGAAAGGCCGCCGATGGGGCCGCGGCCGACGAGCCCGCCCCGGGCGCGTGGCGCCCCGTCGTCGCCGTCACCGGGGCGGCGGCCGGCATCGGCGCCCTGGTCACGGAGCGGCTGGCGGCCTCGGACGAGGTCAAGCAGGTCGTGGCCATCGACGAGCGGCGCGGCGAGCTGCCCGAGGCCCACTGGCACGTGCTGGACGTGCGGGACCCCGCGATCGCCGACAAGCTGCGCGGCACGGACGTCGTCGTCCACCTCGCCCTCGACCTGGACCTGGAGACCGACGCCACGGCCCGCACGGCGTACAACGTACGTGGTACGCAGACGGTGCTGACCGCCGCCGCCGCGGCCGGCGTGCGCCGGGTCGTCCTGTGCACCTCCGCCATGGTCTACGGGGCGCTGCCCGACAACCCCGTCCCGCTCGCCGAGGACGCCGAGCTGCGCGCCACCGAGGAGGCCACCGGCGTCGGCGACCTGCTGGAGATGGAGCGCCTGGGCCGCCGCGCGCCCCGCGCACACCCCGGGCTCAACGTCACGGTCGTGCGCCCCGCGGCCGTCGTCGGCGGCGTCGACACCCCGCTGACCAGGTACTTCGAGTCGCCCCGGCTGCTGGTCGTCAAGGGCACCCGGCCGTGCTGGCAGTTCTGCCACATCGACGACCTGGCCGCCGCGCTGGAGTTCGCGGCGCTGGAGAAGGCCGAAGGGGAGCTGGCGGTCGGCTGCGACGGCTGGCTGGAGCAGGAGGAGGTCGAGGAGCTGACCGGCATCCGGCGCATGGAGCTGCCGTCGGCCGTCGCCCTCGGTGCCGCCTCCCGGCTGCACCGCCTCGGGCTCACTCCGTCGCCGGCCGGTGACCTGGCGTACACGATGTACCCGTGGGTCGTCAGCGGCAGCAGGCTGCACGACGCGGGCTGGCGCCCGCAGCACACCAACGAGGAGGTCCTCGCCGAGCTGCTGGCCGAGGTCTCCGGCCGGCACACCGTCGCGGGCCGCCGGCTGGGCCGCAAGGACGCCGCCGCGGCGGGCGCCGCGGGCGCGGCCGGGGCGACGGTCGCGCTGCTGGGCACGGCCGCGGTCGTGCGCCGGGTGCGCAAGGCGCGGCGCGGCAAGATCTGAGCCCGCGCAGCGGCGGAGCGTCGCGTACGGACCGCGCCCCGGCCCGTACGTGCGGCGGCCCCCGCCGCCCGCCGCACGGGGGCGCGCTGCCGGTCCCGTGCGGCAGGATGGACGGATGGCAGACACCCCGCAGCACCCGGGCGAGCAGGCCGCCGCGGACCCGGTACGGCTCGTCGCGGTCCGTGAGCAGCCGCTGTCGCTCGACGAGGTCTTCGCCGCCGTGGGCGACCCCGCCGCGGGCGGCACGGCGCTCTTCGTCGGCACGGTCCGCGACCACGACCGGCAGGCGGCCTCCGAGCGCGTCCAGGACGTGACCGCGCTGGGGTACTCGTCCCATCCCACCGCCGAGGCCGAAATGCGCCGGATCGCGGAGAAGGTCGCCGCCGACTATCCGGTACGCGCCCTGGCCGCCGTCCACCGTGTGGGGGAACTGGCCGTGGGGGATCTCGCCGTCGTCGTCGCCGTCTCCTGCCCGCACCGCGCGGAGGCGTTCGACGCCTGCCGGCGCCTGGTCGACACCCTGAAGCGGGACGTTCCCATCTGGAAACACCAGAAGTTCACGGACGGGACGGAGGAATGGGTAGGCGCTGGCTGAGGTTGTCGAGTTGCGTAACTTCCGGGCCCGCGTGAGCGTTGGCTTATCGGAAAGACCTCACGTCAGCTAGGAGCACGGGATGGCAGCGATAGCCTGGTTGGTCATACCCCTCGCGTCCGCCGGGGGAGCCGCGATATGGGCAAGCTGGGCCACGCGCACCCGCAAGGTGGGCGACAGCACGGAGCTCGCGGGGTACGCCCGCTTCAGGGAAGCCATGGAGCGTAGCCACTCCCGTTCCGGGGCCGCTTGAGCGTCCCGTACTGTCGTTCTATGCCACGCCGCACGGCGACGCTGCTCGCCTCCACCGTGACGCTGCTCGCCATCCTCGTCGCCGGGGTCTTCATCCCCGTGCCGTACGCCGAGATGTCGCCCGGGCCCACGGTGAACACCCTCGGGGACCACGACGGTGAGCCCGTCCTGCAGATCGAGGACCGCAAGACGTATCCGACGAGCGGCAACCTCAACATGACGACGGTCCGCGTCACCGGCGCCGACTACAAGATGAACCTCGTCGAGGCCGTCTACGGCTGGCTCTCGCCCGACGACGCGGTGGTGCCGCACGAGTCGCTGTACCCGGACGACAGCACCGCCGAGGAAGTCGACCAGCAGAACGCCGAGCAGTTCACCGCCTCGCAGGAGAGCGCAAAGGTCGCCGCCCTCGACGAGTTGGGGATCCCCTTCACCACGCGCGTGATCGTGGCCTCGGTGGTCGCCGGCGGCGCCGCGCAGGGCACGCTGCACGCCGGTGACGTGATCAAGGCCGTCGACGGCGAGCCCGTCAACGGGCCCGGCGACGTGGTCAAGCTGGTCACCAGCCGCAAGCCGGGGGAGAAGGTCACGTTCCGCATCGTCCCCGCGGACAAGGCGGAAAAGGCCGAGAAGAGCGGCGAGGACCCGCGCAAGCTCCCCGGCGAGGAGATCACCGTCACCACCAGGGAGTCCGACCAGGAGCCCGGCAAGGCCATGGTGGGCATCACGGCGGGCACCGCGCACACCTTCCCGTTCGAGATCGACATCAAGCTCGCCGACGTCGGCGGCCCCAGCGCGGGGCTGATGTTCGCGCTCGGCATCGTCGACAAGCTCACCAAGGGCGACCTCACGGGCGGCGAGTTCGTCGCCGGCACCGGCACGATCAACACCGAGAGCCAGGTCGGGCCGATCGGCGGGATCCACATGAAGACCGTCGGCGCCCGCGACCAGGGCGCGAAGTTCTTCCTTACGCCCGCGGCGAACTGCGCCACGGCCGTACGGGACGTACCCGACGGGCTGACGCTCATCGAGGTCGGGACGATGTCCGACGCGATGGACGCGCTGAAGGACATCCGCGACGGCAATCTGGACCAGCTCGACGAGTGCAAGGAGTAGTTGGGCGCGCACGGAACGTGCAACGGCCGGCCACCCCGGAGGAGGCGGCCGGCCGTCACGGCGGGGTCAGTCGAACGTCGCCGCCAGCGCCCGGGCGAGCCCCGGCACCAGGTCGGGCCCCGTGAGCACCTCCGTGGGCGCGTCCTTGGAGCGCAGCCGCACCGCGGCATCCCGGCTGCCGTCGCGCAGCACGCCGACCGTCATCCGTACTTCCTCGCGCCGCGGATGCCCGGCGACCCAGGCGGCGAGCCCCTCCTCGTCGAGGTCGGCCGGCACTTCGGCTTCGGCCGCCGGCGGGAGCATCAGCCGCTCGACCGTGAGCGCGCAGCCACCGACCGCGTCGGGCCAGGCGATGGTGCCGAGGAACTCGTCGAGCGGCTGCCCCGCGGGCAGTTCCGACTGCTCGATCGGCGTGTACGAGACCTGCGCGGCCGGCGCCGCCGCGGGCCCGGCGGGTCCGTCACCGGCGCCCTCACCTGCGTCGAGGTTCAGCCGCGCGGCGAGGTCCGGCTCCTGCGCGCGCAGCCGCGCGGTGTCGACGAGGGCGAAGAGCCGGGGCGGCCGGTCCCAGCCGAAACCGGCCGCGTACTCGTCAAGCTCCAGGACCGCGCGAGTCAGCGGGTCGGCTGCCAGGGGTGGACCGCCGGTGGGAGAGTTGGACATGCTCACAATCCTGCCTCATCGGTCTCTGCCACCCCCCGGCGGGAACTGAGTAAAGCTTTAGTAAGTTGCCACATTGGGCCCCTGTGCCGCGGGGGCCGTATGACATGACGTTCACGTCTCGATCGAGGTGCCACCTTGGCTTTCCAGATGCCGGACCGCGGCGGGGGCCCCACCGGGCCACGGATCAGTGTGGGCAGGCCGTCCCGGCGCGTACGAACACTGCTGATGACCCTGGGTGCGCTTGCCATCCTGGGGATCATCTTCGTCATGTTCGCCGGCTTCTGGACGGACTGGCTCTGGTATCGCTCCGTCGGTTATTCGTCGGTCTTCACCACCCGGTTGTGGACCAAGGTGGGGCTGTTCTTCGTCTTCGGCCTGCTGATGGCGTTCGCCGTGGGCTTCAACATCTGGCTGGCCCACCGGCTCCGGCCGCCGCTCAGCGCGATGTCGCTGGAGCAGGAGAGCCTCGACCGTTACCGGATGAACCTGGCGCCGTACAAGAAGTGGGTGCTGCTCGGCATCGCGACGCTGGTGGGCCTGATCGCCGGCGCCTCCGCGACCGGGCAGTGGCGCACCTGGCTGCTGTGGGTCAACGGCCAGTCGTTCGGTGAGAAGGACCCGCAGTTCCACAAGGACATTTCCTTCTTCGCTTTCGATCTTCCTTGGTACCGCTTCCTGCTCGGCTTCGGCTTCGCCGCGATCGTGCTCTGCACCATCGCGGCCGCGCTGACGCACTACCTCTACGGCGGTCTGCGAATCTCCAGCCCCGGCGCGCGGGCCACGTCCGCGGCGACCGGTCATCTCGCCGTGCTGCTGGGCACCTTCGTGGCGCTCAAGGCGGTGGCGTACTGGTTCGACCGCTACAGCCTGGCGACCAAGACCAGCGGTCTGAAAACGACCGACGGCTGGACCGGTCTGCGCTACGTCGACGCGAACGCCTATCTGCCGGCGAAAACGATCCTCTTCGTCATCGCGATCATCTGCGCGGTGCTGTTCTTCGCCACGCTGTGGCGGCGTACGTGGCAACTGCCGCTCATCGGGCTCGGCCTCATGGTCCTCTCGGCGATCCTGATCGGCGGGCTGTACCCGGCGATCGTGCAGAAGTTCCAGGTGCAGCCGAACGAGCAGGCCAAGGAGACGCCGTTCATCAAGAAGAACATCGACGCGACGCGCAAGGCGTACGACATCGACGGTTCCCAGGTGACGGAGTACTCGGGCCAGGCGCCCAAGGACACCACCAACGAGCAGTTGCGCACCGCCGTCGACAGCACGGCGAGCGTCCGGCTGCTCGACCCGAGCGTGGTCTCGCCGACGTACCAGCAGCAACAGCAGGTCCGCGGTTACTACCAGTTCCCGGGCACGCTGGACGTCGACCGGTACGAGGACGAGGACGGCAACTCGCAGGACACCGTCGTCGGTCTTCGTGAGATCAACGTGAACGGCATCCCGGAGAAGGGCTGGATCAACAGTCACTTCCGGTACACGCACGGTTACGGCGTGGTCGCGGCCAAGGGCACCGAGGTCACCGACGACGGCGACCCGGCGTACACGGAGAAGAACCTGCCGCCCGAGGGCGAGCTCGGCGACTACGAGCCGCGCATCTACTACGGCGAGCAGACCCGCGACTACTCGATCGTGGGCGGCCCGCAGGACGAGGTCGACTACGCCGACGACTCCGGTGAGAAGACGTACCGCTACAAGGGCGACAGCGGCGTCGACCTGTCCAACCCGATCAACAGGGCCGCGTACGCGCTGACGTTCAGCGAGCCGCAGATCATGTACTCCGGTGCGATCGGCGAGGGCTCGCAGATCATCTACAACCGCACCCCGAAGGAGCGGGTGGAGGCCGTCGCGCCCTGGCTGACGATCGACGGCGACCCGTATCCGGCGGTGGTCGACGGGCGTATCACCTGGATCGTCGACGCCTACACCACCAGCAACGGCTATCCGTACTCGACCAGGACCACCCTGGGCGACACGACGGCCGACTCGCTGACGGACGACCAGCGTTCGGTGATCGCGCAGCAGAACCAGGTCAACTACATCCGCAACTCGGTGAAGGCCACCGTCGACGCCTACGACGGCAGCGTGGACCTCTACGAGTGGGACACCGAGGACCCCGTCCTCAAGACCTGGATGAAGGCGTTCCCCGACACGGTCAAGCCGCGTGCGGAGATCAGCGACGCGCTGATGGACCACCTGCGCTACCCGCAGGACCTGTTCAAGGTCCAGCGCGAGCTGCTGACGCAGTACCACGTCACCAGCCCGAAGCAGTTCTACTCCGGCAGTGAGCAGTGGGAGATCCCGGACGACCCGACCACCAAGGTCGAGAGTTCGGTGCCGCCCTACTACCTCAGTATGAAGATGCCGGACCAGGACTCGCGGTCGTTCTCGCTGACGACCACGTTCACGCCACGCAACCGCAACAACCTGGGCGCGTACATGGCCGTGGGCGCGGACGCGCGCACCGACGACTTCGGTCAGATCAGAATCCTGAAGCTGCCACCGAACAGTCCCGTACCGGGACCGAAGCTCGTGCAGTCCAGATTCAACTCCAACGCCGCGATCGCCGACCAGATCAACATCCTCCAGAGAGGCGATTCGGAAGTCATCTACGGCAACCTGCTGACGGTGCCGTTGGAGGGCGGACTGATCTACATCGAGCCGGTGTACGTGCAAGGCACCGGCACCGGCTACCCGTTGCTGCGCAAGGTGCTGGTCACGTATGGAGACCAGACCGCCTTCGAGGACACGTTGCCCAAGGCGCTGAACGTGGTCTTCGGGGTGGAGGAAGCGACACCACCCGAGGACACGGGCGAGGAGCCACCACCGGAAGAGGAACCGCCGGCCGGTGGCACCCTCCAGGACGCCGTGGAGGACGCCCAGCAGGCGTACGAGGACGGTCAGCAGGCGCTCCAGGACCAGGACTGGGAGGCGTACGGCAAGGCCCAGGACGACCTGGAGGAGGCGCTCCAGCGGATCGAGGACGCCGAGCAGCAGGCCGGCGCGAACGGTGACGGAGCCGGTGACGGATCCGGCGACGGCGCGACCGACGGCGGCGGCGGTGACGGCGGAGCCGGCAGCGATGCCGGTGATGCCGGTGACGGCGGAGGCGGCGGGGCCTAGGGCGGCCGTGGCCCGCCGGACATGACGTCCGGCGGGCCACGGGCCGCGAGGGCAGGCGGCGTTGGGGCCCCTCGCAGCGTGATAGCCTTACGGCACACGACGCGGGGTGGAGCAGCTCGGTAGCTCGCTGGGCTCATAACCCAGAGGTCGCAGGTTCAAATCCTGTCCCCGCTACGCGAGATCGAGGCCCGGAGTCCATCGGACTCCGGGCCTCGACGTGTTGTCTGCCGCGTGATCCGTGAGCACCGTGGGGGCGGTGTGGCGAGGGGGACGGATGTGTCGCGTGTGTGTTCCCGAGGTCATTGTTTTGAGGGGTGTAGGCGTGACAAGGTTTGATCAGTCGTTGTGTCGGGAAGTCGACAAACCGCTGAAGTGACCTTCCTGGCTGCGGTATACCAGGTGTACGCGGGTTGCAGGTGGTGCGACGATGGACCTCATGGGGGACGAGGCAAGGGTGTTGGACGCCCGTAGGACAGGGGGCACCGGAGGGCAGGAGCGCGAGGCTCCCGCCGCCGGTGAGACGAGCGCTGCGCGCGGCCAGGATCCGGCCGTGGCGCAGCTCAGCGCGCGGGGTGCCGCCCTGCTGCGCAAGGGGGATCTGGACGGCGCGGAGCCGGTGCTGCGCGCGGCGACCTCCGAAGGCGACCGGGCGGCGGCGAACAACCTCGGCGTGCTGCTCTACCAGCGCGGCCAGGTGCACGAGGCGGCCGGATGGTGGCGTATCGCCGCGGTGGGCGGCTCGCCCGCCGCCGCGCACGCGCTGGGTCGCTACTACCGGGAGAACGGCGACGAGCCCGGCGCCGAGTACTGGCTGCGCCAGTCCGCGGAGGCGGGGCACGCGCTGGGCGCGTACGCGCTCGCCGACCTGCTGGAGCACCGCAGCGACGTGGGCGCGGAGCGCTGGTTCCGGATCGCCGCGGACAAGGGGCACCGGGAGGCGGCGTACCGCCTCGCGCGCGTCCTGGACACCGGCACCCGGGCCAGGTCCGGCAGCGGCGTCGAGACCGGTACGCGGCTGACGCCCCCGGCGGCGCCGGGCGCGGTGAGCCTCGTCCGCGGCGGAACCGGGGCCGGCGACGACCCGGTGGCCGAGGCCGAGCAGTGGTACCGGCAGGCCGCCGCGCGCGGGCACGTGCGCGCCGCGCTGCACCTCGGCACGCTCCTGGAGGAGCGCGGCGAGTCGCAGGAGGCGGGCCGGTGGTACGTGATCTCCGCGCGGGGCGGCGAGCCGCGCGCGGCCTGCGCGCTGGGCTTCCTGCTGCGCGACGCCGGGGACGACGCCAGCGCGGCCGTGTGGTGGCGCCAGGCGGCCAAGGACGGCGACGGCAACGCGGCGAACGCGCTCGGCGCGCTCTACGCGGACCGCGGCGAGCCGCAGGAGGCGGAGCGGTGGTACCGGGCGGCGCTCGGTGCGGGCGACGTCAACGGCGCGTACAACCTGGCGCTGCTGTGCGCCGGGGAGAACCGGGTCGAGCAGGCCGAGCAGTGGTACCGGCAGGCCGCGTACACCGGGCACTGCGAGGCGGCCAACGCGCTGGCCGTGCTGCTGCTGCAGCGCGGCGACGCCGCGGGCGCCGAGCCGTGGTTCTCGAAGGCCGCGGAGGCGGGCAGCGTCGACGCGGCGTTCAACCTCGGGATCATCCACGCGGGCCGGGACGACGACGCGGGCGCGCGGCAGTGGTACGAGCGCGCCGCGTCGGCCGGGCACGTGGAGGCCGCGCTGCAGGTCGGCATCGTGCTGCTGCGCGACGGCGAGGAGAAGGACGCCGAGCACCGGCTGCGGACGGCCGCCGAGGGCGGCAGCCCCGAGGGGGCGTTCCGGCTGGCGGCGCTGCTGGACGACCGGCGGCCCGGGCCCGGAGCGGGGCCGGACGCCGCGGGCTCGCGCAGTGCGCGGGCCTGGGGCGCCGCGGGGGCCGCGGGTGCGGCAGACGCGGGCGGCACGGGCGCCGAGGCCGCCGAGTGCGAGCGGTGGTACGAGCAGGCCGCGCGGCAGGGGCACCGGCGTGCCCAGGTGCGGCTGGGCATGCGTGCGGCCGCCCGGGGCGACACGGAGGCCGCGGGCCGGTGGTACCGGGCCGCGGCGGAGGCCGGCAGCCGCAACGGCGCGTTCAACCTGGGCCTCCTGCTGGCCCGTGAGGGCAGCGTGCCGGAGGCGGCGATCTGGTGGCGCCGGGCGGCGGAGCACGGCCACGGCCGCGCGGCGCTGCGGCTCGCGCTGCTGGCGGCCCGGCGGGGCGACCTGCCGGAGAGCCAGCACTGGTCGTCGCGCGCGGTGGAGCTGGGCCCCGCGGAGGTCGCCGAGCGCGCCGCCCGGCTGCGGGACGCGCTCGCGCAGGAGCTGACCGCCTGAGGGCGTGGCCCGGGCGGCCCCGGCCGTCGCTGAACCGCGCGGGACGAGCGGAGACAGCGCGAGACGGCCCGGCAGGGCCTCGTACGGCAGGAAGCGGCCGGCGGCACACAGCCGCCGGCCGCTTCCGCGTGGTATTCGCCGGTGCACAGACAACGACGGAGGCCCGGACCAAGTGGTCCGGGCCTCCGTCAGTGGTAGCGGGGACAGGATTTGAACCTGCGACCTCTGGGTTATGAGCCCAGCGAGCTACCGAGCTGCTCCACCCCGCGTCGGTGAAACCAACACTACCCCTGG
This sequence comes from Streptomyces sp. NPDC004134, assembly GCF_042874195.1. Lineage (NCBI taxonomy): Bacteria > Bacillati > Actinomycetota > Actinomycetes > Kitasatosporales > Streptomycetaceae > Streptomyces > Streptomyces sp. NPDC004134. The sequence goes on along the minus strand of NZ_JBIAMS010000013.1, from coordinate 70,842 downwards.
CCGATCGGCCAGTGCAAATCACTAAGCGCTGCGCTCCGCGCAGTCCGGGCAGACGCCGCGGTACGTGACCTCCGCGCCGGAGACCCGGAAGCCGAAACGCTCGGCCTCGGGCAGCGTCGACAGCAGGTCGCCCTCCGGGCGCACGTCGCGGATCGAGCCGCAGCGGCTGCAGACCAGGTGCTGGTGCGCACTGTGGGCGTTCGGGTCGTACCGCTTGGCGCGGCCGTCCGTGCTGACTTCGAGCACTTCGCCGAGGGCGACCAGCTCGCCCAGCGTGTTGTAGACGGTCGCCCGGGAGATCTCGGGGAGCCGCGCGGTGGCACGCGCGAGTACTTCGTCGGCCGTGTAGTGCACGTGGTCGCCGTCCAGGACCTCGGCCACGACTCGCCGCTGCGCGGTGAGCCGGAAGCCACGGCCGCGCAGTCGCTCCAGGAGGTCGCTCATGCATTCAGGGTAGCAGCGCACCGCTCTATGGCCAGAACCCATACGAACTTCATTGGGATCTTGACTTGGACTACGTCTAATGTAGGCTCGCCGGCAGACTGCGGCGATCGGCTGCGTGACCGCGCTCCAGGCCCTGCGCGGTCGCGGCCGGTTGCCGTGCACGGACAGAGGGGTCGGGATGCCGGTCGGGCTCCCGGCCCCTCTGACGCATCCGGGTGCGCTACGCGAGGGCTGTCTCGCGGCGCTCCGGCACCTGCCGCGCGAGGGTCCAGCAGCGGATGATGTCGCGTACGGACACGACGCCCACCGGCTCCGCGTCGTCGAGGACGATCAGATGGCGGAAGCTGCCGCGGGTCATGGCGTCGGCGGCGTCGTCGAGGGTCCAGCCGGGTGCGGCGAAGACGACGTCCGTGGTCGTGTGGTCGTCGGCTTTCTCGGTATCCGGGTCCTCGCCGGAGCCGACGGAGTTGAGGATGTCGCGCTCGGTCAGGATGCCGAGCCCGCTGGTGTCGGGGTCGAGGACGATCGCCGCGCCGACGCGCCGCGCCGACATCAGCCGGGCGGCCTGGCGGAGTGTGTGTGCGGGGCCGATGGTGAGGACCACCGTGCTCATGGCGTCGCGGACGAGCATGGGGTGGAGCCACCTCCTAGGCGTACGAACGGGGCCTTGCGTCACCTGTGAAGGATTTCACAAATTCACAAGGTCTGTCATTGCCAGACTGGCACGCTCAGGAGAGTGCAACAAGGGGCGGGAGATGCCCGGCTGCCCGCCCCCGCGCCTCCGGGCGCGGGTTTGGCCGGCGGTCCCGGCGTACGGCTACGGGCCGAGGTACTTCAGCAGCTCCTGGTGGAGCAGCCCGTTGGACGCCGCGGCGTTGCCGCTGTGCGGTCCCGGCTCGCCGTCGAGTCCGGTGAACGAGCCGCCCGCCTCCGCCACGATCGCCGCGCACGCCGCCATGTCCCACAGCGACAGCTCCGGCTCCGCGCAGATGTCCACGGTCCCCTCGGCGACCATCATGTACGGCCAGAAGTCCCCGTACCCCCGGCTGCGCCAGCAGTCGCGGGTCAGGTGCAGGAAGCCGTCGAGCCGGCCGCGCTCGTCCCAGCCGTGCAGCGAGGAGTACGCGAACGAGGCGTCCTCGATGCGCTGGACGCCCGACACCCGCAGCGGGCTCGCCTTCGCCAGGCTGCGGCCGGTGTACGCGCCCCCGCCCTGCACCGCCCACCACCGGCGGCCGAGGGCCGGCGCCGACACCACGCCGAGGACCGGCTGGTTGCCCTCGGGGCCCGGGGCCATCAGCGCGATGAGCGTCGCCCAGACGGGGACGCCGCGCACGTAGTTCTTCGTGCCGTCGATGGGGTCGATGATCCAGCGCCGCGGGCCCGTGCCCTCGGTGCCGTACTCCTCGCCCATCACGGCATCGCGTGGCCGGGCGCGGCGGAGCGAGGAGCGGATCAGCTCCTCCGCCGATCTGTCCGCCTCCGACACGGGGGTCAGGTCCGGCTTCGTCTCGACCTTGAGGTCGAGGGCCTTGAACCGCTCCATCGTGGTGGCGTCGGCGGCGTCCGCCAGGACGTGGGCGAGACGCAGATCATCATGAAAACCGGCCATGCAACGAACAGTAACCCCAAAGGTGCACCGCCAACCTTCGTCCGCGCGCGTGGCGGGTCCCGGGGCCCTCGTACGGACCCTTGACAGCACCTGGCGGTGCGTCAATTCTGAGCGCACGGTCGCCCTCTGGAGGCCAGGATGCCCACAGCGCGAGAAGGACTTCTCGACGCCGCCTTCGCGGCGCTCAGGAGCCGGCCCTGGGCGGCGGTGCGGATGGTCGACGTCGCCGCCGCGGCCGGGGTGTCCCGCCAGACCCTCTACAACGAGTTCGGCAGCAAGGAGGGCCTCGCCCAGGCCCTCGTCAGACGTGAGATCGACGGCTATCTCGCAGGCGTGGAACGGACGCTGGCCGCCGCCCGCAGATCCGGCGCCGACGCGGGTGGCCGGCTGCTCGCCCTGGTCGCCTGGACCCTGCGCGCCGCGCGCGGAAACCCGCTGGTGCGCGCCGCGCTCACCGGCTGCTGGGGCGAGCAACTGCCCGCCCCGGCGCGGCGCGTGCCCGCCAGGGGCGGGACGCCGGGCGTACGGCGCAGGGACCCGTCGGTGGAGACGCCTGCGGAACTGGTCGACGAGGTGCGCGACCGGGTACTGCGGGCGCTGGAGGAGCAGTTGCCGGGGGCGCCGGGCGAACGCCGCCGGGTCTGCGAGGCGGTGACCCGGCTGACGCTGTCCTACGTGGTCGCGCCCGCGGCCCGGGGCGAGGACGTGGAGCGTACGGTCCGCGGGCTGCTGGCGCTCAGTGGGCCGAGCCGGACAGTTGCAGGCCGATGACGCCGACGATCACCAGCGAGATGGAGATGAGCTTCAGGGTGGAGACCAGGTCGCCGAGGAAGATCATGCCGTAGATCGCGGTCCCCGCGGCACCGATGCCCGTCCACACCGCGTACGCCGGGCCGACGTCGAGCTTCTTCAGCGACAGCGTCAGCAGGCCGAAGCTGCCGAGCGCGAACGCGGCGAAGGCGACCGTCGGCCACAGCCTGGTGAAGCCGTGGGAGAGCTTGAGGCAGACGGCGAAGCCGGTTTCGAGGATTCCGGCCACGACGACCAGCAGCCACGCCATCGTGTAGTGCCTCCCGTTCGGTTGACGCTCCTGCGATTATGCCCAACGCGCGTCCGCGGGGGCGATGGACCTGCCGGAACGCTTCGGCGGCTCGCGGGCCCGGCCGCGGTCAGTCTCCTTCCCGGCGCTCGCGGGTGGCGAGCAGACGGCGCAGCGAGGCCAGCCGCGCGGGGTCGGCGTGGCCCCCGGCGACCCAGGCGTCCAGCGCGCAGTCCGGCTCGTCGTGGCTGCAGTTGCGCGGGCAGTCCGCCGTCCCGGGCTCCAGGTCGGGGAAGGCGTGGATGACGCGCGACGGGTCGACGTGCGCCAGGCCGAACGACCGCACGCCCGGTGTGTCGATGACCCAGCCCTTGTCGTCGGGCAGCGGCAGGGCGAGCGCGGACGTGGTGGTGTGCCGGCCGCGGCCGGTGACGACGTTCACCTCGCCGGTGGCCCGCTGGCGCTCCGGCACGAGCGCGTTGACCAGGGTGGTCTTGCCGACGCCGCTGTGGCCGACGAAGGCGGTGACGCGGTCGGTGAGCAGGTCCAGCACGTGGGCGGCGCCCTCGCCGGTGGCCAGCTCGTCGCGGTTGCAGGCGACGGCCCGTACGCCCAGCGGCGCGTACGACTCCAGCAGCTCGTCCGCGGGCGCCAGGTCCGACTTCGTCAGCACGAGCAGCGGGTCGAGCCCGCCGTCGTACGCCGCGACCAGGCAGCGGTCCACCAGCCGCGGCCGCGGCGGCGGGTCGGCGAGGGCGGTGACGATGGCCAACTGGTCGGCGTTGGCGACGACCACGCGCTCGTACGGATCGTCGTCGTCCGCCGTACGCCGCAGCACCGACGTGCGTTCCTCGACGCGGACGATGCGCGCCAGCGTCCCGGGGTCCCCGGAGACGTCCCCGACGACGGCGACCCGGTCGCCGACGACGATGCCCTTGCGGCCCAGCTCGCGGGCCTTCATGGCGGTGACCGTGCGCTCCTGGACGAGGCAGGTGATGCGGCCGCGGTCGATGGTGAGGACGAAGCCCTCGGCGGCGTCCTCGTGCTTGGGGCGGTTGCGGCTGCGGGGGCGGCTGCCCCGGCGGTCCGGGCGTACGCGGACGTCGTCCTCGTCGGGGTTCTTGCCGTAGCGCCGCATCGCGGGGTCAGTCTCTCGGGTCCTGGGCGGCGGGCGCGCCTGCCGCGGGCCCGGCTCCGGAGCCGGTGTCCGTCCCGGCGAGGAGGCCGGCCCACATCCGGGGGAAGTCGGGCAGGGTCTTGGCGGTCGTCGCCACGTTCTCCACCTGCACCCCCTTCACCAGCAGGCCCAGGACCGCGCCCGCGGTGGCCATCCGGTGGTCGTCGTACGTGTGGAAGACGCCGCCGTGCAGCGCGCGGGGGCGGATCTCCAGGCCGTCCGCGGTCTCGGTGACATCGCCCCCCAGCCCGTTGATCTCCCGGGTGAGGGCGGCGAGCCGGTCCGTCTCGTGCAGCCGCAGATGGCCGACGCCGCGCAGCCGGGACGGCGAATTCGCCAGCGCCGCCACCGCGGCGATGCCGGGCGTCAGCTCGCCGACCTCGGAGAGGTCGATGTCGATACCGCGGACGCCGCCCGCCGAGGTGGCGCCGGTGAAGACCAGGTCCGTGCCGGCCGGGGTGGCCACCAGCTCGCAGGAGCCGCCCATCTCCGTGAAGATCTCGCGCAGCGCGTCCCCGGGCTGCGTGGTCTGCCGGGGCCAGTCGCGGATGGTCACCCGGCCGCCGGTGAGGAGCGCGGCGGCCAGGAACGGCTGGGCGTTCGACAGGTCCGGCTCGACCGTCAGCTCCCGGCCGCGCAGGTCGCCCGGCGCCACCCGCCACACGTGCGGCTCGCCGCCGTCCTCCGGCGCGTCCACCTCGGCGCCGGCGGCCCGCAGCATCTCCACGGTCATCCGGATGTGCGGCAGGGAGGGCAGCCGGTCGCCGGTGTGCCGCAGCTCCACGCCCTTGTCGAAGCGCGGCGCGGACAGCAGCAGCGCGCTGACGAACTGGGAGGACGAGGAGGCGTCGACCTCGACCGGGCCGCCCCGCAGCGCCCCCTCCCCGTGCACCGTCAGGGGCAGGGCGCCGGGGCTGCCCTGCGCGGTGTCGTCGATCCGGGCGCCGAGGGCGCGCAGCGCGTCGATCACGCCGTGCAGCGGGCGCTCGTGGCTGCGGGGGTCGCCGTCGAAGCGGACCGGCCCTTCGGCCAGGGCGGCGACGGGCGGCAGGAAGCGCATGACCGTGCCCGCGTTGCCCACGTCCACCGCGGCATCGCCCCGCAGGCCGCCGCCGGGGGTGACGCGCCACTCCTCGGTGCCGTCCGGTCCCGCGCCCTCCTCGATGCCGACGCCGAGGGCCCGGAGGGCGCCCGCCATCAGGGCGCTGTCGCGCGAGCGCAGCGGCCGGCGCAGCCGGCCGGGACCGGCGGCGAGCGCGGCGAGCACCAGCGCGCGGTTCGTGACCGACTTCGATCCGGGCACGGTGACGGCCGCGGTCACCGTGCCCGAGGCGGGAGGCGCGGGCCAGGGGCTGTTCTGCGAGGCGGTCATGGCACTCACCCTATGCGGGCCGGGCCGCCCCCCGCAGGGTTCGCCCGCCGCCTGTGGACAACCGGCGGGTTGTGGACGGCGGCGCCGGGGTCGCGGGCGGGAGCGGGCGCGCCGGGCGGCTCAGAGGTCGAGCAGCCAGCGGGCGCCGCCGGCGAGGGCGCAGAGCGCGACGACGTAGAACAGGAACACCCACAGCCCGGCGGGGGTGTGCGTCAGCCGCCCCAACTGGTCGGCGTCGGACTGCGGTGCCTCGCCGCGGCGCCGCTTGCGCTGCAGCTCGAAGACCGGCCGCACCCCGCCGAGCAGCAGGAACCACACCGCGCCGTACGCGAACGCCGCCTGCACCTCCGGCTCGGTCAGCCAGGAGACGAGGAAGAACGCCGCCCCGGTCAGGACGACGGTCACCACCCCGTACGCGTTCCGGATCATCAGCAGCATCGCCGCGAGCAGGGCGATGGCGCCCCACAGCGCCGCCGTGATGCGCCCGTCGGCCAGCAGCCAGGCGCCGGCGAGGCCGAGCAGTGGCGGGGCGGTGTAGCCGGAGGCGGCGGTGAGGACCATGCCGAGGCCGGAGGGCTTGCCGCGGCTGACGGTCAGGCCCGAGGTGTCGGAGTGCAGGCGTATGCCCTCCAGGCGGCGGCCGGTCAGCACGGCGACGAGGCCGTGGCCGCCCTCGTGCGCGATCGTGACGGCGTTGCGCGTCACCCGCCATATGCCCCAGGGCAGCACGGCCGAGAGCGCCACCAGGCCCGTCACCACGACCAGCCACTCCGAGGGGTCGGGCTGCGTGCCGACGACGCGGTCCCACAGCTCGCCGAGGCTGGTTCCTTCCATGTGCCCTCCCGGTGCTCGGACGAGCAGGGTAGCCAAGGCATGGTGTGCGGGCTGTCAGAGGGGCGTGGCAGTCTTGTCACCCATGTGCGGACGGTACGCGGCGAGCAGGAAACCCGAGGACCTCGTCAACCTCTTCGAGGTGGAGAAGTGGGACGCGGAGGAGACGCTCGCGCCCGACTACAACGTGGCGCCCACCAAGAACGTGTACGCGGTGCTGGAGCGCCCCGAGCGGGACTCGGACGACCCCCGGCCCGTGCGGCAGTTGCGGGCGCTGCGCTGGGGCCTCGTGCCGTCCTGGGCGAAGAACCCGGACCTGGGCGTGAAGATGATCAACGCCAGGGCCGAGACCGTGCACGAGAAGCCGGCCTACCGCCGCGCGTTCGCCTCCCGGCGCTGCCTGCTGCCGGCCGACGGCTACTTCGAGTGGCTGACGTTCAAGGGCGAGCGGCAGTTGGAGGAGCAGGGCAAGAAGAAGCGGCCCCGCAAGCAGCCGTATTTCGTCACCCCGGCCGATGGCTCGGTCTTCGCGATGGCCGGGCTCTTCGAGTTCTGGCGGGACAAGACGCTGCCGGACGACGACCCGCGCGCGTGGTGGGTGACGTGCACGGTGGTCACGACGGAGGCGGAGACCACGGAGCTGGCCGGCGGTTCCGCGGGGGAGTCGGGGCCGCACACCCTCGCCGAGATCCATCCCCGGATGCCGCTGATGCTCCCCCCGGACCGCTGGGACGCCTGGCTCGACCCGGCCAGCAAGGACCCGGAGGCCCTGCGTGAACTGCTGGCCCCGCCCCCGCCGGGGATGCTGCGGGCGTTCCCGGTGTCCACGAAGGTGAGCGACGTGCGCAACAACGGCGCGGAGCTGGTGGAGGAGATAGCGGCGCCGGAGGAGGAGACCCTGTTCTAGGCCCGGGTCCGTCCCCGTTCTCCCACGGCCTAGGCTGCCCGCTCATGACCTACCTTCAGGACGTTCCCGGCTTACTCGCGCGCCGCGGCCGGGGCCGCGGCTTCGGCGGCGGTGGCTCCGGCGGCGAGGCCGGCGGCACGACGGTGCTCGTGGTGCTCTGCGTTCTCGCCGCCGTCCTTGTGCTCATCGTCCTGATGGCCCGTGCCCACGCGAAGAGGAAGAAGCTCAAGGCCGACTGATCGGCACGGCGCTCCGCGGGGGCGGTGGGTCGCGCGGGTACGGGCACGCCGCGCGTCAGCGCAGGCCGGCGAGCCAGTCCGCAGCGGCGGCGGTGATCGTGGCGGCGGTCGCGGCGTCGTCGGGCGGCGCGCTCTTGGCCACGGCGAAGCCGTGGTCCGCGTACGGCACGGGGACGACGTCGACGTCCGCGGGGAACTCCGCGGGGCCGCCGAACGGGTCGCGCTCGCCCTGCACCACGCGGGTCGGCACCCCGGCGTCCAGCAGCTCCGCCAGCCGGGACTTCTCCGGCTTGCCGGGCGGGTGCAGCGGGAAGGCCAGGGCGAGCACCGCCCGGGCCCCGAGGTCGAGGGCCGTACGGCACGCGACCCGGGCGCCCGCGCTCCGGCCGCCCGCGACGACCGGCACGCCGGGCTTCTCCAGGGCGGGCCACAGCGCCGTCCAGCCGGCGTCGAGGGTCTTGGGCGCGGGCGCCAGCTTGCGTCCCGCGACCCGCCACGGCTGCTCGACGAGCGCGACGGTGACCCCGTCGGCGGGCAGCGCGCCGGCCAGCGCCCGCAGGTCGCGGGCCTCGATGCCGCCGCCGGCGCCGTGGCTCAGCGCGAGCACCAGCCGCGGGCGGGCGGCCCGGTGCCAGGTGATGCGGGCGTCACCCGGCGGGGTGGGGACGGTCTGGGTGGTGGGCTTCACGCACCACAATCTAGGCGAGCGGCACCCGCCTCCCGCGCTCCCGCACAGGGGACGCCGCGGATCCGTGGACGCCTCCGCCCGCGCCGCTTCCCACCCGTCCGGGCAGGCCCGGGCCCGTACCCGGCGGTACCTCGTTCGGCCCGCCCGGGGAATGCGGCATCGGCGGTGCGCGTTCTCACCGATGTACGTCACGTGATCGTCGAAGGGAAACGCATGACCGGGGTCGCATGCCCGTCGCGTCCGCAGCCGGAGGCAGCGGAGAAGTACTGGGCGGCGGATGTGCACGTACGTCGTCTATCCTCCGAACCGTACGGGGCCACGGGAGGCTCTACCACGGTGCTGGAGGAGGTGGGTCTCGTCACTGGGACCGACACGGGGAAGGGCGGGGCGGCCGAGGAGCCGAAGACGCCCGAGGAGACGTCCGCCGAGCGGAACGCGCGCTTCGAGCGCGACGCGCTCCAGTTCCTCGACCAGATGTACTCGGCCGCGTTGCGCATGACGCGCAATCCCGCCGACGCGGAGGACCTGGTGCAGGAGACCTATGCCAAGGCGTACGCGTCCTTCCACCAGTTCCGCGAGGGCACGAACCTGAAGGCGTGGCTCTACCGGATCCTGACCAACACGTTCATCAACTCGTACCGCAAGAAGCAGCGTGAGCCGCAGCGCAGTGCCGCCGAGGAGATCGAGGACTGGCAGCTCGCGCGCGCCGAGTCGCACATGTCGACCGGCCTGCGCTCCGCCGAGGCCCAGGCGCTCGACCACCTGCCGGACTCGGACGTGAAGGAGGCCCTCCAGGCGATCCCGGAGGAGTTCCGGATCGCGGTCTATCTGGCGGACGTCGAGGGCTTTGCCTACAAGGAGATCGCGGACATCATGGGGACACCGATCGGTACGGTCATGTCCCGGCTGCACCGCGGTCGCCGCCAGTTGCGCGGTCTCCTGGAGGACTACGCGCAGGAGCGCGGCCTGATGCCGGCGGGTGCCGGCCCCGAGTCGGCCGGGTCGCACACGGGAAAGGGTTCGGGATCGTGAGCTGCGGAGAGTCGCATGAGACGGATTGCTCAGAGGTCCTGGACCACCTCTACGAGTATCTCGACAAGGAGATGCCCGAAGGCGACTGCGCGAAGTTCCAGGTCCACTTCGACGAATGCAGCCCCTGTCTGGAGAAGTACGGCCTGGAGCAGGCCGTGAAGAAGCTCGTCAAGCGCTGCTGCGGGCAGGATGACGTACCGGCGGATCTGCGCGCGAAGGTGATGGGCCGGATCGACACCATCAGGTCCGGTGACGAGGTACCGGAGCAGCCGGTGCTCGACGCCGGGGACGGGGGCCGTCCCACGTCACTCGAAGGTGCGAATCCACCCGCCTCGTAGTGTTCTTTTACGCAACTGCGCCCCATTCGGCCGTAGGTGCCGCCCTATGCTCCCCAACTCGTACGGAGTACAGCGGGGACGAGGAGCGTGGGGCCCATGGGGCAGGTGGCGCAGGTCTCTGCGGCCGGGCGCGGCTGTCTGCTGTGCGCACTTCTCGCCACCGCGGCGTGCGCCGCTCCCGCGCTGCTGCCCGGGGCGGCGACCCCCTGGGCGGCGCTGGCCCTGCTGGCCGCCGTCTACGCGGCCGGTGAACACCTCTGGCGCGTCCCGCCGCTGGCGGGACGGGTACCCGACGGTATCGGCGCGTTCTTTCCCGTCCTCCTTGCAGGAGCGTTTCTGCTGCCGCCCGCCGCGGCGGCCCTCGTCCCCCTCCCGGGTGCGCTGACCGCCCGGATCGCCGAACAGCCCGCCGGCCCGCGGCGGCTGTGGCGGGCCGCGGAACTCGCGCTCGCCGGCTGGGCGGCCGCGTACGCCGCCGGGCGCATGCCCGGGGACCACAGGATCGGCGAGGCCGGGTTCCCCGAACTGCTGCCCGCCGCGCTCGCCGCGGTTGCGGCCTTCTGGGCCGTACTCACCTGCCTGGCCGCCCTGATGCAGGCCGCCGCCGAGCGCCGCTCCCCGCGCGCCGCCCTCGCCGGCGCACCCGCGGCGGCGGGCACGTACCTCGTGCACGGGCTCGCCGGGCTGATGATGGCGATGCTCTGGCACAGCCCGCACGGACCCGCCAGCGGGCTGCTCGTCCTGCTGCCGATGGCCATCTCCTGCTGGGCGTTCGCCCAGGCCAACCGCGAACGCGCGGCGCACCAGGCGACGATCCGCGCGCTGGTGCAGGCCGTCGACATCAAGGACCGCTACACCCGCGGGCACAGCGAGCGGGTCGGCCGCGCGTCGGTGCTCATCGCGCGCGAGCTGGGCATGGACGAGCGGCGCCAGGAGGTCCTGCGATTCGCCGGGATCCTGCACGACGTGGGCAAGCTCGGCGTGCCGACCCGCATCCTGCGCAAGGACGGGCCGCTGACGCCGGAGGAGCGGCGGGTCATCGAGCTGCACCCGGAGTACGGGCACGAGATCGTCCGCGGCATCGGCTTCCTGGAGGAGGTGCGCTCGGCGATCCTCCACCACCACGAGCGGATGGACGGCGGCGGTTACCCGTACGGGCTCACCGGCGAGCGGATTCCGGAATACGCCCGGGTGGTGGCGGTCGCCGACGCCTTCGACGCCATGACGTCGACCCGCTCCTACCGCCGCGCGCGCGAGGTGCCCGCGGCGCTGGCCGAGCTGCGGCGGTGCGCGGGGGCGCAGTTCGACCCCCGGATGGTGCGCGCGCTGGCCGGTGCGATCGAGCGCCGCGGCTGGCACGCCGAGGTCACCGCGGACGAGCCGGCCACGGTCCCCGCGCCCCTGCGCGGCGGGGCCGTGGAACGGCGCGCGGACGGTGCGGCCGGCGGTACGGCGGACGTCGTACGCAGCGGTGGCGCCCCGTGAGCGAATCGGTTCGCCGCGCCCGCCACCGGACTCCACCCGAGGTGCGCGTGGCGGTCGGGGCCGCCGGGGCGGCCACCGCGGCCGGGTTCTGCTGGACGCTCGCGCACGGGCTCGCCCAGCCCGAGGCCGCGCTCGCCTTCGGCCTCCTCATCGTGCTCGGCGAGGTGGCGGGCGACCACCGTGCGGGCGCCCCCGCGCGCATCCCCGCGCCCTTGGCGACCGCCGGCGCCCTCGGGTACGCGCTGCTCTGCATCCCCGCGGACGCGGCGGGCGGCGCGGTCCTGGAGATCGCCGCCGTGTCCTTCACCGCCACCGTCGTCGGCGCCGTCCCGCACGTCGCCCGGGGCCGCGGCCCCACCGCCGAGCACCTGGTCCGCCGGGTCCTCGGCACCGCCTTCGCCGCCGCCTGCTGCCGCCCCCTGTGCGCCGGCGCCCCCGGCGAGGGCGACGGCGGCCCGGTCGCGGGCCTCGCCGCCGGCCCCGGCTACGTCCTGGCGCTGCTCGCCGTGCTCGCCCTGACCGCGCTCTGCGACGCCGTGCTCGCCGCCTGCCTCGCCCGCGCCCGCACCGGCTGGCCGTACGGCCCCCTCCTCCGCGACGAGCTGCGCGCCCTGCCGGGCGTCGGCTCCGCGATGTGCGCGACCGGCGTCGTCATCGCCCTGGCCGCGCAGGTGGCCGGGCCGTGGGCGCTGCCCGTGCTGAGCCTGCCGCTGCTGCTCACCCAGGTCTCGCTCCGCCGCTACGCGGCGGTACGCCGCACGTACCGCCAGACCATCGCCTCCCTGGCCCGCGCGACCGAGATGGCCGGCTACCACAGCCAGGGCCACGCCCGCCGCGTCGCTGCCCTGAGCCGGGCGATCGGCCGGGTGCGGGGGCTCTCCGAGCGGGAGCTGGACGTGCTGGAGCAGTCCGCGCTCATGCACGACCTCGGCAAGCTGTCCCTGGCCGACCCCGTGCCCCCCGGCGGCGACGGGACCCTGCCGCCCGGCGCCGAGAGCCTCACCGACCGGCGGCGCATCGCCCTGCTCGGCGGCGCGGTGGTGCGCCAGACCGGCGTGGCCGCCGAGGTCGCCGTCGTCGTGGAGCGGCAGGCGGAGCCGTACCGTGACCAGCCGGTCGCTGCCCGTATCGTCCGCGTCGCGGCCGCATACGACGTGCTGGTGACGGGGAACGCGAAGGGTGAGGGCGCGGTCGCCGCCGGGCCGCTGGCGGCTCTGGAGCGGCTGCGGCTGGCCACTGCGGACGAGTACGACCCGGTGGTGGTGGACGCGCTGCGGGAGGTGCTGGCGAGTGGCGTGTGCGCGAACTGACCGGTAAGAAGCGGGTGTACGGCACCGCGTGGTTGGATGCGGGCATAGCCCGGCACCCGAGCGGACAGGAAGTTGCGGGGAGCAACGGCGCCCCCCGGGAGAGCACGCCGTGCGGACAGGCCGCACAGTGGTCATCCTGGAGTCAAAGACGGCAGGCAGGAATCGTGAGGATCTTCGGCAGAACACGGCATCGGCCCTCCGCCTCGTGGCGGCAGGCGACCGACCGCGCGTTCACGTTGATCGGCGACGGCCGGTACGACGACGCGGGCGCGCTGCTCACCCGTGCCGCGGGCCTGGAGCCCTGGCTGTCGGAGTCGTGGTTCAACCTTGCGCTGCTGCACAAGTTCCGGCACGACTGGGAGCAGGCGCGCGCCGCGGGCCTGCGGGCCGTCGCGCTGCTCGACCGCGAGACCGGCGCGCCCGACTGGTGGAACGTCGGCATCGCCGCCACCGCACTGCAGGACTGGCCGCTGGCGCGGCGGGCCTGGCAGGCGTACGGGCTGAGCGTGCCCGGCGGCGCCGCGCACCAGGGGGCCGGCGAGCCGCCGGAGGACATGGACCTGGGCAGCGCCGCGGTGCGGCTCTCGCCCGAGGGCGAGGCGGAGGTCGTCTGGGGCCGCCGTCTCGACCCGGCGCGGATCGAGGTGCAGAGCATCCCGCTGCCGTCCTCGGGGCGGCGCTGGGGCGAGGTCGTGCTGCACGACGGGGTGCCGCACGGCGAGCGGGCGACGCTGGCGGGGCCCTCGTATCCGGTCTTCGACGAGATAGAGCTCTGGGCGCCCTCGCCGGTGCCGACGTGGGTGGTGCTGCTGGAGGCGGCCACCGAGGCCGACCGGGACGCCGTCGAGCTGCTGGCGGCCGAGGCGGGGTACGCGGCCGAGGACTGGTCGTCGTCGGTGCGGCTGCTCTGCCGTACCTGCTCGGAGAGCGTCATGCCCAGCGCCGAGGGCTCGCTCCAGGCGACCCTCGACCCGCACGACCACAGCGAGCCCGGCCAGCCGGGGCCGCTGGTGCACCGCACCGAGGACGGGCTGTGGGTGCCGGAGCGGGAGTGCGGGATAGCCGCGCCCGCGTCGCTGGTGCGCGGGCTGCTGGAGAGCTGGGCGGCGGACAGCCCGGACACCCGGGACTGGCGGGATCTGGAGGAAGTCGTCTGAGGCTGTCGGAACCTGGCCGTACCCTGGACTCCGGTCTTTTCGTAAAGCTCGTGAGGGCGGGAACCAGGAAGGCGTGCGGCGAGCATGACGCAGCAGGCGGAGCAGCAGCAGGCGGGGCGGGAAGCGGAGTCGCCGGACGTGTTCGTCGACGACGTGACGGACGCGGAGGCGCGTGAGCGGGCCGCCCGCGAGCGGGGCACGGCCCGGCCGATCACGGTGGTCGGCAATCCGGTGCTGCACCGCGAGTGCCGGGACGTGACGGAGTTCGACGACGCGCTGCGGCGGCTCGTGGACGACATGTTCGCCAGCCAGCGGGCGGCGGAGGGCGTGGGCCTCGCGGCCAACCAGATCGGCGTCGACCTCAAGGTCTTCGTCTACGACTGCCCGGACGACGACGGCGTACGGCACGTGGGCGCCGTGTGCAACCCGGTGCTGGAGGAGCTGCCCGCCGACCGCCGGCAGCTCGACGACGGCAACGAGGGCTGCCTGTCCGTCCCCGGCGCGTACATGTCGCTGGCCCGCCCCGACTACGCGGTGGTGAGCGGCCGGGACCTCGACGGCAACCCCCTCCGGGTCGCCGGCACGGGCTACTTCGCCCGCTGCCTGCAGCACGAGACGGACCACCTCTACGGGCGGCTCTACATCGACCGGCTCTCCAAGCGCGAGCGCAAGGACGTCATGGAGCAGATGGCCGAGAACACCCCGCGGTACGAGACCGTCCCCAACGACTGACGCCCCCCCCGGCCTGCCCGGATCCACCGCCGTCCGGCCCGTGACCGCCGCCTCTTGCGCGGCGGTTACGGCAGTGGTCCAGTCCACTGGCGAAATGGCGGTGCGTTGACCGTGCGCCCGGCGCACGCGAGGCTCGGAGCCCCCCATTCGTACGGTACGGAGGCCCCATGCTCAGACGTACGGTCAGACTCGTCCTCACCATCGTCATGATCGCGGCGGCAGGTGTCGTCGGCACGGTCGCGACCGCCGGCACCGCGCAGGCGGACTCGTGCTACACCTGGAACCGCACGCTCTCCGAAGGCATGTCCGGAGCCGACGTCACCCAACTGCAGATCCGGGTGGCCGGGCACGTGACGTCCGGCGAAATCCTCGCCGTCGACGGCAACTTCGGCCCGCGCACCAAGGCCGCGGTCGCCAAGTTCCAGAGCGCGTACGGGCTCGCCTCGGACGGTGTCGCGGGCAACAACACCTTCAACAAGATCTACAGCCTGCAGGACGCCGACTGCACCCCGATCCACTTCACCTACGCCGAGCTGAACAAGTGCAACTCCACCTGGAGCGGCGGCGCGGTATCCGCGGCGACAGCCAAGGAGAACGCCAAGCGCACCATGTGGAAGCTGGAGGCGATGAGGCACGCGCTCGGCGACGTGCCGATCAACATCAGCAGCGGCTTCCGCTCCACCTCGTGCAACAGCGCGGTCGGCGGGGCCTCCAACAGCCAGCATCTGTACGGCACGGCCGCCGACCTCGTCGGCTCCCCGTCGTTCTGCCGGCTGGCCCAGCAGGCGCGTACCCACGGCTTCGGCGGGATCCTCGGTCCCGGCTACCCGGGCCACAACGACCACACGCACGTGGACGGCCGGTCCTCGCGCTACTGGTCCGCTCCCTCCTGCGGCATCTGACCGCGGGAGAGCGCAGCAGCACAAGCGGCGCGGCAACGCCCCCGCCGCGGCAGCGAGCGGCCGCCGGCCGGACCCGTCCCCCGCGGTCGGGTCCGGCCGGCGCCGCGGCTCCGGCGGCCGCCCGGCAGGCGGCGCTCAGAACTCGTCGTCGAACCCGACCGAGCCCTCCACCGCCACCTGGTATGCGGACGGGCGGCGCTCGAAGAAGTTCGTCAGCTCCTGCACGTCCTGCAGCTCCATGAACGCGAACGGGTTCTGCGACCCGTACGCCGGCGCGAAGCCCAGCCGGACCAGCCGCTGGTCCGCCACGCACTCCAGATACGCGCGCATCGAGTCGGTGTTCATCCCCGGCAGGCCGTCGCCGCACAGGTCCCGCGCGAACTGCAGCTCCGCCTGCACCGCCTCGTCGAGCATGTCGCGCACCTGCCGCCCCAGCTCCTCGTCGAAGAGGTCCGGCTCCTCCTCGCGGACCGTGTCGACCACGGAGAACGCGAAGTCCATGTGCATGCTCTCGTCGCGGAACACCCAGTTGGTGCCCGTTGCGAGCCCGTGCAGCAGGCCGCGGGAGCGCAGCCAGTAGACGTAGGCGAACGCGCCGTAGAAGAACAGGCCCTCGATGCAGGCGGCGAAGCAGACGAGGTTGAGCAGGAAGCGGCGGCGGTCCTCCCTGCTCTCCAGTCGGTCGATGTTCTCCACGGAGTCCATCCAGCGGAAGCAGAACTGCGCCTTCTCGCGGATCGACGGGATGTTCTCGACGGCGGCGAACGCCGCGGCCCGCTCGTCCGGGTCGGGGAGGTAGGTGTCGAGCAGCGTCAGATAGAACTGGACGTGCACGGCTTCCTCGAAGAGCTGGCGGGAGAGGTAGAGGCGGGCCTCCGGCGAGTTGATGTGCTTGTAGAGCGTGAGCACCAGGTTGTTCGCCACGATCGAGTCGCCGGTGGCGAAGAACGCCACCAGCCGGCCGATGAGGTGCTGTTCGCCGGGCGAGAGCTTGGCGAGGTCGGAGACGTCGGAGTGGAGGTCGACCTCCTCGACGGTCCAGGTGTTCTTGATCGCGTCCCGGTAGCGCTCGTAGAAGTCCGGGTAGCGCATGGGGCGCAGGGTCAGCTCGAAGCCGGGGTCGAGCAGGTTCTTGGCTCCGGTGGCGGTGGTCACTGGCAGGCCTCGCAGGTCTCGGGGTTCTCCAGGGAGCAGGCGACGGCGTCGTCGGCGTGCGGCTGTTGTACGGGCAGGGGGCCGGGCAGGGGTGCCGGGGCGGCGCCGGCGGGCGCGGCGGCGCGGGCCGAGCGGGCGATCCGGGTCGCCGGCCGGGAGCGCAGGTAGTACGTCGTCTTCAGCCCGGACTTCCAGGCGTAGGCGTACATCGAGCTGAGCTTGCCGATGGTCGGCGCGGCCATGAAGAGGTTGAGCGACTGGGCCTGGTCGAGGTAGGGCGTACGGGCCGCGGCCATGTCGATCAGCGCGCGCTGCGGCAGCTCCCACGCCGTCCGGTAGCGCGCCCTGACCTCCTCGGGGATCCAGGTCAGCTCCTGTACGGACCCGTCGTGCTCGCGCAGCGCCTCGCGGGTCTGCGCGTCCCACAGCCCGAGCGCCTTCAGCTCGGCCACCAGGTAGGAGTTGACCTGGAGGAACTCGCCGCTCAGCGTCTCGCGCTTGAAGAGGTTGGAGACCTGCGGCTCGATGCACTCGTAGACGCCGGTGATGGAGGCGATCGTCGCGGTCGGCGCGATGGCCAGCAGCAGCGAGTTGCGCAGCCCCGTCTCCGCGATCCGGGCGCGCAGCGCGGTCCAGCGCTCCGGCCAGACCACGCCGGCCTCGGGGTAGTGGTCGGGGTGCAGCACGCCGCGGGCGGCCCGGGTGCGGGACCAGGCCGGGTGCGCGCCGTGCCGCTCGGCGAGGTCGGCGGAGGCGGCGTACGCGGCGAGCATGATGCGCTCGGCGATACGGGTGGACAGCGCCCGCGCCGCCGGGGAGTCGAACGGCAGCCGCAGCCGGAAGAAGACGTCCTGCAGGCCCATCACGCCCAGGCCCACGGGCCGCCAGCGGGAGTTGGACGCGGCGGCCTGCTCGGTCGGGTAGAAGTTGATGTCCACGACGCGGTCGAGGAACGTCACGGCGGTACGGACCGTCGCGTCGAGCTTGTCCCAGTCCATCGCCTCCTGCCAGCCGCCGGCGGTGTCGCCGAGATGGGCGGCGAGGTTGACCGAGCCGAGGTTGCACACCGCGGTCTCGCCGTCGTCCGAGACCTCCAGGATCTCGGTGCACAGGTTCGAGGAGTGCACGACGGCGCCGGGCTCCGCGGTCTGGTTGGCGGTGCGGTTGGCGGCGTCCTTGAACGTCATCCAGCCGTTGCCGGTCTGCGCGAGGGTACGCATCATCCGGCCGTACAACTGCCGCGCGGGGATCTGCTTGACGTACCGCCCCTCGGCCTCCGCGCGCGCGTACGCCGCGTCGAACTCCGCGCCGTACAGGTCGGTCAGCTCCGGCACCTCGGCGGGCGAGAACAGCGACCAGGGGCCGTCGGCCTCGACGCGGCGCATGAACTCGTCCGGGATCCAGTGCGCGAGGTTGAGGTTGTGGGTGCGGCGGGCCTCCTCGCCGGTGTTGTCCCGCAGCTCCAGGAACTCCTCGACGTCGGCGTGCCAGGGCTCCAGGTAGACGCAGGCGGCGCCCTTGCGCTTGCCGCCCTGGTTCACGGCGGCGACGGAGGCGTCCAGGGTGCGCAGGAAGGGGACGATGCCGTTGGAGTGGCCGTTGGTGCCGCGGATCAGCGAGCCGCGGGAGCGGACCCGGGTGAAGGGGATGCCGATGCCGCCGGAGTGCTTGGAGAGCCGGGCGACCTGGTGGTAGCGCTCGTAGATCGAGTCCAGCTCGTCGAGCGGGGAGTCCAGCAGGTAGCAGGACGACATCTGCGGGTGGCGGGTGCCGGAATTGAAGAGGGTGGGGGAGGAGGGCAGGTAGCCGAGGCGGCTCATCAGCCCGTACAGCTCCGCGACTTCGGCCACCGCGGCGTCGGAGTCGCCGGCGGCCAGCCCGCAGGCGACGCGCAGGAAGAAGTGCTGGGCGGTCTCGATGACGGCGCGCTCGGTGGGGTGGCGCAGCAGGTAGCGGGTGGAGACCGTACGCAGTCCGAAGTAGCCGAACAGGTCGTCGCGGCCCTCGGCGACGGCCTCGTCGACCAGGGCGTCGAGGCGGGCGGCGTGCCGCCGTACGAACGCGGCGGTGGCGTCGGCGACGATGCCCTCGCGGTGGCCCACGGCGATCGCGGCCGAGAAGCTCGTGGCGCCCTGGCCGGCGGCCTCCTCGGCGACGGCCCGGGTCAGCAGCCGGGCGGCCAGCTTCGAGTACTCCGGCTCCTCGGCGATGAGCGCCGCCGCGGCCGCGGTGGCCAGCTCCCGCAACTCCGCCTCGCGGGAGCCCGGGTGGGGGTGCCGCCCACGCGCGCCCTGCGCGCTCTGGGGGAGGCCGCGCAGCGCGTCGGCGGCGACCCTGGCGGGGTCGGTGGCGGGCAGGTCGGCGGTCAGCTCGGCGAGGGTGCGGGTGAGCGCGGCGGCCGGGCCGTCGCCGGCGCGGGGGGTGGCGGAGGCGGGCTCCGTGGGCGCGGCCGGTGGTGCGATCGTCAAGATGCTGCTCTCCCTCGTTCGGCGGGGCCGCGCGGGAGAGGCTGCGGTACGGGCGCAGGCGGGCATGCCGAATCCGTCGAGGCAACCCCGTGTGCGTCCGCGAGCCCAATCCACGAGACCCGGACGTCATCGATCGCTGCCGGAGGTTTTCGGGCTCACGACATACGGACCGCCGGCGCGTGGCAGGCATGCCCGTACATCGCTTACCGTTGCGGGACAGCTCCGGAGTTCCACCGGATTCCCCTGCGTCGGCAGCTAGGACGAGCATACATCTAGTAGCTCGTCAGGGGAGCACCCCTATATGTTGTGTCGCGTGTCGGTCGGGCGTCAGAGGTCCGCGACGAAGGCCCAGAGCGGCAGACCCGGCAGCGGCAGCCAGTCCCGCGCCGGGGTGCGGACGAACCCCAGCCGCTCGTACAGCCGGTGGGCCGTGGCCATGTCCGGGGTGCTGGACAGCACCACCCGGTCCGCGCCCAGCTCCCGGGAGCGGTCCAGACAGGCCCGTACGAGCGCCTCGCCCACGCCCCGGCCGCGCGCCTCGCGGGCCACCGCCAGCATCCGGAACTCGCCCTCGCCCGGGCCGCTCAGCTCCGCGAACGGCGACCCCGCCGTCACGAACGTCACACTGCCCAGCACGTCCCCGCCGACCGCGTGGGCGTCCCCCTCGACCGCGACCAGCACCTCGGCCCGCTCCGCCGCCGCCCGGCGGCGCACGTCCCGCAGCTCGTGCACATACTCGTCGTCCGCGCCGAACGTCAGCAGCCCGTCCGCCAGATACGCCTCGGCGACCAGCTCGCCCGCCCGCTCGTACTCCTCCGGCCGCACCGGCCGCACCGTGAAGTCCATGCCCCCGAGTCTGCCCTGCGCCACCGACAACGGGCCGCCGCCCCCGGAAGCCGGGGGCGGCGGCCCGTACACCTGCAGTCTCCGCCGTGCCGCGCTCAGCAGCAGCGGAAGCCCTTCCGCGGGTCGTCGCCCGCGTCCGTGCGCATCCGCTCGAACTCGCGCCGGGTGGGCACCTTCGCCTCGGGGTCGTGCCCGCGCAGGTGCTCGACGTAGCGCTCGTACGCCGTGTCGCCGATCACCTCGCGGACGTACCACCAGACCTTGCGCCCGGCCGAAGCCAGCGCCGCCGTCCCGGTCACGACCCGCCTCCGTCCCGCGCACCGCCGCCTGCGCCCGGTCCTGCGCCCGCCTTGAACCCGCCGCCGCTGCCCAGCCCGGCCGCGGCCAGCTCCTGCTTCTCCTCCTTGGTCGCGATCAGTTGCGCCGGTGCGACGTACGACGACTCGTGGTACGGCTCCTCGTGGCTCACGACGGACTCCGGGTTGCGCAGCGACTTCACGCACACCCGGGCCGCGTCCAGGATCACGACGATCACCAGCAGCGCGAAGACCGCCGACAGCACCCCGTCGACCGTGGTGTTGGTGACGATCGTCTCGGCGTCCTCCAGCTCCTGGCCCGACAGCTTGCCGGAGTCGATGCCCTCCTGCGCCACGTCGCCCTGGGCGAAGAAGCCGACCCGCGGGTCGTCCGAGAACACCTTCTGCCAGCTCGCGGTGAGCGTGACCACCGCGACCCAGATCAGCGGGATGCCCGTCACCCACGCCCACTTCAGCCGCCCCGACTTGATCAGCAGCGTGGTGCAGATGGTCAGCGCGACCGCGCCGAGCAACTGGTTGGTGATGCCGAAGAGCGGGAAGAGCTGGTTGATGCCGCCCAGCGGGTCGTTGACGCCGACCCACAGGAAGTAGCCCCACAGGCCCACGACGACCGCGCTGGTGGCGATGAGGCCCGGCCACCAACTGACGCGCTTGAGCGGCTTGTAGATGTTGCCGAGGGTGTCCTGGAGCATGAAGCGGCCCACCCGGGTGCCCGCGTCAAGCGCGGTGAGGATGAAGAGCGCCTCGAACATGATCGCGAAGTGGTACCAGAACGCCTTGAGACTGTCCCCGGTGACGTCGGAGAAGATCTCCGAGACGCCGATCGCGAACGTCGGTGCGCCGCCGGTACGGGACAGCAGCGTCGACTCCTCGACGGAGTCGGCCGCCGCCTGCAGGGCCGCGGGTGTGATCTCGTACCCGAAGCCCTGGATCGCCTGCGACGCCGACTGCGCGGTCTCGCCGATCACCGTGGGCGCCGAGTTCATCGCGAAGTACAGCCCCGGGTCCAGCACACAGGCGGCGATCATCGCCACGATCGCCACGGAGGACTCCATCAGCATGGAGCCGTAGCCGATCATCCGGATCTGCGTCTCCTTCTGCACCATCTTGGGCGTGGTGCCGGAGGAGATGAGGGAGTGGAAGCCGGACAGGGCGCCGCAGGCGATGGTGATGAAGACGAACGGGAAGAGCGAGCCGGCGAAGACCGGTCCCGTGCCCTCGCCCGCGAACTCGGTGACGCCCTCCATCTTCAGCGTCGGCGCGGCCACCACCACGCCGATGAACAGCAGCGCGATGGTGCCGAGCTTCATGAACGTCGACAGGTAGTCGCGCGGCGCGAGCAGCATCCACACCGGCAGCACCGAGGCGATGAATGCGTAGATGACCATCCAGATGACCAGCGACTCCTTGCTCAGCGTGAACGTGTCCGCGAGCGAGGACTCGGCCACCCAGCGGCCCGCGACCAGCGCGAGCAGCAGCAGGGCGATGCCGATCAGCGACACCTCCGCGACCCGGCCGGGCCGGATCATCCGCAGGTAGAAGCCCATGAACAGGGCGATCGGGATCGTCATGCCGATGGAGAACGTGCCCCAGGGGGACTCCGCCAGCGCGTTGACGATGACCAGCGCCAGCACCGCCAGCAGGATGATCATGATCGCGAAGACGGCGAGCAGCGCGGCGGCGCCGCCCACCGGGCCGATCTCCTCGCGCGCCATCTGGCCGAGCGACCGGCCGTTGCGGCGGGTGGAGAAGAAGAGCACCACCATGTCCTGGACCGCGCCCGCGAAGATCACGCCGGCGACGATCCAGATCGTGCCCGGCAGGAAGCCCATCTGCGCCGCCAGCACCGGGCCGACCAGCGGGCCCGCGCCGGAGATCGCGGCGAAGTGGTGGCCGAGGAGGACCCGGCGGTCGGTCGGCTGGAAGTCGATGCCGTTGTCGAGCCGTTCGGCGGGGGTGGCGCGCGTCTTGTCGGCCTTGAGCACACGGTAGGCGATGAACTTCGAGTAGAAGCGGTAGCCGATGGCGTACGAGCCGAGGGCCGCGGCCACCATCCAGGCCGCGGAGACCTCCTCGCCCCGGGAGAGCGCCAGCATGGTCCAGCCGACGGCGCCCACCAGGGCCACGGCGGTCCACAGGATCACGCTCTTCGGTTCCGGACGTGGCTTTTTGGGCACGTCCGGGGGTGCTTGCACAGTCATGGCGGCTCCGTCCCCTGAGCTCTCAATCTCTTGCAATGCGCTCGAAATGTAGAGCAGGGTCAGGCCGCCGTCACTAGGGCGATCAGTCGCTATCCGATCACGAAAGGCCCCGGCAGGGGAGCTGCGGCCGGGGAGAGCGCCGGGGCCGGGCGCGGTGCCGGGCCCCGGCGGGGGCTCAGCGGTCCTCGGGGTCGGTGGCGATCACGTTGTACGGGTACGGCCGCGGCAGCGCGCTCGCCTCGTCGAGACGGGCGGTCTGCGCCGGCGTCAGCTCCCAGTCGGAGGACGGCAGCGTCGTGGTGAGCTGCTCGGTGGTGCGGGCGCCGATGATGGGGGCGGTCACGCCGGGGCGCCGCAGCAGCCAGTTGACGGCGACCTGGGCGGCGGGGCGGCCGGTCTCCCCGGCCACGGCGTGCAGCGCGTCCAGCGTGCGCCAGGTGCGCTCCTCGCCCGCGTACGCGCTCCACGACTCGCTCCAGCCCATCCGCTCCGCGGTCTCCACCCGGCTGCCCGCGGCGGGCGCGCCGGTGCCGCGCCGGATCGACCCGGCGAGCCAGCCGCCGCGCAGCGGGCTCCACGGGATGACGCCCAGGCCCTCGTTGCGGCAGACGTCGAGCAGCTCCCACTCGGTCGAGCGGTCCAGCAGGTTGTAGAGCGGCTGGAGGCAGGTGAAGGGCTCCCAGCCGTGCGCCCTGCTGAGGTCGATCGCCTTCTGCAACTGCCAGCCGGTGACGTTGCTGGCGCCGATGTGCCGCACCTTGCCGCCGGTGACCAGGGTGTCCAGCGTGGCCAGGGTCTCCTCCAGCGGCGTGGCCGGGTCCCAGGCGTGGATCTGGTACAGGTCGAGATAGTCGGTGCCGAGCCGGCGCAGGCTGGCGTCGATGCCGGCGAGGATGTGCTTGCGGCCCAGGCCGCGGTCGTTGGGCCCGTCCCCGGTGGCGTAGCGGACCTTGCTGGCCACTACGAAGTCCTCGCGGTCGCGGCCCGCGAGCCACCGGCCGGTGATCGACTCGGAGTCGCCGCCGGCGTAGATGTCGGCGGTGTCGATGAAGGTGCCGCCCGCCTCGGCGAACATGTCGAGGATCGCGTGGCTGGTCTTCTCGTCGGCCTCCCGGCCGAAGGTCATCGTGCCCATGCAGAGCTCGCTGACGCGGAGCCCGGTGTTGCCCATGAAGCGGTAGCGCACGGCGGGTGCCTTTCTGTCACTGGCGGGGACGGGACGGCGGGGGGCGAACGCCTTCCGGTACGCGGCCGCTTCCTGCCGGTGCCGCCCCGGAGCGTGGCCGGGTACGGCGGCACACAGCGGCGGCGGCACCGGCACCGGGCCGGGGCCGCCGCCGCGCGGTCGCTCAGCCCACCGGGCGGCGGAGGCGGGCGACGAACTTGTAGCGGTCGCCGCGGTAGACCGAGCGGACCCACTCCACCGGCTCGCCGGAGGTGTCGACGGAGTGGCGCGAGAGCATCAGCATCGGCAGGCCCGTGTCCGTACCCAGCAGGCCCGCCTCGCGGGGCGTGGCCAGCGAGGTCTCGATGGTCTCCTCGGCCTCGGCCAGGTGGACGTCGTAGACCTCGGCGAGCGCGGTGTAGAGCGAGGAGTGCTTGACCAGGCTGCGGCGCAGCGCGGGGAAGCGCTTCGCGGACAGGTGGGTGGTCTCGATGGCCATCGGCTCGCCGTTGGCCAGGCGCAGCCGCTCGATGCGCAGCACCCGCCCGCCGGGGGTGATGTCGAGCCGCTCGGCGAGCTGGTCGCCGGCAGTGACGTAGCCGATGTCCAGCAGTTGCGAGGTGGGTTCGAGGCCCTGGGCGCGCATGTCCTCGGTGTACGAGGTCAGTTGGAGGGCCTGCGACACCTTGGGCTTGGCCACGAACGTGCCCTTGCCCTGGATCCGCTCCAGCCGACCCTCGACGACCAGCTCCTGCAGCGCCTGGCGCACGGTCGTACGGGAGGTGTCGAACTCGGAGGCGAGCGTGCGCTCCGGCGGCACCGGGGTGCCGGGAGGCAGGGTCTCGGTCATCTCCAGCAAATGCCGCTTGAGCCGGTAGTACTTGGGCACGCGGGTGGTCCGCCCGGTGCTGCCCCCGGCACGTCCCGGCTCGTCGGCTGCCGGTACCGTCGCAGCCGACGTTCCCTCGGCCGGTCCGGCGTTCGTCCTCATGACTCCTCCGTCTGGTAGCGGCTCACATCCTGGCACGGCTCGTCACCCGTCGGTGCACTCGCGGGGTGACGGGATAGCTCACATGTCGGTCCGGTAACGGAAGCCGAACCAGCAGGCCGCACACCCTTGACACCCTCATTGGTCTAGGCCAGGCTTCGTTCCACGATTGGTCCAGACCAAGACCGTCAACCTGGTCTAAACCATTAAAGACCACAAGTCCACTCCACGGGCAGGGTCCGGGAGCAAGGACTTTTCGGTGGCGAATCGCTGGCGAAAGACGGCAGGGGGGCGTGGGCCGGCATGTTGAGGAGGGTGACGTGAAGCGCACGGCGGTAGCGGTGCTGGCGGCGGCTGGCCTGGTGGCAAGCCTCGCCGCCTGCGGTTCTGACGATGGTGACGAAGAGAGCGACAAGGGCGGTGGCGCCAAGTCGTTCAAGGGCGAGACGCTCACCTTCTGGGCCATGGACGGCTCGACCCCGGACGACTGGCTGAAGGACGTCCAGGCGGAGTTCGAGAAGAAGACGGGCGCCAAGCTCGAATACAAGGTGCAGCAGTGGAACGGCATTCAGCAGAAGCTGACCACCGCGCTGTCCGAGGAGAGCCCGCCCGACGTGGTCGAGGTCGGCAACACCCAGACGCCCGCCTACGCGGCGACCGGCGGTCTGGCCGACCTGACCGGGCTGAAGGAGGAGATCGGCACCGAGTGGACCGAGTCCCTCAACGAGTCGTCGGTCTACGAGGGCGCGCAGTACGCGGTGCCGTGGTTCTTCGCCAACCGCGTGGTGATGTACAACAAGTCGGTCTTCGAGGAAGCCGGTATCACGGAGATCCCCAAGACCCGTGACGACCTCTTCGCGGCGTTCGACAAGATCGAGAAGAACACCGACGCCGAGCCGATCTACATGCCCGGCCAGAACTGGTACTTCTTCGACGGCCTGCTCATCGGCCAGGACGCCGAGCTGGTGAAGCAGGACGGCGACAAGTGGGTCTCCAACCTCTCCGACCCCAAGGTCGGGGCGGCCATGGAGATCTACAAGCAGTACGCCGACTACTCCGAGGCGCCCAAGGACAAGGACGAGGCCACCCCGCAGCAGGGCGAGGTCTTCGGCAAGGGCAAGACCGGCGCGATCATCGGCATGGGCTGGGAGTCCGGCATCGCCATCGAGGCGAGCAAGGACAAGAACTTCGAGAAGGAGATCGGCTACTTCACCATCCCCGGTGAGACCGCCGACACCCCCGAGAGCGTCTTCCTCGGCGGCTCCAACCTGGCCGTCGCCGCGGGCAGCGAGAAGCAGGAACTCGCCCAGGAGTTCCTGAAGATCGTGCTCTCCGACAAGCACGAGGGCGCCCTCGCGGCCGCCAACGGCGTGATCCCCAACAAGGACTCGCTGCAGTCGAAGCTGGAGGGCAACGAGGCGGCCGAGGCCGCGGCACCCGCCGCCGCCGTCGGCGGCACCACGCCGCTCATCCCGGAGTGGGGCGCGGTGGAGAACACCCCCAACCCCATCAAGTCCTACATGACCGCCTACCTCAACGGTGACTCCCACGAGGACGCCGCGAAGTCGGTCGAGGACGACCTGAACGAGCGCCTGGCGCAGGAGTAAGCGTCATCCGGCGGGCGGGACCGGGTACGACCCGGCCCCGCCCGCACCCGCGGGTCCGAAACCACCTCGTCCCGAAGAGATCGCCGCATCATGACTGTGCAGATACCGAGGCCGGCAGCCGAGAAGGCCAAAGGCCGCGCCCGTACGACACCGCCCCCACCGCCCGGACGCCACCGCAAGGCCCAGGGCTCCGCCGGCGCCCTCCCGTACCTGCTGCTGCTGCCCGCGCTGGCGATCACCGCCGTGCTGCTCGGCTATCCGCTGGTGAAGAACGGCATCCTGTCGTTCCAGAAGCTGGGCATGAAGGAGCTGATCCAGCACCTCACCGAGTGGAACGGCTTCGACAACTACACCGACGTCCTCGGCGGCGAGGACTTCTGGCGCGTCACGCTCCGGACGGTGCTCTTCACCGCCGTCAACGTCACGCTCATCATGGTGCTCGGCACCCTCGTCGGGCTGCTGCTCGCCCGGCTCGGCCGCAAGATGCGGCTGACCCTGCTGATGGCGCTCGTGCTCGCCTGGGCCATGCCCATCATCGCCGCCACCACCGTCTACCAGTGGCTGTTCGCCGAGCGCTACGGCGTCGTCAACTGGATCCTGGACAAGCTCGGCTGGCACTCCATGGCCGACTACTCCTGGACCAGCAGCCAGTTCTCCACCTTCTTCGTGATCACGGTGATGCTCGTCTGGACGTCGATCCCGTTCGTGGCGATCAACCTCTACGCCGCCACGACCACGATCGCCAAGGAGCTGTACGAGGCCGCGGGGCTCGACGGCGCCGGCGCCTGGCGCACGTTCACCTCGGTGACCTTCCCCTTCATCAAGCCGTTCCTGCTCGCCACCACGTTCCTGGAGATCATCTGGATCTTCAAGGCGTTCCCGCACGTCTACGCGATCAACGGCGGCGGCCCCGACCGGCTCACCGAGACGCTCCCCGTCTACGCCTTCGTCGAGGGCGTCGGCAACCAGCACTACGGCATGGGCGCGGCGATCTCCGTGCTCACGATCCTGGTCCTGATGGGGCTGACGTCGTACTACATCCGCATGGTCATGAAGCAGGAGAGGGAAGACTCGTGAGGCGCTCGTTCATCGGCCGCTTCTGGCCCAACGCGACGGCCATGGTGCTGTTCGTCATCTTCCTCTTCCCCGTGTACTGGATGTTCGCCACGTCGTTCAAGCCGACCGGCGACATCATCAGCGAGGACCCGGTCTGGTTCCCGATGGACCCGACCTTCGAGCACTACCGCACGGCCTTCGACGCCGACAACTTCTGGAACTTCTGGAAGAACTCGCTCACGGTGACCCTGCTGGCGGTCGGCTTCTCGCTGCTCATCGCCCTGATCGCGTCCTTCGCCCTGGCGCGGATGCGCTTCCGGGGCCGTACCGGCATCATCCTGGTCTTCATGTTCGCGCAGATGGCGCCCTGGGAGGTCATGGTCATCTCGGTGTACATGCTGGTACGCGACGCGGACATGCTGAACAGCCTGGTGCCGCTCACGCTCTTCTACACCGTGATGGTGCTGCCGCTGACCATCCTGACGCTGCGCACCTACGTGGCCGCGGTGCCCAAGGACCTCGAAGAGGCGGCCATGGTCGACGGCGCCACCCGGGTCCAGGCGTTCCGCAAGGTGATCTTCCCGCTGCTGGCGCCCGGCCTCATGGCCACCTCGCTCTTCGGCTTCATCACCGCCTGGAACGAGTTCCCGATGGTGCTCGTCCTCAACAAGGAGGCCGAGGCGCAGACCCTGCCGCTGTGGCTGTCCCAGTTCCAGACCCAGTTCGGCGACGACTGGGGTGCCACCATGGCCGCCGCGTCGCTGTTCGCCCTGCCCATCCTGCTGCTCTTCCTGTACCTGCAGCGGAAGGTCACCTCCGGCCTCACGGCCGGTGCCGTGAAGGGCTGACGTACCACCTCGTAAGCTGCGGCGGAACCACCCGCCGCGGGAAGGGACAGCACGACGGCCATGACGACACTCGCAGGGAGCACCGACACCCTGACCCGGGACGCCCTCGCCGTACTGCAGCCGAGCTTCCTGGGCACCACGCCCCCGGACTGGGTACTGCGCCGCCTCGACGAGGGCCTGACCGGCGTCGGGCTCTTCGGCCGCAACATCGAGAACCCCGAGCAGGTCGCCCGGCTCACCGCGCGGCTGCGCGCCGCCAGGCCCGACGTGCTGGTGGCGATGGACGAGGAGGGCGGCGACGTCACCCGCCTCGAGGTGCGCACCGGCTCCTCGTTCCCCGGCAACCTCGCCCTCGGCGCGGTCGACGACCCCGGGCTGACCCGGGCCGTCGCCCGCGAGCTGGGCCGCCGGCTCGCCGAGGTCGGCGTCAACCTCGACTGGGCGCCGTCCGCCGACGTCAACTCCAACCCCGACAACCCGGTCATCGGCGCGCGCTCCTTCGGCGCGGACCCGGCGCTCGTCGCCCGGCACACGGCCGCGTACATCGAGGG
Source organism: Streptomyces sp. NPDC004134 (assembly GCF_042874195.1). Classification (NCBI taxonomy): domain Bacteria; kingdom Bacillati; phylum Actinomycetota; class Actinomycetes; order Kitasatosporales; family Streptomycetaceae; genus Streptomyces; species Streptomyces sp. NPDC004134. The sequence goes on along the minus strand of NZ_JBIAMS010000013.1, from coordinate 42,375 downwards.
CCTCCAGGACGCGGGCGTCAGCGCCTGCGCCAAGCATTTCCCCGGCCACGGCGACACCAACGTCGACTCGCACCACGCCATGCCGCGCATCGACGTCCCCGTCGACGTGCTGCGCGAGCGCGAGCTGGTGCCGTTCCGGGCCGCGGTCGCGGCCGGCACCAAGGCCGTGATGAGCGCGCACATCCTGCTGCCCGCGCTGCGCACCGACGTGCCCGCCACCGTCAGCCCCGCGGTGCTCACCGGCCTGCTGCGCGCCCCCGTCGAAGACGGCGGGCTCGGCTTCACCGGCCTGATCATCACGGACGCCCTGGAGATGCAGGCCATCGCCGCGGCGTACGGCATCGAGGGCGGTGCGGTACGGGCCGTCGCGGCCGGTGCCGACGCGATGTGCATCGGCGCCCGCGGCGACGAGGAGATCGTGCTGCGCACCCGCGACGCCCTGGTGGCCGCGGTGCGCAGCGGTGACCTGCCCGAGGAGCGGCTCGCCGATGCCGCTGCCCGGGTACGGGCGCTGGCGGCCTGGTCGGCGTCCGCGGCGTCCGGCGCGGTGGAGGGGATCGCGCCGGACCCCGGCATCGGCCAGGCCGCGGCCCGCCGGGCGCTGCGGGTCACGGGGGCGGCGGGCTACGAGCCGCCGGCCGGGCCGGTGTACGTCGCCGGGTTCACGCCGGTGGCCAGCATCGCGGTGGGGCAGGAGACCCCGTGGGGCGTCGGCGCGGAGCTGGAGCGCGCGCTGCCCGGCACCGAGTCCGCGGTCTTCGACGGCTCGGCGCTGGGCGCCGACGGCGGCGGGGGCGGCAGGGCGGCGAGCCGGGAGGGTTTGTCGGCGCTGACCGCAAATGTGCTCGCGGCGGCGGGTGATCGTAGGATCGTCGCAGTGGTGCGCGACGTCCACCGCCACCCCTGGATGGCGGACGCGCTCGACGCCCTGCTCGCCGCCCGTCCCGACACCGTCGTGGTGGAGATGGGTGTGCCGCAGGCGCCGCCGCGCGGGGCGCCGCACATCGCGACACACGGTGCCGCCCGCGTCTGCGGGCGCGCCGCCGCGGAGGTCATCACCGGCAAGGGCGCCGGGGCCTGACCGCCACCCGCCCGTACCACCTGACACCGCACTACGGAGGCACCCCGCATGACTGCCGCCCAGCCGGGCCGGATCATGGCCGGCGAGATGGCCGAACAGCCCGAGGCCCTGCGCCGCGTCCTGGCGCATGGCGCCCCGGAGATCCGCAAGGTCGCCGAGGCGATCGCGGCCCGCTCGCCGCGCTTCGTCCTGCTGACCGCGCGGGGCACGTCGGACAACGCCGCGCTGTACGCCAAGTACCTGCTGGAGGTCCAGCTCGGGCTGCCGTGCGGGCTGACCTCGATGTCCACCACCACGGCGTACGAGGCCAAGCCGGACCTCACCGACGTGCTGGTGATCACCGTCAGCCAGTCCGGCGGCTCGCCCGACCTCGTCGCGTCCACCCGGGCCGCCCGCGAGGCCGGCGCGATCACCCTGGCCGTGACCAACAACCCGGACTCGCCGCTGGCCGGCGTCAGCGAGTACCACATCGACGTCCAGGCGGGCCCGGAGAAGGCGCTGCCTGCGACCAAGACGTACACCGCCTCGCTGCTGGCGCTCTACCTCTTCGTCGAGGGCATGCGCGGCGGGCAGGGCGAAGCGGCCGCGGTGCTGCCGGAGCTGGCCGAGCAGATCCTCGCCCGGCAGGAAGAGGTGAAGGCCCTGGCGCAGCGCTACCGCTTCGCCGAGCGGATGGTCCTCACCTCGCGCGGCTACGGCTATCCGACGGCCAAGGAGGCCGCGCTGAAGCTGATGGAGACGTCGTACATCCCGGCGCTCTCCTACTCCGGCGCGGACCTGCTGCACGGCCCGCTGGCCATGGTCGACAACGTCTCGCCGGTCATCGCCATCGTCACCGACGGCCGCGGCGGCGAGGCGCTGCAGCCGGTCCTCGACCGGCTGCGGGACCGCGGCGCCGACCTCGTGGTCATCGGCCCGCAGGCGCAGGTCGACGCCGCCGCGGGGGGCTTCGCGCTGCCCACGGCGGGGGTGGCGGAGGAGCTGCAGCCGATCCTGGAGATCCTGCCGCTGCAACTGCTCGCGTACGAGGTCACCATCGCCCGCGGCCAGGACCCGGACGCCCCGCGCTCGCTGGCGAAGGTCACGGAGACCCGCTGAGCACCCGATCGCGTACGGGCGAAGGACCCGGCTCCCTCGCGGAGCCGGGGCCGTCGCCTTCGTGCGTGCTACAGCAGTACGCCGCCGGAGACGTCGAGGTACGTGCCCGTGAGCACCTTGGCATCGCCGGAGACCAGATAGGCCACCGTGTCCGCGACCTCGCCGACGTCCGTCATCCGGCCGAGCGGTGACATCGCCGCCATGCCGGTCTGGGCGTCGTCGTTGTCGCGCAGCCAGGCCGCGTTCATGTCCGTGTCCAGGGCGCCGGGCGCGACCGCGTTGACGGTGATGCCCCGCTCGCCCACGGACTTCGACAGGAACTTGGTGAAGGCGTCGATCGCGCTCTTCGTCATCGTGTACGCCAGCAGCGTCGGCATCAGCGCCGCGTGCGTGGCCACCGTGGAGACGTTGACGATGCGCCCGCCGTCCCGCAGCCGGGACAGCCCCAGCTTGGTGACGAAGAACGGCGCCTTGGTGTTCACCGCGAACAGCCGGTCGAAGTCGGCCTCGTCGGTGTCCTCGATGAGCGCCTGGAGCGCCACCCCCGCGTTGTTGACGAGGATGTCGAGCCCGTCCGCGTGCCGGTCGAACTCCGCCCACAGCGCCGCCGCGTCGCCCGGCACGCCCAGCTCGGCCCTGATCGCGAACGCCTCGCCGCCGGCCGCCTCGATCGCGGCGACGGTCTCCTTCGCCGCCGCCTCGTTGCTGCCGTAGTGCACGGCGACCCGTGCGCCGTCCCGGCCCAGCCGCTCCGCGATCGCCCTGCCGATGCCGCGGCTTCCGCCCGTGACCAGCGCCGTCTTGCCAGTGAGCGCGCCCATGGCCGCGCCCCCCTTTCTGTAAAGGTCGCTACAGAAAGGACCGTATCACATTGTCTAGCGGGCGCTATAGAATTGTTTCCATGGCCACCAAGCAGCGCGGGCGCCCCCGCTCCTTCGACCGCGACGAAGCGCTGGAGAAGGCCCTCTACGCCTTCTGGCAGTACGGCTACGAGGCCACCTCCGTCGCGGACCTCACCCGCGTCCTCGGCATCGGCGCGCCCAGCCTGTACGCCGCCTTCGGCGACAAGAAGGCGCTCTTCGACGCCGCCGTCGCGGCGTACGCGACGACCGACAACGGCACGTTCATCGACCGCGCGCTGGCCGAGGAGCCCACAGCCGTCGCCGCCTTCACCCGCATCCTGCGCGAGGCCGCCGTCGGCTACACCGCGCCGGACCACCCCCGCGGCTGCATGGTGCTCAGCGTCGGCGTGAGCGCCACCACCCCGGAGGTGGTGGAGAAGATGCGCGAGTTGCGGGCGCTGAACCTCGCCACCATGACCGCGCGCGTCGAGGCCGACGTGACCGCGGGCGTGCTGCCGCCCGGGACCGACGCGGAGAAGCTCGCGAGCTACGCCGGGGCGGTCCTCCAGGGCATGTCCTCGCAGGCCAGGGATGGTGCCGACCGCGAGCTGCTGCAGCGGGTGGCGGACGTCGCCGCGGCGGGCTTCGCGGTGTCGGCGGAGGGCGGCCAAGTCGGGGCGTCCGGGGCGTAGACAGCCGGGAGTGGTCTAGTCCACAATGCTTGTCAGGCTTCCGCCCCTTCCGCACGACGGGGCGGAACGAGGCCCGAGACGTTCTCTGCCCTGACTGCGTCCCGGCCTCCTCACCGGTTGCGACGCCGCGGGGCCGCACACTTCGCGGCGCGCGCACCGGTGCTTGGCTCCGGGCCGCGGTGCCGGACGGGTTGAGGGTCCCGGTCCAGGCACCGCGGCCCGAAGTGCGTGCGGGCCCGCGGCCCGCACCGCGCGCAGGCGGCTACGCCGAGGCGGGCATCGGGTGCTTCGCGGCCCCGCCGGTAGGCTCCAGGTGTGCCGTCCATGAACGAGCTCGTCCGCCGGCACACGGCGCTGAGCGAGACCGACCTGGAGTGGCTGCACCTCCTCGTATCGGAGTGGCAGTTGCTCGCCGACCTGTCCTTCGCCGACCTCGTGCTCTGGGTCCCGACCGTCGACGGCGCCCGCTACGTCTCCGTGGCCCAGATGCGCCCGAACACCGGTCCCACCTCGTACCAGGACGACATGGTCGGCCACACCGTCCCGCGCGGCCGGCGCCCCATGCTCGACGCGGCCCTCGACGAGGGCCGGATCGTGCGCGAGGGCGACCCGGAGTGGCGCGAGGAGGTGCCCGTACGGATCGAATCCATCCCCGTGCGCCGGGAGAGCCGCGTCCTGGGCGTCATCGCCCGCAACACCAACCTGCTGACCGTGCGCACCCCCAGCCGGCTGGAGCTCACGTATCTGCAGAGCGCCTCCGACCTCGCGCAGATGATCGCCGCAGGCGCGTTCCCCTACCCCGGGCAGCAGGGCGACACGGAGACCTCGCCGCGGGTCGGCGACGGGCTCATCCGGCTCGACGCGGAGGGCATCGTGCAGTACGCCTCGCCCAACGCGCTCTCCGCCTACCACCGCCTCGGCCAGGCCGCCGACCTCGTCGGCCGGCACCTCGGCCAGGCCACCTCGGAGCTGGCCGTCAGCAAGGAGCCGGTGGACGAGGCCCTGGTCAAGCTCGCCAGCGGATGGGCGCCGCGGGAGGCGGAGGTGGAGGGCAACGGCGGCGTCATCCAGTTGCGCGCGATCCCGCTGAAGCCCCGCGGGACGCGCATCGGGTCGCTGGTGCTGCTGCGCGACGTCACCGAGATCCGGCGGCGCGAACGCGAGTTGATGACCAAGGACGCCACGATCCGCGAGATCCACCACCGGGTGAAGAACAACCTGCAGACCGTCGCCGCCCTGCTGCGGCTGCAGTCGCGCCGGCTGGCCGCCGAGGACCCCGACGGGCGGGCGCGGGCGGCGCTGGACGAGGCGGTGCGGCGGGTCGGCTCGATCGCCATCGTGCACGAGACGCTGTCGCAGAACCTGGACGAGACCGTGGAGTTCGACGAGATCGCCGACCGGGTGGTGGCGATGGTGGCGGAGATCAACCCCGGCCGGGTGACGGGACGCCGCACCGGCCGCTTCGGCGTGCTCAAGGCGGAGGTCGCCACGCCGCTGTCCATGGTGCTGACCGAGGTGCTGCAGAACGCCCTGGAACACGGCTTCGGGCCGGGGGAGTCGGGGAGCGTGGAGGTCACCGCGCTGCGCTCCAGCGGGCGGCAGGACAGCCGGCTGCTGGTCACCGTGCAGGACGACGGGCGGGGGCTGCCGGAGGGTTTCGACCCGGCGACGTCCGGGAGCCTCGGGCTGCAGATCGTACGCACGCTGGTCGAGGGGGAGTTGGCGGGCACGTTTTCGATGGCGCGGGCGCCGGAGGGGGGCACGCGGGTGGTGTTCGACATTCCAGTGCAACCCGAAAAGCGCTGACGCGCCGGGGCGTTGCGGATACGGAAGTGGACGGCGCGTGTTGACGGAAACGTATCTCCTTACGGCGGCACGGCAGCACGGCTGCGACACGCATAGGTCACGCGACGGCATCGGGGCAGCAAAAAGCCCCGGGCCATCTGGCTCCGGGGCTCTGCGGTGACTCGTGGTGCGGCTTTGCGGCTGCTGCGCTGCGGCTCGGGGAGAGCGGCGCCGTGTGACCCACGGCGCCTTCGCGCATCCGGGGGGTGTCGGGTCAGGCGCTGGCCCTGCGCGCCCGGTTGCGCGCGGCGCGGCGCTTCATCGCGCGGCGCTCGTCCTCGCTGAGGCCACCCCAGACACCGGAGTCCTGACCGGACTCCAGCGCCCACTGCAGGCACTGCTCCATCACGGGGCAGCGACGGCAGACGGCCTTGGCTTCCTCGATCTGCAGCAGAGCAGGACCGGTGTTGCCGATCGGGAAGAAGAGCTCGGGGTCTTCCTCGCGGCAAACGGCGCTGTGACGCCAGTCCATGACTGCTCCATCTCTTCGCGTTGCTGTCAGTTGCTTGTGAATGTGAACGCTTTCACGAATCCTCCGACAAGTGAAGGGGCCGAACCAGATTTCCGGTGTGACCTTCAACATGTGGAGGGGGCGAGTGCGCCGGAGGCAGGTCCCCTGAGGGGAGGCGCTCCAGCCGCCATGAAGAGGTTCGCAAACCTCAGCTTCGGATACAACCCCTTCCGGGAAGTTTCTTTGGATTCCTTGGTCTCAGTTGGCAAAGGGCCCCACTTCCAGGGGGTGAGGCGCAGCCTAAACGTTCGACTGGAAGGACTTTCGGGCCTTCCACTCACACAATCACACGCAGTGCGCGCCGTACGCCTGTGAAGGTCACGCTCGTACGCAGCCCTAGGTGGTCACCGTCCATCTGGAAGGGCAGTGGGGCCTGTGATTCCAAGGTGAAGTCGGTGAGATCGTGCAGGGACACCGCGTGCTTGCCGTGCGGCCCGCGCTCCGGCGACGAGGTGAGCAACTGGGTGCCGTAGCGCAGCAGCGACGGGGTGGAGAGCCGGGCGAGTCCGAGCACGTCGAGGGCGGTGTCGAAGGACGCGCCGGGGGTCGCGTAGAGGGGGCGGTTGCCCAGGTAGCTCCACGGCGAGGTGTTGCAGACGAGCGAGAGCACCAGGCCCTCGACGGGGTCCTCGGCCGGGCGCCGCAGCGTGATCGCGCCGCGCCTGCGGTCGCCCTCGCCGAGCCACTGGCGCAGCAACTGCCGTACGTAGAGCGGGTGTGTGGACTTCTTGCCGCGCTCGCGCTTCTGCTCGACGCGGCCGACGACGCCCGCGTCGAACCCCATGCCCGCGCAGAACGTGAACCAGCGCGCCGGCGCGCCCTCGTCGTCGGTGTCCGGGGTGCCGGAGGCGAGCCCGAGGCCGACGGTGCGCTCGCTGCCGGAGTGCATGGCGTCGAGCAGCGCGCCGGTGGCCTCCACGGCGTCGTTGGGCAGGCCGAGGGCGCGGGCGAAGACGTTCGTGGAACCACCGGGGACGACAGCGAGCCGGGGCAGGTCCTCGGGTGCGGGGCCGCGGTGCAGCAGGCCGTTGACGACCTCGTTCACGGTGCCGTCGCCGCCGAGGGCGACGACGATGTCGACTTCGCCGCTGTCCGCCGCCTGCCGGGCGACGTCGCGGGCGTGGCCCCGGTACTCGGTGGTGACCGTCTCCAGCTTCAGGTCGCTGGCGAGTGCGTGGATCAGCACGTCGCGGGTCCGGGCACTGGTGTCGGTGGCGGCGGGATTCACCACGAGGAGCGCACGCATGGCATGCAGGTTACCTACCGAAAAGTAGAGGGGCCCAGCCCCGGCGTAGCGGGCACCGGGGCCCCAGTAGGCTGGAGAGCATGAGCGGAACGCAGGGCCGGGGCGGGCGGAAGCGGACGGCCGGGCCCGAGCGGGAGAAGACGGGCGGGGCAGGGCGGGAGAAGGCCGCCGGCGCAGAGCACAAGCCCGCGCCCGCGAAGAACGCCGGGGCCGGAAAGGCCGCGAAGAAGAGCGGGACCGGCAAGGCCACTCCCGCCGTCGAGGCGGGCAAGCCGGGCAAGCTGGACCAGGCAGGCAAGAAGGGTCAGACGGGCAAGGCCGCGGCGGCCGGAGAGGCCGCGGAGGACGCGGCGGCCGGGAAGGCTGCCGAGGAGAAGGGGCCGCGGCCGCCGCGGGTGACCGTCGCCGCCGTCCTGACCGCGGTCGAGGGGATCGTCATCGCCGCCCTCGGGGGCTACGAGCTGGTGCTCGGGATCGTCGGCGAACCGGACAGCACCCGCCAGGCCGTCTTCGGCGGGCTCACCGTGCTGGCGCTCGCCGTGCTGCCGCTGGCCGCCGCGCACGGGCTGTGGCGGCAGCGCCGCTGGAGCCGGGGGCCCTCGATGATCACGCAGATCCTGGCGCTGCCGGTGGCCTTCGCGATGGTGTCCACGGGCGGCGCGATGCTGGGACTGGGGCTCGCGCTGGGCGCGGTCGCGGTGGGGACGCTCGTGTGCGTCCTCAGCCCGAGCACGGCGGAGGCGCTGGGCGTGGGCCCGAGCCGGACGGCGTAGCACCGCGGCACGGGCCGGGGGAGGGGCGTACGCCCCCGTACGGCCCCGCCATGCGGCCCGTACGGCACGAAGACCCCTTGGCCGCCCTGTGCATGCTCCGGGGTGCTCAGGGCGCCGGAGAGCGGCGCCCGGCGCCTCGCGGGTCACGGCGGGGCGCACGCGCCCCGCCGCTCACTCCTCGACGAGCAGCCGCTCGCGCAACTGCGCCAGCGTGCGCGCCAGTAGCCGGGAGACGTGCATCTGCGAGATGCCGACCTCCTGGGCGATCTGGGACTGGGTCATGTTCCCGAAGAAGCGGAGCAGCAGGATCTTCTTCTCCCGCGGCGGCAGCTCCTCCAGCAGCGGCTTGAGGGACTCGCGGTACTCGACGCCCTCGAGGGCGTCGTCCTCCGCGCCGAGGGTGTCGGCGACGGCCGGCGACTCGTCGTCGGTGTCGGGGACGTCGAGGGAGAGGGTGGAGTACGCGTTCGCCGACTCCAGGCCCTCCAGGACCTCTTCCTCGGAGATGTTGAGCTTCTGCGCCAGCTCGTGCACCGTCGGGGCCCGGCCGTGCAACTGGGAGAGCTCGGCGGTGGCGGAGGTCAGCGACAGCCGCAGCTCCTGCAGCCGCCGCGGCACCCGCACCGCCCAGCCCTTGTCGCGGAAGTGGCGCTTGATCTCGCCGACGACCGTGGGGGTCGCATACGTCGAGAACTCCACGCCGCGGTCGGGGTCGAAGCGGTCCACGGACTTGATCAGGCCGATGGTGGCGACCTGCGTGAGGTCGTCCAGCGGCTCGCCGCGGTTGCGGAAGCGCCGGGCGAGGTGCTCCACGAGCGGCAGGTGCATCTGCACGAGGGCGTTCCGCAGCTCGGCGTGCTCGGAGGAGTCCGCGGGCAGCTTGCGCAGCTCGTAGAACATCGCCCGCGCGCCGCTGCGGTCCTGCGGTTCACGCCTGTCGTGCTGCTGCAGTCCGTCCATGTGGTCCGCCCGCTCTCGCTCCGCCGCGGCCAGCCGGCCCTCGTCTCGCATCGGAACGCCCCTGACGTACGTCACGTCAGCCCCGGCGCCGCGCCGCGCTCCTTGAGCAGGCTGATCGTGACCGTGCGGTCGTCCCCCACGGTCGCGTCCACCCTGCCGGCGAGCGCGGACAGCACGGTCCACGCGAAGGTGTCGCGCTCGGGCGCCCGGCCGTCGGTGGTCGGTGCCGACACCGTCACCAGCAGCGCGTCGTCCCCGAGCTGGAAGACGCAGGTGAGTACGGAGCCGGGAACGGCTTGCTGGAGGAGGATCGCGCAGGCCTCGTCGACCGCGATGCGCAGATCCTCGATCTCGTCGAGCGTGAAGTCCAGGCGGGCAGCGAGCCCTGCCGTGGCGGTGCGGAGCACCGATAGGTACGCCCCCGCAGCCGGCAGCCGGACTTCGACGAAGTCCTTCGGACTGGGCTCGCCTTCGAACTGGGACACCCTCACCTCCAAGGTGCGTGGCGACTCTCTGCCATGGGAACGCCGGCCTGCCCCCCGTCACTGAGAGTAACGGACCGGCGTGGCACATCGTTCGCCTGCGACGCTACCGCGTGCGATGAGCTGCTGTCTCCTGGTCCGGAGAAGGCCACCCCATCCCGCGGCTGTCACTAATAGTAAACCCTGATTACGCTCCGTGGCTAGGGCTTTTCTCGTCCCAATTCCCGTGCGGTCACTCCGGGTTGCCATTATGGCAGGGCCCGCCGACAACCGCCGACCGGCTTCCCTCGTCCGGGCGACACCCGCGTCAGCCGGTGACGACCGCCGCGACCGCCGAGCCGCGCGGGAACGCCCCGTCGGCGGCGAGGGCGACGACGGCGTAGAGCATCTTGGCGACGTACACCGGTTCGGGGGCGAGGCCGTGGCGGTCGGCGAAGTCGGCCGCGAAGGCGTCGAGTTCGGGGGTGCGGCGGGCGAAGCCGCCGAAGTGGAAGCCGTCCGCGAGGCGCCAGTCGCCGCGCCGGCCGCCGAACGCCGCGGTCTGCAGCCGCTCGACGTCGGCGCCGAGGAAGCCGCCCTTGAGGACGGGTATGCCGATCGCGCGTGCGCCCGCGGGCAGTCCGGCGGCCAGACCGGCGAGCGTGCCGCCCGTGCCGCAGGCGACGACGGCGGTCTGCGCTTCGCCCGCGAGTTCGCGGCCGAGGGCGGCGCAGCCGCGTACCGCCGCGGCATTGCTGCCGCCCTCCGGGATGAGCTGGAAGTCGCCGAAGTCCGCGCGCAGTTCGGCGTGGAAGGCGGGGTCCGTGCGCCGCCGGTACGCCGCGCGCGGCACGAAGTGCAGCCGCATGCCGTCCGCCGCGGCCTGGGCGAGGCAGCCGTTGAGCGGGCGGTCGGCCAGCTCGGCGCCGCGGACCACGCCGATGGTGCGGATGCCGAGCAGCCGTCCCGCGGCGGCGGTGGCCCGCAGGTGGTTGGAGTACGCGCCGCCGAACGTCAGCAGCGGACGGTCGTCCGCGCCGGGGGAGCCGGCCGCGTGCGCCGCCAGGTTCGGCACCAGCTTGCGCCACTTGTTGCCCGGCAGCGCCGGGTGGATCAGGTCGTCCCGCTTGAGGAGCAGCCGGACGCCGCGGGCGGCGAGGCGGTCGTCGGCGATCTCCTCCAGGGGGGAGGGGAGCCGGGGAGTGAGCGCGGCGAGCCGCCCGCCGGAGGGTGGGCCGGCGGGCGGCTGGTCGTCGGGCCGCGGGGCTGCGGGCCCGGTGGGCTCTGGCGCGTACACGGGACGCTGTTCGGTGGCCGGTCGGGGCCGGTGCCGGGCCCTCGGCCGGAGCGCCGCGGGCGCGGCCCGCGGGGCCCGTACCGGCTCAGCCGCGGGTGAGGAAACCGTCGCCGTGCTGGGCGATGTGGGCGTGCACGGCCTGGAGGGCGTCCTGCACCTCCTGCGGCGAGCCGCTGCCCCGCTGCTCGTTGAAGTAGGCCGCACCGAGCCGGCGCAGGAGGGCCTGGCCCTCGCGCTGCGCCTGCACCTCCCCGACCTTCTCCTTGCCCTGGTTCAGCGCGGTCTCCGCCTTCTCCTTCGCGCGGTCGAGAAAGCCTGCCATGAGAGTCTCCTGACGTATTGCCTGACGTTTGGGGTGAATTCTTCCGCTGTTACCGCTATGGGCCCAAGTATCCCGCGCGTTTCTTAATGGATCAACGGTTGCCGGGGTCCGTCGGTTCCTGGGCGGCTTCCCCGGCGACCTGGTGCGCAAGCGTCAGCAGCGCGGGAACCGCGGGGTGGCCCGGCGGGTCCTGCCAGGCCAGCACCACCGGGACGGCGGGCGCACCGGTCAGCGGGACGTAGGCAACCGAGTGATGGCGGTGCGCCTGCGCGGTGGCCGTCGTGGTGACGCCGACGGCGCGTCCCGCGGCGATGGCGGCGAGCCAGTCGTCGGTGTTGGCGACCTCGACGGTACGGCGCGGGCGGTGCCCCTTCGGCCACAGCGCCGGGGTGGTGATGCCGGAGACGGTGTTGACCGCCAGCGGCAGGTGGGCCAGGCCGGCGAGGGTGAGCGGGGCGCGGCCGGAGGCGGCAAGCGGGCTGTCCGCGGGCACGGCGGCGACGCGGGCCTCGGTGCGCAGCAGTTCGGTACGGGCCCGGCAGCCGGCGGCGGGCGCGCGCAGCAGGGCGACGTCGACGCGGCCGCGGGCCAGGCCCGCGCAGCGGTCGTCGATGCGCAGCAGCTCCAGCGGCACGTCGGGGTGCTCCTCGTCCCAGCGGCGCAGCAGGGCGGTGGTCTCGTCGCCGAGGGCGGCCCAGGAGTGGCCGAGGCGCAGGGGGCGTACGACGAGTCCCGCCGGGTCCAGTGCGGCGTCCGCCGCGGCGACGGCGGCGCGGGCGCGGTCGAGGAACGCGCGGCCCTCGCGGGTCAGCTCCAGGTGGTGGGTGGAGCGGTCGACGAGGAGCACGCCCATGTGGTCCTCGAGGCGGCGCAGGGTGCGGGAGACGGTGGGCTGGCCGGTGCCGAGCCGGGCGGCGGCGCGGGTGATGCTGCCCTCCTCGGCGATGGCGAGGAAGGCGCGCAGGTGCCGCAGCTCCACCGTCATGCTCCGGCAGCATAATCGCAGCCGGTCATGCATTTCACGTGGGGAGCGCGCGCTCGTAGCGTGGGGGCGTGACCTCCCAGAGTCCCGGTTCCGCCGCTTCCGCTCCTGCTGCCGCTTCCGCGTCTGCCGCTGCCACCGCCCCTGCCTCTGCCGCTGACCCCGTGTCCGCCGGCACGGCGGCCGCGGGGGTAGGCGCCGGGCGGACCGGCGGCCGTGCCCGCGGGCGGTTCGCCGGCGGGCGGCTGGGCGGCGTCGCGCTGGTGGTGACCGGGGCGCTGTCCACGCAGTTCGGCGCCGCGGTCGCCGCACTGCTGTTCCCGCGGGCGGGCGCGCTGGGTGTGGTGACACTGCGGCTGACGCTCGCCGCGGCCCTGCTGATGCTGATCTTCCGGCCCCGGGTACGGGGCCACTCCCGGGGCGACTGGGCGGTGCTGTGCGGCTTCGGCGTCGCGCTGGGCGGCATGAACATGGCCATCTACCAGGCCATCGACCGGATCCCGCTGGGCGCCGCGGTCACGCTGGAGGTGCTCGGGCCGCTGACGCTGTCGGTGCTCGCCGGCCGGCGGGTGGCGAGCCTGCTGTGGGCGGCGCTGGCGCTGGGCGGGGTGGTGCTGCTGAGCGGCGGCGGGTTCGGCGGCCTGGACCCGGTGGGCGTCGCGTTCGCGCTCGGCGCCGGCTGCTTGTGGGCGACGTACATCGTGATGAGCGCGCGGGCCGGGGCGCGCTTCCCGCGGGCGGACGGGCTGGCGATCGCGATGTCGGTGGGCGCGGTGATCAGCCTGCCCGTCGGGGTGGCGAGCGCCGGGAGCCGGCTGGTGGACCCGGCGACGCTGGGGCTGGGCCTGGCGGTGGCGGTGATGTCGTCGGGGCTGCCGTACGCGCTGGACCAGTTCGCCCTGCGCCGGCTGCCCGCCGCGACGTTCGCGCTGATGATGAGCCTGGCGCCGGCGGTCGCGGCGCTCGCCGGGTACCTGGTGCTGGACCAGGGGCTCACCGCGGTGCAGTGCGCGGCGATCGGCATGGTGATCGCGGCGAGCGTCGGCGCGGTGCGGACGACCCCGCGGCCCGCGGCGCGAGCGAAGGACGGCTAGCGGGCGGCCGGCGGCCGGGCGGGCGCCCTCTGCCTGCTCCTGCCGTCCCCGTCCCCGCCGCCGGTGCGGCGGGCGGCCGGGCCGGCGGCGGATCACGGGTGGCATGCTCGTACGCCTGCACGACGAAAGGGAACGCGCATGACCTCGCCCGGCACCGTCCTCGACGCCCGCGCGCTGGGCCGCGCCCTGCTGCACCGGCAGTGGCTCGTCGAGCGGCACCAGGCGCCGCCGCTGGACGCCGTCGAGCATCTGGTGGCGCTCCAGGCGCAGTCCGGCGACGCCCCGTACTACCAGCTCTGGAGCCGGCTCGCGGGCTTCACCACCGACGACCTGTCGGCGCTGCTGACCGCCCGGCAGGCGGTGCGGGTGGTCATGATGCGCGGCACCATCCACCTCGTCAGCGCCCGCGACGCGCTGCGGCTGCGGGCCGTCGTGCAGCCGTACCTCGACAGGACGCTGCTCGCCACCACCGCGGGCCGCAAGGTCCCCGGGCTCGACCCGGCCGAGCTGGCCGACGCGGCCCGCACGGCGCTGGCCGCCGGGCCGCTGCACAACGACGAGCTGGGCGCCAGGCTCGCCGCCCGCTGGCCGGACGCGGAGCCGAACGACCTGGCGTACCTGGCCCGTTCGCTGCTGCCGCTGGTGCAGGTGCCGCCGCGCGGGGTCTGGGGCGCCAGCGGCGGGCTCGTGTACGCGCACGCCGACCAGTGGCTCGGCGCCCCCTCCGCCACCGGCACCGCGGCGGACGAGACCGTGCTGCGCTATCTCGCCGCCTACGGGCCCGCGTCGGTCGCCGACGTGCAGAAGTGGCTGTCGCTGACGCGGCTCAAGGCGGTCTTCGACCGGCTGCGCCCGCAGCTCGTGACGTACCGGGACACGACGGGGCGGGAGCTGTTCGACCTCGCCGGCACCGAACTGCCCGACCCCGCCGCCCCGGTGCCGCCGCTGCTCCTCGGCCCCTTCGACAACGTGCTCCTCGCGCACGCGGACCGCACGCGGATCATCGACAAGGCCGACGAGCGCCGGGTGTTCACGGCGAACGGCATCGTCCGCGGCACCATGCTGCTCGACGGCCGTGTCGCGGGCGTCTGGCAGCCGGAGCTGAAGCGGACCTCGGCCGCCGTCGAACTCCGGCCGTTCACGGCCCTGTCCGGTGCCGACAAGGACCGGCTGGCGGCCGTGGCCGCGGACCTGCTGGCCTTCGCCGCCCCGGAGGCGGAGAAGACGGAGGTCAGGTTCGCGGCCCCGGCGTAGCCCGCCGCCTGGGCCGTCCGGTCGGCCCCGGCCCGCTCAGCCGAGGAAGTCCCGCAGCGCGCCCGCGCGGCTCGGCAGCCGCAGTTTCGACATGGCCTTCGCCTCCACCTGGCGGATGCGTTCACGCGTCACCCCGTACACCTCCCCGATCTCCGCCAGCGACTTGGGCTTCGCCCCCGTCAGTCCGTACCGCAAGCCGATCACTCCCGCCTCTCGCTCGGTCAGCTCTCCCAGCGCCCGCGCCACCGCCCGGCGCAGCAGCGCGCGGCCTATCGCGTCGTCCAGCGGCGGCGCGTCCCCTGTCCTCGATGAGGTCGCCCAGCTCGCCCTCGCCCTCCGCGCCGGCCGGCGCGTGCAGCGACACCGGCTCGCGGCGCGCGAACTCCTCGATGGCGGCCAGCCGTTCCGCCGTGACGTCCAGCGCCGCCGCCAGCTCCGCGGGCTCCGGCTCCCGGCCCAGCTCCGTGCGGAGCCGGGCGCGGGTCCGTCCCAGCTTGTTGATCCTCTCCACCATGTGGGCCGGGATGCGGATCGTCCTGCCCTGATCGGCGAGCGCCCGGCCGATCGCCTGGCGGATCCACCACACCGCGTACGTCGAGAACTTGAAGCCCAGCGCCGGGTCGAACCTCTCGATCGCGCGCATCAGCCCGATGTTGCCCTCCTGTACGAGATCCAGGAGGGACAGGCCGCGGCCGGTGTGGCGGCGGGCGACGGACACCACCAGCCGGAGGTTCGCCTCCGTCATCCGGGCCCGGGCCCGGCGCCCCGCCGCGGCGCTCGCCGCGAGCCCGGCCCGCTCCGCGCCGTCCCGTATCGCGGCCGGCTCCGCCCCGGCGGCCAGCCGGCTCTCGGCGATCGCGCCTTCGCCGATCAGCCGGGCCAGCTCCACCTCCTGCGCGGCGGTCAGCAGCGGGATCCGGCCGATCCGGTCCAGGTAGTCCCGCACCGCGTCGGCCGAGGCCCGTCCCTGCCGGGTCTGCGTCACGCCCATCCGGCCCCTCCTTCGCTCAGTTCCTTCTGATGTCCACCCGCCCGGTCCGTCCCCACGGGGACGGGCCGAGCGGCGTCAGCGCGTCTGCTTGCGGTGCATCCGCGGCGGCGGTGGCATCCGCCCCGCGGGGCCGCCCAGGGCGCCCGCCGCCCGCCGTATCGGCGCCGCCGGGCCGCCCCCGAGATCGTGACCGCGACCGCCGCGGCGCGGCTCCCCGGGCCCGCAGGCCGCCGGGCCGTCGAACGCCGTGATGCGCAGATTCATCCGTGGCTCCCTCCGTGGCTTCGACACAAAATTATGTCGGACCTAGAAACATGTCAAGGATAAATTTCGACTCGACCTATGACATGATGAGGGCATGGCGAAGCAACCCACGACGCAGACCCCGCCCGCCCGGGGGCTGCGCGAGCTGAAGAAGCAGCAGACCCGCCAGGCGATCTCGGACACGGCGACGGGCCTCTTCCTCGCGCGCGGCTTCGAGGCGGTGACCATCGCCGAGATCGCGGCCGCCGCGCAGGTCGCGAAGATGACCGTCACGAACTACTTCCCGCGCAAGGAGGACCTGGCCCTCGACCTGCGCGAGGAGTTCGTCGGCTCACTCGCCCGCACCGTCGCCGGGCGGCCCGTGGGGGAGTCGGCGCTCGGCGCGCTGCGCCGCGACTTCCTCGCGGCGGTCGAGCGCCGGGACCCGGTCATCGGCTTCGCCGGCCCCGAGTTCACCGGGATGATCGTCGAAAGCCCCGCGCTCACCGCCCGGTTGCGGGAGTTCCACGAGCTGCGGGAGGACGCGCTCGCGGAGCGGCTGGCGGAGGAGACCGACGCCCCGGACGGCGACATCGCGCCGCAGGCCGCCGCCGCGCAGCTCGGCGGCGCGCACCGGGTGCTGTTCGCCGAGACCGTCCGCCGCACCCTGGCCGGCGAGGACGCCGACAGTGTGGCAACCGCGCTGGAGGCCGCAGCCGAGCGCGTCTTCGGCCTCCTGGAGCCCTCCCTCGCCGGCTACGCGATACGGGAGGAGTGACCGGCGCCGCGGCGGTGCGCGGCACCGGCGGCGCCACCCCGCCTCAGGCGGTCATGAACTCCTCGCGGACGACCCCGCCCGCCGTCGCGCACCATGTGGCCACGTCCATCGCGCCGGTCGCGGGCAGCCCGTGCAGTTCCTGCATCTCGGCCACCGCCTTCGTCGTCGGCCCGTTGTACTTGCCCGTGGCCTTCGCCAGATGCAGCTTGCGCACCAGCATCTGCTGCACCGCGAGCACCGCCTCCCCGCTGTGGCCCGTGCTCACCGGCACCGTCAGGGCCTCCCACGTGGCGTTGTCCAGCGTGCCGTCGTCCGCGACCGGCAGCCCCATCGTGCGCTGGAAGGTGTGCACCGCCTCCAGCGTCTCCGGCCCGTACGCGCCGTCCGCCTTCAGCTCGTACCCGTACGCGCGCAGCAGCCGCTGCGCCATCTCGACCGTGCCGCCCTTGCTGGACGTGTACGTGTCGGGCCAGGTGCGATCCGGGATCTCGTCCGGGCCCTGGCCGAGTACCTGCGCCACCTGCCGGCGCAGCGCCGGGAACTCGCGGTAGAACAGCGCGCCCGGGCACTGCGTGTCGTTGAAGTCCCAGTGGCCGAAGATGCGGTCCGCGCCGAAGCCGTACTGCGTGCCGATCGTCACGCACAGCCGCTGCAGCGAGAACACCAGCGCGGGCGGCGGGGTGTCGTTGACGTAGTGGCCGTCGTTCTCGATGCCTATGGCGCGCCTGTTCTCGCCGACCGCGTGCGCGCTGACGACCTGGTGGCCGCCGTCGGCCAGCGCCTCCAGGCTCTGGTGGCGGCCCTCCAGGACGTAGCCGCCGCGGCTGATGGTGAAGTGCTGGCCGCTGTCGATCCAGCCGTTGTCGTCCATGTGCAGATCCTGGATCTTGCGCGCCATGAAGACCGCGGCCTCGTACGAGTAGTCCGTGGTGTTCGGGAAGGCGGTGTGGTGGACGACGATCTTCGTGGTGGTGCCGGACGAGAGGGAGATGGTGCCGCCGGGCGGCCGGGCGCCCCAGTCCCCGGTGCCGATCACGTACGACGGGTCGTCGGCCGTCCGGCGCAGCGAGGCGCCCCCGTCGGCCGCGGCGCTGCCGCCGAGCAGCAGCGCGCCGCCCCCGCCTGCGACGAGCACGGCGCCGGCGCCTGCCTTGAGCGCGGTTCGCCGGGAGACATACACGGGCCCAGGTCGCATGGCGGTCCTCTCGCGGTTCGGCACGCTGCTCCGTGTACGTATGTGCAACGGACACCCTGTTTATCCGACCGCGTGTGCCAATGTCCAGACCACCAAGGTCAGTTGCGCCCGGAACCGGCCCCGCCGCCCGACCGCCGCGCCGGCCCGCCGCCCGCCCGCTCAGTCGCCCGGCTGCCAGGGCGGCGTCTGCCCCCACTCCCACTTCGGCATCGGGCCGGCCGTGGGCGGCGGGTCGTCGGCGGAGTAGACGAGCGCCATCCGCGTACCCCACTCGATGTAGTACGAGAACACCGCCCGGAACTCCGGGTCCGTGGGCAGCCCCACCTCGTCCGCGCTGTCCATCAGCAGCGCCACCCAGCGCCTGCGCTGCTCCTCGGTGATGTGCCGGCCGAGGTGCATGCGCGCCATGTGGTCGTGGCCGCCGCGCTCCGCGCTGTAGCGCTCCGGGCCGCCGAAGACCTCGGCGAGGAACATCGCCACGTGCTGCGGGTGTTCGTCGTCCATGCCCGCGAACACCGGTGCCAGGACCGGGTCCTTGCGTACGTGCCCGTAGAAGGTCTCGGTCAGCCGCAGGAACGCCTCGTCCCCGCCGGCCCACTCGTAGATGCTCGGGGTGTCCTCGCTCATGTCAGGTCCTCCGCGTCCTGTGCGTCCCCGCCGGCCGGTGCCCCGCCGGCGGGCGCCGGGTCCGCCGGCCGGTCGGGACCCTGGCCCCGTACGTGCCGTACGTGCTCCAGCGAGTCCCGCAGCTCTCGCAGCCAGTCGTCCGCGTGGCTCTCCACCAACCGTACGCACCACCCCAGCGCCTCGCTCCGGCTGCGTGCCACGCCCGCCGCGATGAGGGTGTCGAGCACCTGCCGCTGCGGCTGCCGCAGCCGCGTCATCACGGGCGCGGAGACGTTCGTGAAGATCTCCCGCCTCCCGCCGCACTCGGCGCCCCAGGACACCTTCCTGCGGTAGCGCCGCTCGGCCGCCCGCGCCACCGCCATCCGCTCCTTCCGCGTGCGCTCGCGGAACTCGGCGATGCGCCCGTCCAGCGCCGCGTCGCGCTCGGCGGGGGGCGCGTCCTTCGCGACCCCCGCGGGCTCGGGGATCGTGCCGACCACGCAGATCTCCTCGCGGTCGACGGTGATCTCGACCGGCGAGGCGTAGAGGCCGTCGGGCAGCCGCCCGGTGAGCCATCCTCGTATCTCGTCCGTGTCCTGCGATGTAATCATGTAATCGAGATTACGCCACCCTCCTGTGGAAGAGAACGGGCGGCCCGGCGAAATTCCCGCAAGAATCTTTGGCGGAGCATGTCGAGAACCGCCGGCCGGCCCCGACGTCTCCTGTGAGAGGCGCCCGCACCGGGTGCCGGGAACACGGGAAGTGAGAACCATGAAGTACCTGGTGATGATCTACGGTTCGCAGGCCGACTACGACGCCATGAACGGCACCGGCTCCGAGGGCCACCCCGCCTGGACCGAAAAGGATCTGCAGGCGATGTTCCAGCACATGGAGTCGATCAACAACGACCTCGCCGAGACCGGCGAGGTGCTGGAGGGCAACGGGCTGTCGGCGCCCAAGCAGGCCATCGTCGTCACCGACGGCCCCGGCGGTGCCTCCGTGGTCTCCGACGGCCCGTTCGGCGAGACCAAGGAGGTCCTCGCGGGCTACTGGGTGCTGGACTGCGCCAGCGACGAGCGGGTCACCGAGATCGCCAAGCGCGTCCACCAGTGCCCCGCCCCCGAGGGCTCCCCGCCCTCCGACGTCGTGATCCGCCCCATCCTGGAAGCGGCACCGGGCAAGTGAGCGCCCCTGTCGAGGACCTGCTGCGCCGCCACGCGCCGCAGGTCCTCGGCGCCCTCGTCCGCCGCTACGGCCACTTCGACGCCGCCGAGGACGCCGTGCAGGAGGCCCTGCTGGCGGCCTCCGGCCAGTGGCCGGAGCAGGGGGTGCCGGACAACCCGCGCGGCTGGCTCATCCGCGTCGCCTCCCGCCGGCTCACGGACGAGCTGCGCAGCGAGGAGGCCCGGCGCCGCCGCGAGGAGTCCGCCGCCGCGCTCACGCCCCGCGACGACTTCAGCGCCCCGCCGCCCGGGGAGGCGCGCCACCCCTCCGAGGACGACACGCTCACCCTGTTGTTCCTGTGCTGCCACCCCGTCCTCACCCAGCCGTCCCGCATCGCGCTGACGCTGCGCGCGGTCGGCGGTCTGACCACCGCGGAGATCGCCCGCGCCTTCCTGGTGCCGGAGGCGACGATGGCGCAGCGGATCAGCCGGGCGAAGAAGAGCCTGAAGGACGCGGGCGCCCGCTTCCGCCGGCCGGAGCCCGCGGAGCTGCCGGGGCGCTTCACCGCCGTCCTGCACGTGCTGTACCTGATCTTCAACGAGGGGTACACGGCCACCTCCGGCGCCGTCCTGCGCCGTGCCGACCTGGCCGCCGAGGCGATCCGCCTCGCCCGCGCCGTGCACGCGCTCGCGCCGGACAGCGGCGAGGCCGCAGGGCTGCTGTCGCTGATGCTGCTTTCCGACGCCCGCCGCGACGCCCGCAGCGGGCCGGGCGGTGCCCTGATCCCGCTCGACGAGCAGGACCGCGGGCGCTGGGACCGCGCGCAGATCGAGGAGGGCGTCGCCCTGGTCAGCCGCGCGCTGACGACCGCGGCCCTCGGCCCGTACCAGGTGCAGGCCGCCATCGCCGCCGTGCACGACGAGGCGGAGCGCGCCGAGGACACCGACTGGCGGCAGATCCTCGGGCTGTACGACCTGCTGGAGCGCCTCGCGCCGAGCCCCGTCGTCAGCCTGAACCGGGCGGTGGCCGTGGCGATGGCCGACGGGCCGCGCGCCGGACTCGACCTGCTGGCCAAGCTCGCGGACGACCCGCGGCTCGCGGAGCACCACCGTCTCGACGCCGTACGGGCCCACTTGCTGGAGCTGGCGGGGGAGACGGGGGCGGCGCAGGAGGCGTACGGGCGCGCGGCGGGGCGCACGCTGAGCGTGCCCGAGCAGCGCTATCTCCAACTGCGCGCCGCACGGCTGCGCTGACGGGCTGCTGCGCTGACGCCCGGCTGCGCTGAAGGCGACCGTGCGGACGGGCGGCCGCCCGGTCAGCGGGCGCCGAACCTGGTCAGGCTCGCGAGGGCCCGCCGCGCCGACTCCGCCAGCGGGTGCGCGGGGCCGTAGACGCGCTCCAGTTCGGGCAGGAGCGCGGACAACTCGCCGCCGGCCGCCGTGTGGTCGCCGAGCGCGAGCAGGAGCTGGGCGGTGCGGTGGCGCAGGCCGAGGGCGTCGGCCGGGTCGAGTCCCGCGTACGGATGCGTGAAGTACGGCAGCAGCGCGCGGTACTCGGCGAGCGCCGCCGCGGCCGCGCCGATCTGCTCCAGGCACTGGGCGGCCTCGTAGCGGTAGCGCAGCGCCTGCGGGTCGGCCTGGCCGGCCTCCGCGGCGCGCTCGTCCGCGAGCCGGCGCAGCTCCGGCAGTGCGCGCCGGTACTGGCCGTCGTCCATCAGCGAGGCCGCGTAGTGCCTGCGGATCATGCGGACCACGGTGGAGCCCTCGCCGTGGCGGGCGCTCGCCTCCGGCAGGATGCCGCCGAGGATGTCGACGGCCTGGGTGATGCGGCCGGCGTCGAGGAGCTGCTTGACCTCGTCCACGGCGGCGGCGAGGTCGGTGCCCGCCCGCGCGGGCGGCGCGCCCGCGGGCGTCGCGGAGGACGGACCGGCGGGCACGGGCGTCGCCGCGCCCCCGGGTGCTCCGAGCGCCTCCTGCGCGCCGGCCGGCCCGGCGGGACCGGCCGCGCGGCCTCCGGCGGGCGTCGCGGCCCGGTCCGGCCAGGGCGCGTGCGGGCGGCGGAAGGGCCGGGTCGGGTCGAGCATGCCCGCGGGGCGGCCGCCGTCGGGCGCGGGGAGCAGCGGCGCCAGCGCCTCGTACACGTCGTGGGCGGTCGCCGGCCGGTCCTGCGGGTCCTTGGCCAGCAGGGAGAGCACCAGCTCCGCCAGCTCCCCGGGCACCTCGGGACGCACCAGGCCCACCGGCGCGGGCGCTTCGTACAGATGGCGGTGGAGCACGCCGAGGGCGGTGGAGCCGGCGAAGGGCACGCCGCCGGTGAGAAGTTCGTGCAGCACCACCCCGAGCGCGTACAGGTCGGTGTACGGGCCGACGGCACCGCCCATCGCCTGCTCGGGCGCCATGTACGCGGGGGTGCCGATCGGCACCCCCGTGCGGGTCAGGCGGGTGGTGTCGGCGTCGAGGACGGCCGCGATGCCGAGGTCGAGCACGGTGACCGTGCCGTCCGGCCGGACCATGATGTTCCGCGGCTTGAGGTCCCGGTGGACGATCGGCACGGCGTGCACGGCGCAGAGCACCGCGCACAGTTGCGCGGCCACCGCCACGGCCCACTGCCAGGGGTACGGCTCATGCTCGGCGAGGTGGTCGGCGAGGTCGGCGCCGCCGACGTGCTGCATGACGAGGTACAGCTCGCCCGCGTCGCTGCCCGCGTCGTGCACCGTGACGAGGCCGGGGTGGTCGACCTGCGCGGTGGTACGGCACTCGCGGGTGAAGCGGCGGCGCAGCTCGTCCGCCTGCGAGCCGGTCGTCATCGTCTCGACCCGGAGCAGCTTGACCGCGACGCGGCGGTCGAGCGTCCGGTCGTACGCCTGCCAGACCTGGCCCATTCCGCCCTTGCCGATCGGGGTGGACAGCTCGTAACGGCCCGCGACGAGACGGCCGTTCACCGGCCGCCTTCCTGCTCGCGGCGGAGGAGGTCGCTCAGCTCGTCGAGTTCGGCGCGGACCCGGGCGGCGCGGGGCGCGTCCGGCGCGGGCGGCTGGGGCGCGGCGGGCTGGGGCGGCGCGGCCCCCGGCGGCGGTGGCGGGGTGTCGTGGGCGTACGGCCCGGGGCCCTGCGCGTACGGCGAGGGGTGCTGCCCGTACGGCGGCGGGACCGGCGCGCCCGGGTGCCCGTACGGCGGCACAGGACCGCCCGCGCCGAACCGCCGCCCGGCGGCCTCCCGGTGGTGCTGGATGTCGACCGTGAGGAACCACGGGACGACCGACACGATGAGCACGATCAGCAGGATCCCGCCCGTGTTCTCCCGCCACGCCGGCAGCTTCTGGCCGTCCACCGTGGCCAGCATCGCCAGCGCGCCGACGGCGACTGCGACGGAGGCCCAGAACAGCACCCAGTCCAGGCGCGTACGCCGCAGGATCGCCAGCCGCAGCATCGCCGCCCAGGCGAGCAGGCCGAGGCTGGCGACGGCCACGGCGGTGAAGACCACGCGCAGCACGACGCGCAGCGCGGGGGAGGCGGAACGCGGCTCCGGAGGGCCGTACATGCGGGTGCTCCTGTGCGGGACCGGTGGGGGTGCGGACCCCGGCGGCGGGAGAGCCGCCGCCGGGCGTGGGCAGGTGTGCGGAAATGGTGGAGAAAAGCGTACCTACGCGGGCGCGCGCGCGTGCCCCGCGGTCCTACCAGGGTTCGACGCTGCCCTCGGCCAGCCCGTCGTACAGCCCCTGCACCAGCCGGCCGCCGAGCCGCCCCGCCTCGCGCAGCGCGTCCTCGAACGCGGCCAGCGCCTGGAACAGCTCGCCGTGGCGCCGCTGTTCCGCGGGCGGCAGCCGGGGGAGCTGGAGCCGGCGTACGTCGAGGCGCGTGGCGGTGGAGGCGTGGCTGCTGGCCTGCCGGGCGTTGGCCGTACCGCGCAGGAAGCCGGCGAGGAACCAGGGGTCCACGGCCGCCGCGTCCGGCCGCAGCAGCGCCAGGTTGCGGCCGAGCGCGGCGCCCGCGGTGTCCTCGTCGACGACCCGGGCGATCCGCCCGCCGCCCAGCACGGGCACCACCACGTCCCCCGCCGCGACCAGCAGCGGCTCCTCCGCCGCCCCCTCCGGCAGCCGCCCGGAGGGCGCGGTGCCCCCGGCGACGTCGTGCTCGGTCAGCACCGGCGGCGCCGCGCCGCCCGGCGGCACCGCGCCCGCGCCGCCCATCCGCAGCTTCAGCGCGCCCGCCCTGGCCAGCTCGCCGACCGTGGTCAGCGGCGCCTCCCGGGCCGCGGCCCCGGCCGGGGGCGGCG
Source organism: Streptomyces sp. NPDC004134 (assembly GCF_042874195.1). Taxonomy (NCBI): domain Bacteria; kingdom Bacillati; phylum Actinomycetota; class Actinomycetes; order Kitasatosporales; family Streptomycetaceae; genus Streptomyces; species Streptomyces sp. NPDC004134. The sequence goes on along the minus strand of NZ_JBIAMS010000013.1, from coordinate 18,665 downwards.
GCGTCCGGTCGACGCTCAGCCGCAGGGCTTCGGCCAGCCGCTCCCGTACGTCGCCGAGCGCGGCCGCCGAGCCGTCCGCGGCGGCCGGCGGCAGGTGCCGGGCGGGCGTGAGGTCCACGTCGTCGTCGAGCAGGTCGACGACGGACACCGTACGCACCGCCCCCGGCTCCTCCGCGACCTCGCCGTCGCGGTCGAACGCGCGCCAGGCGGCGGTCACATCGGCGTGCAGCGGCGCCCAGCGGATCCGGTCCCGGCCGGTCCCGTAGCGCTCGGCGGCGTCCACGAACAGCAGCCGGAGCCCGCCCGCGGGCGCGGTCGCGCCGGGCTTCCTGAGCACCCACAGGTGCAGCGGCAGCCCGTACGGAACCGCCGCGCCCACCGGCAGCGCGACGACCGCCCGCAGCGCCCCGCGGCGCAGCAGCTCGGCGCGGACGCGGCGGCCGGAGCGGCGGGACGCGGCGGCGGGCGGCATGAGCAGGACGGCGGTGCCGCCGTCGCGCAGCCGGGCGAGCGCGTGCTGCACCCAGGCCAGCTCGGACTCGGTGCGGGCGGGCAGCCCGTAGCCGAAGCGGGGGTCGTAGGCGAGCTCGTCGTGGCCCCAGTTGCGCTCGTTGAACGGCGGGTGGCAGAGCACCGCGTCGACGGCGAGGTCCGCGAAGGCGTCGGCGCGCAGGCTGTCCGCGGCCGCGGCCCTGACCTCGGCGCCGGTGTGCAGCGCGAGCCGCAGCGCGGCGAGCGCGGCCAGGTCGGGGTCCGCCTCCTGCGCGTAGCGGGGGCCTTCGCCGGGGGCGGCGGTGAGCAGGGTGCCCGCGCCGCACGCCGGGTCGAGCACGGCCGCCCGCCGGTCGACGCCCGCGGTCGCGGCCATCAGCGACGCCGGCTCGGGCGGGGTCAGCGTGTGCTGCCGGGGGTTGGCTTCCAGATAGCGGGTGAGCAGGAACTCGTACGCGCGCGGGGCGCTGCCCGCCTCCGCGGCCAGCTCGCCCGCGCCGCGCAGGAGCGGCAGGGCGGCGGAGACGTCGTCGGGGATGTTCACAGGATGCTGTGAACCGAGCCGTGCGGCGAGCACCTCCCGCAGCGCGGGCGGCAGTCCCGCGGCACGGGCGGCGTCGGTCCCCTCGGCCAGCGCCAGCCATTCGGCGGGCCGTTCCCGTACGACGAGCAGCGCCGCCCCGGCGAGGGCGAGCCCGGCGGGAGCGCCCCCGGGGTGTGCCGCCACCTGCTGCCAGACCCGCTCGCGCAGCGGCACGGCACGGATCTTCCCCTGGCCGCGCAGCCACTCCTCGACCGCGGCGAGTTCGAAGGTGGGGCTGGCCTCGGTGCCGCCGACGGGGCGGGGGAAGTCCGTGTGCCGGCGCCGCCAGTTGCTGACGGCGGCCCGGCCGACGCCGGCGAGGCGTGCGATGCCGGCGGCGGTCACTGCGGTGTGCTCGTCCGGCACGGCGCCTCCTCGCGTGGTGCGGCCCTGCTGCGGCCCGGAGTTGTGAGCCACAGCATAGCCACACGCCTGCGGGAGCCTGTCCACGGCGTGAATAGAAGCTCGATGAATTCTTGTGTTGACGACGTTCACAGTCATCTCTAATGTTGCCCCCAGAGCCCCGAACGGGGGTTCGCCGATCAGGGGAGGGACCCATGTCCGCATCCGTCACCGCGCCCCGCCGCGGAGTTCTCGCCGTCGCCGGCGCCGTCGCCGCCGTGCTCGCCCTCGGCGGCCTCACCGCCTGCGGCTCCGAGGAGCCGAAGACCGAGAAGGCCGGCTCCGCCGCGCAGGGCGGCGGGAGCGGGAAGGACTCCGGGAAGGAGGACGCGCCTAAGGAGCAGGGCGGGGCGCTGGCCCCGGGCGACACCGCGGCCTACGACGACCTCAAGGCCACCGTCTCCGAGGCGTCGCCGTACGCCATCGACGAGATGGTCGAGGTCCCGGCAGGACACAAGCCCTTCGAGGTGACGGTCACGCTGGAGAACGTCGGGGACGCGAAGTTCGACCCGGCCATGACCCTCCTCATGGCCCGCGCGGGGGAGGAGGGCAACGAGGCCGAGGAGATCTTCGACGGCCAGGTCGGCGGCGGCTTCACCGGCACCGTGCTGCCCGGCAAGAAGGCCACGCAGAAGTTCGCCTTCTTCGTTCCCGACGGCGCGAAGAACCTCGATGTCGAGGTCGTCGTCGGCGACTTCGAGAAGGAGCCCGCCACCTGGAGCCTCCCGCTCTGAGGCCCGTCTCCCGGCGCGCCCGCCCCCGTCCGGGGGCGCCGGTGGGATGGCTCGGCCGCCGTCCCCGCCAGGCGGTACATTGCGCTCATGTCGATACCGCCGGGCCCGCCGCCGAATCCGTACCAGCAGAACAACCCCAACCCCTACGCACAGCAGCAGCCCCAGGGCTCGGTGCCGCAGCAGTATCCGTACGCACAGCCGACGATGCCCGCCGGTGTCCCGATCGCCGGCCAGCCCTCCGGCGGCCCGCCGGGCCAGCCGGCCGGCCAGCCCCCGGGGGCGCCGCCGCCCGGCTTCGGCGCCGCGGAGAAGAAGGGCGTGCCGGCCTGGCTGTGGGGCCTCGGGGGCGTCGTCGTCGCCTCCGCGGTGTGGGCGGGGGCGCTCTTCGCCACCGGCGGGTTCGACTCGTCGGAGGACCCCGAGCCGGTCCTCGGCTACCGGTTCGAGAAGGACCTCTGCGAGACCGTCGAGCTGAAGGCGTTCGACGAGCGGTACGACATCCCGGACGCCTCCGGCGGCGCCACCGGCTGGGGCTCGGAGCAGGACGCGCTGTCCCAGAGCTTCTGCAGTTGGAGCCTGACGGACCGCGACCAGGACCCGGACGACTACTCCAGCTCGTACGTCTCCGTCACCGCCATCTGGCACGGGGCGTCGGACCCCACGGGCGAGTTCGCCCCGACGTACAAGGGCTACGAGGACCGCTCGGACGCGGACTACAAGTACAAGACCGAGCCGGTGAAGGGCTTCGGCGAAGAGGCGTACCTCGTCCGGGAGAACGGCGAGGGCGACAGCAGCAGCCGCTCCATGAGCCTGGCCGTACGCGACGGCTGGTTCACCTACCAGATGGACTGGAGCTACTACGGGGGCACCGACTCCACCGACCCGCCGTCGCCCGACGAGGTGGAGCAGATGCTGAAGGACGAGACGAAGGCGGCCCTCGCCGATCTCGAGAAGTAGTCGGCGGCCGTGACAACGGGCCCGCGGCGGCAAGAAGTTGCCGGTCGGCGGGCGTAGCAGGGAACTGCCACCCGGAGCGGAGCCGACGCGCCCCGGGCGGCCCGGACACCGGAACGCGCCCGTACCGTCCGTGACGGTACGGGCGCGCGGGTGTCCGTAGCCCGTAAGGGGCTCAGCCCTGCTTGGTCTCCCAGAAGATCTTGTCGACCTGGGCGATGTAGTCCAGCGCCTTCTGGCCCGTGGCCGGGTCGGTGGACCCCTTGGCGGCGCTGAGGGCCTTGAGCGTGTCGTTGACGAGCTGGTGCAGCTCAGGGTACTTCTCGAAGTGCGGGGGCTTGAAGTAGTCGCTCCACAGCACCGAAACGTGGTGCTTGGCAAGCTCCGCGCGCTGCTCCTTGATGGTGGTGGCCCGCGCCTGGAAGTGCGGGTCGTCGTTCCCTTGCATCTTCTCCTGGATGGCCTTGACCGATTCGGCCTCGATACGGGCCTGGGCCGGGTCGTAGACGCCGCAGGGGAGGTCGCAGTGGGCACTGACCGTCACCTTGGGGGCGAACAGGCGAGAAAACATGGAAAGCAGCCGTCCTTCCTCGTGATCGTCTTCCAGGTGGGACATTACTCCGTGGGGAACGAAAATTCGCGAGTGCCCCGGAGGGCTTAGGTCAAAAGTCCAGTGGAAGGCTGGGCCTTGTGGACGACAGGCCGGAGGTGCATGCCCGATGCAGGGCCAGGTGAACGAGCGCAGGCACGACGCCGGGCGCCGAGGGCTGCAGCGCCTCGGCCTCGCGGCGGTCGACGGTCCGTCGATGGTGCCCACGCTGCGTCCGGGGGATCAGCTTGTCGTGCAGTACGGGGTGGCGGTGCGGCCCGGTGACGTGGCGGTGCTGCGCCATCCGTTCCAGCAGGATCTGCTGATCGTGAAACGGGTGGTCGCGCGCCGCGACGGCGGCTGGTGGGTGCTGGGCGACAACCGGTTCGTGGAGAACGACAGCCGGGAGTTCGGCGCCGTACCGGACGAACTGGTGGTCGCCCGCGCCCTCCTGCGCCTGCGCCCCCCGAAGGGCCTTCAGCGCTCGGTCCGCTCGGTCCCCGCGGCGGTCTCCTGGGCGGCGTCCGCGGTACGGCCGCTGGCCTGGCGCTTCCGGGCGCGATAAGCGGCGGAGCCGGCGAGGGGCCGCTGCCGCGGTTGCGGCGGGAGGGCACTTCGGGGTGCGTACGTTCCCCGCCGCTGCCGTCTCGCCTTCTCCCGCCTGCCGCGGCGGAGCCGGGCCCGCGGGTGGCCGTCAGTTTCCGGTGCGGTCCGCGTCCGGCGCGGTCTCGTGCGCGGCGTCCGCGGTACGGCCGTTGGCCTGGCGCTTCCGGGCGCGGTAGGCCGCGACGTTGGCGCGGGTGGCGCAGCGGTCGGAGCAGTAGCGGCGGGACCGGTTCGTCGAGGTGTCGAGGAAGACGTTGCGGCACGGCAGGGCCGCGCACAGGCCCAGGCGGTCGACGCCGAGGTCGGTGAGGTGCACGGCCAGTCCCATGCACGCCGCGGCGGCGAAGCCCGCCCCGGAGTTGGCCGACTGCTCCGCGATGTGCAGGTGCCACTTGGGCCGCCCGTCCTCGTCGCGGAAGTCGTGCCCGCTGACCTGCGGGCTGACCGGGAAGTCGATGAGCAGCGCGTTGAGCATGTCGACGGCGCGTACCTCGTCGCCCTCGTCGGCCGCCTCGAAGATCCCCCGCAGCCGCCCGCGCACCTGGCGCAGCCTGCTGACGTCGGCGTCCGTGGCCCGCCGGGTGAAGTTGCCGCTGTCCCGGAAGAGCTCCTTGGCCGCGTCCAGCGAGGTCAGCGAGTCGGTGCCGCGCTGCGGCTCCTCGGTGTTGACGAGGCGCACGGCCATATCTGAGTAATAGGCCAGTTCCACTTGTAGTCCTTACGAGCTCGGCTTATGCTGACGCGGCGGGGCCGTAATGGACGACCCCGTATAGAGGGTATTACGCAGCAGAGGCAGGGGAGGCAGCAATGGCCGGAACGACCGCCGCCGCAACGCCCGTGGGGGCCGACTGGCAGGGCTGGCAGGCGAGCTGGGACCGCCAGCAGGAGTGGTACATGCCGGATCGCGAGGACCGCTTCCGGGTGATGCTCGACGCCGTCGAGGCCCTCGTGGGACCCGAGCCCCGGGTGCTCGACCTGGCCTGCGGTACGGGCAGCATCAGCGCCCGGGTGCTGCACAGGTTCCCCGGCGCCCGCACTACCGGCGTCGACCTGGACCCCGCACTCCTCGCCATCGCGCGCGGCACCTTCGCGGACGACCCCCGTGCCGAGTTCGTCACCGCCGACCTCGCCAAGCCCGACTGGGCGGCGCGGCTGCCGCACGGCTCGTACGACGCGGTGCTCACCTCCACCGCGCTGCACTGGCTCTTCTCCGACCAGCTCGCCACGCTCTACGGGCAGATCGCCGGCGTCGTCCGCGAGGGCGGGATCTTCGTCAACGCCGACCACATGCCCGACCCCGCCACGCCCGCCATCAACGAGGCCGTGCGCAACTGGGGCAAGGTCCGCCAGGACCGCGAGCGGGCGGAAGGCGTGCTGGACTGGGCGGACTGGTGGCGCGTGGTCGCCGCCGACCCGGTGCTCGGCGGCCCCGCGGCGGAGCGCTTCGCGATATTCGGCGACCCGAACGACCCGAACGAGGGCCACGCCGACGGCGACGTCCAGGCGCCCGCCTGGCACGCCGAGACGCTGCGCGCGGCCGGCTTCGCCGAGGCCCGTACGGTCTGGGCGTCCGCGCGGGACGCGGCGGTGCTGGCGCTGCGCTGAGCGGCGGTGCCGGCGGGCGGCGTCAGCCGCGGTAGCGCAGCCCGTCCGCGAGCAGTCCGATCATGCGCCGCGTGTACTCCTGGTCGTCCGGGTCGATGATGCTGCTGAGCGCCTGCAGCAGGTCGCCGGGGGCCACGTCGGAGCGGATGCCGCCGGCCGCGGCGGCGGCGTCCAGCAGTTCGGTCAGGGCGGGGACGAAGCGCTCCTGGAAGTACCCGGGCAGGCTCTCGTACGCGCAGTCGCCGGAGTGGAGCGCGGCCTTCAGGCCCTGCTTGGCGGCGATGAACCGGGTGAAGCGGTGCAGCCACCGCGTCAGCGCCTCCACCGGCTCGTACTGCGCGGCGAGCGCGGGGGCGGCCGCGGCGCAGGCGTCGACCTCCTTGCGGAAGACGGCCGTGATGAGGTCCGAGCGCTGCGGGAAGTGCCGGTAGAGCGTCCCCGCCCCCACCCCTGCCTTCGCCGTGATGCGGCGTACGGGGGCGTCCACGCCCTCCGTCTCGAAGACCTCGGCGGCCGCGGTCAGCAGCGCGTCGAGGCTGCGCCGGACGTCCGGCCGCATGCGGCGGCCGGGGGCCGGCTCCCCCGTAGTGCTGCGCTCAGGCATGCGTGAAGTCCCCTTGCATGCAGTTGGACGACCTGCTCGCGGGCGCCGGGACGACCCTCGGCGACGACGTGCTGGACGAGATCGACGCCATCGTGCCGCCGGGCACGGAGGTCGGGCGGCTGGACATGGCGTACGACCCGCCGGCGATCCTGCACGCCGGGCTGCGGCGCCGGGCGCCGGGGGAGCGCGTCGCCGCCTGAGGCGTACGGGCCACAGGCCGCGGCCCGAACGCCGCCGCCCGTATGCGCCCGCCCGTACGCGCCGGCCCCGACAGTGCCTCCGTACGACGTGAAGCGGGGCCGCCCGGCACACCGCCGGACGGCCCCGCTCGCGGTTCTCCACGGCCCGTACGGCCGCCGCCCGCCGGGCGTGCGCCGTACGGGCCGCGCGGCCCGCTACCGCCGCGCCACGCCCTCCGCGCGCGCCGCCGCGGCGACCGCGCGCGTGATGGCCGGCGCCACCCGCTCGTCGAACGGTGACGGAATGACGCACTCCGGGCTCAGCTCGCCCGCGACCACGTCGGCCAGCGCCTCGGCCGCCGCCAGCTTCATGCCCTCGGTGATCCGCGAGGCGCGCACCTGGAGCGCGCCCGCGAAGATGCCGGGGAACGCCAGCACGTTGTTGATCTGGTTCGGGTAGTCGCTGCGGCCGGTGGCGACGACCGCCGCGTACTTGTGCGCCACGTCCGGATGGATCTCCGGGTTCGGGTTGGCCATGGCGAAGATGAACGCGCCCTCCGCCATCGTGGCCACCGCCCGCTCCGGCACCGTGCCGCCGGAGACCCCGATGAAGACGTCCGCGCCCGCGAGTGCCGACTCCAGCGAGCCCGTACGCCCCGCCCGGTTGGTCAGCTCCGCCAGCTCCCGCTTGGCGTCGGTCAGGTCCTCGCGGTCCGCGGAGACGATGCCCTTGCGGTCGGCGACGACCACGTCCCCGATGCCGGCCTCCACGAGGATCTTCGCGATTGCCGCACCGGCCGCGCCGGCCCCGGAGATCACCGCGCGCAGCTCGCCGAGCGACCGCCCGCTGAGCTTCGTCGCGTTGCGCAGCGCGGCGAGCGTGACGACGGCGGTGCCGTGCTGGTCGTCGTGGAAGATCGGGATGTCCAGGCGCTCCTGGAGCTTGCGCTCGATCTCGAAGCAGCGGGGGGCGGAGATGTCCTCCAGGTTCACCCCGCCGAAGGAGGGCGCCAGCCGCGCCACGGTCTCGACGATCTCGTCGACCCCGCGGCAGTCCAGCGCGACGGGGACCGCGTCCACGCCGCCGAACTGCTTGAAGAGGATGGCCTTGCCCTCCATCACCGGAAGGGACGCCTCCGGCCCGATGTCACCGAGGCCGAGGACCGCGCTGCCGTCCGTGACGACGGCGACGACCTGGGACTTCCAGGTGTAGTCGTGGACGAGCTCGGGCTGTTCCGCGATGGCGGTGCACACCTTGGCGACGCCCGGTGTGTAGGCGAGCGACAGGTCGTCCCTGTCGTTGACCGGCACGGTCGCCTGGACGGCCATCTTGCCGCCGCGGTGGAGGGCGAAGGCCGGGTCGAAGTAGTCGTCGTCTGGGCTGTCGGACGTATCCGTCCCGCTCGGAGGGTTGACGATCTCCGCTGCCACGTTGTTGACCCCTTAGTCACACGTCATAGAAAGAGGAACCACCCCTCTCGGTCGAGGGGTGGGCGGGCACGTGTCCGGCCGCCTGGCCGCGGAGTGAGCGCCATGGCCACGGTGAGGCCCGGACACCGGGCGCGCCGCACTCGCGCCCTGGGCCCCGGATTTGGGGTGTAAGTGTCCGTTGTACAGGAAGCCGAGCGCCCCGTGCGAGCAACTTCTCGAGACTGAGCGGAGCCGAATCGCATAGCCATGCGGAGGCTCGCATACTGCGAAATGATGCGATTCACGCCGTTTAGGCGGAATGCCGCAACGTGAGCTACGTCTCACTACCGAACCTGTTATCGGATTTTGACCCGGCAGCCTTCCTGAGCCGTGTCTTCCGGATGCAAAGATGCCGTCGTCGGCAGTCGTCGACATCCGCCCCAGGCGTACCAAACTGCCGCGTCCGGGGCCGTGAACTTCTGACCCCCGTTCACCCCCCGCAGGAGGATCCCGCAATGAGCCCTCGCACCACCCGGCGCACCGGAGCAGCCAAGTCTCGACTGGTGGCCGTCGGGGCACTCGCCGCCGCGGGGGCCCTCGTGCTCTCGTCCTGCGGCGACCAGACCGACGACGGGGGCGACAGCGGCGACGGCGGCGGCGAGACCAAGACCTCGTCGAACGCGGCGCCCGGCGCGCTGCCCAAGGCCATCAAGGACGCCGGCGTGATCAAGGTCGGTTCCGACATCGCGTACGCCCCGATGGAATTCGACCAGGGCGGCAAGCCGGCCGGCGTCGACATCGACATAGCCAACGCGCTCGGCGAGGAGCTGGGCGTCGAGTTCCAGTTCCAGAACAACGTCTTCGACAACCTGATCCCGTCGCTCGACTCCGGCCGCTTCGACATCATCATGTCGTCGATGACCGACAACAAGGAGCGCCAGGCCGAGGTCGACTTCGTCGACTACTTCTCCGCCGGCGTCTCCATCCTGGTCCAGAAGGGCAACCCTGACGGCATCTCCACGCTCGACGACCTGTGCGGCAAGACCGTCGCCTTCCAGCGGGGCACGGTCAGCGCGGACATCGCCAAGGCGCAGAACGAGAAGTGCGACAAGCCGATCAAGACGCTGCCCTTCACCAAGGACACCGAGGCGCTGCAGCAGGTGAAGCAGGGCCGGGCCGTCGCCGACCTGAACGACTTCCCGGTCGCCGCGTACAACGCCCGCGAGTCGGGCGGCGGCGACGACTTCGAGGTCGTCGGCGAGCAGATCGACGCCGCCCCGTACGGCATCGCGGTCGCCAAGGACAACGCCGAGCTGCGCGACGCGCTCGCCGAGGCGCTGGACGCGATCATCGAGAACGGCGAGTACCAGAAGGTGCTGGAGAAGTGGGAAGTCCAGCAGGGCGGCGTCGACAAGGCCACCGTCAACGGTGGCAACGAGTAACGACCGCCCGCAGCCGTTCCAGAGAGAAGTCCTCCCGTGACCGACCCGAACTCACCGGGCCCGGCCGACAAGCGACCGGCCGGGCCCGAGCTCTCGAAGACCGGCACCGCCACCGCGGTGCCGCCTGAGACGATCAAGGCGATACCCGTGCGCCACCCCTTGCGCTGGGTGAGTGCCGCGGTCGTCCTCACGCTCCTCGGGCTGCTCGTCTACGCCTTCGCCAACGCCAAGATCGAGTGGGGCGACGTCCCCGAGTACCTGTTCTCCGACCGGGTCGTCGAAGCCGCCGGGAACACGCTGCTGATCACCGTGCTCGCCATGCTGCTCGGCGTGGTGCTCGGCATCGTGCTCGCGGTCATGCGGCTCTCGGACAACCCGGTGACCTCGGCGTTCGCCAACCTCTACATCTGGTTCTTCCGCGGCACCCCGGTGCTGCTGCAACTGCTGCTCTGGTACAACCTCGGCCTCGTCTTCCAGACCCTCAACCTGGGTCCGCTCTACAAGAACGAGATGACCGACGTCATGACCCCGTTCGTGGCGGCGCTCCTCGGCCTCGGCCTCAACGAGGCCGCGTACATGGCCGAGATCGTCCGCGCCGGCATCCAGTCGGTCGACGAGGGCCAGACGGAGGCGTCGCACGCGCTCGGCATGAGCCGGGGCAAGACGATGCGGCGCATCGTGCTGCCCCAGGCGATGCGGGTGATCGTGCCGCCGACGGGCAACGAGTTCATCAACATGCTCAAGACCTCGTCGCTGGCGATGGTGATCCAGTACACCGAGCTGACGTTCGTCTCCAACGAGATCTCCGCGACCAACCTGAACCCGATGGAGATGTACATCGTCGTCGCCATCTGGTACCTGGCGATGACCAGCGTGTTCAGCGTGATCCAGTACTACATCGAGCGGCACTACGCCAAGGGCTCCGTACGCCAGTTGCCGCTGACCCCGTGGCAGAAGATCCGGCGGAGCGTCTTCTCCGGGCCGCGGCTGAGGGGAACGAGGTGAGCGCCGCCATGACGGCAATGGTCAGGGCCGAGGGCGTACACAAGTCCTTCGGGCTCACCCACGTACTCAAGGGCATCGACCTGGAGGTCGCGCCGCGCGAGGTCTTCTGCCTCGTCGGCCCCTCCGGCTCCGGCAAGTCGACCTTCCTGCGGTGCATCAACCACCTGGAGAAGATCAACGCCGGCCGGCTGTACGTCGACGGCCACCTCGTCGGCTACCGGCAGCACGGCAACAAGCTCTACGAGCTGAAGGAGAAAGAGGTCGCCGCGCAGCGCAAGGACATCGGCATGGTGTTCCAGCGCTTCAACCTCTTCCCGCACATGACGGCGCTGGAGAACGTCATGGAGGCGCCGGTCCAGGTCAAGCGGGAGTCCAAGGCGACCGCGCGGGAGCGCGCGCTGCGGCTGCTGGACCGGGTGGGCCTCGCCGACAAGGCGGCCGGCTACCCGACGCAGCTCTCCGGCGGCCAGCAGCAGCGCGTCGCCATCGCGCGGGCGCTGGCGATGGAGCCGAAGCTGATGCTCTTCGACGAGCCCACCTCGGCGCTCGACCCGGAGCTGGTCGGCGAGGTGCTGGACGTGATGCGCGACCTCGCGGAGTCGGGCATGACGATGATCGTCGTCACGCACGAGATGGGGTTCGCGCGGGAGGTCGGGGACGCGCTGGTGTTCATGGACGACGGCGCGGTGGTGGAGTCCGGCCACCCGCGGGACGTCCTGACGAACCCGCAGCACCAGCGGACGAAGGCGTTCCTGTCGAAGGTGCTGTGAGCCGCTTCCGGGTCCCGGGACCCGGGTGAGAAATTTCGCTCGGCGGGGCGGGGGCTGGTACGGCCCCCGCCCCTGGGCGTAACTTCATGGTCATGTTCGCCGCCTACGCAGCCCGCATCGACCGTGACGAGCCGCTGAACGGCCTGGAGTTGGGGGAGCGGCCCGCGCCGCAGGCCCCGCCCGGATGGGCCGTCGTCGACGTCAGAGCCGCCTCCCTCAACCACCACGACCTGTGGTCGCTGCGCGGCGTCGGACTCGGCGAGGACGCCCTGCCGATGATCCTCGGCTGCGACGCGGCGGGCGTCGACGCCGACGGCAACGAGGTCGTCCTCCACTCCGTCATCGGCCAGACCGGCCACGGGGTGGGCCCGAACGAGCCGCGGTCGCTGCTGACGGAGCGGTACCAGGGCACGTTCGCGGAGCAGGTCGCCGTCCCGGCCTGGAACGTCCTGCCGAAGCCGAAGGAGCTGAGCTTCGAGGAGGCCGCGTGCCTGCCGACGGCCTGGCTGACGGCGTACCGCATGCTCTTCACCAACGCGGGCGTACGCCCGGGCGACTCGGTCCTGGTCCAGGGCGCGGGCGGCGGCGTCGCCACGGCGGCGATCGTGCTGGGCGCGGCGGCCGGACTGCGGATGTACGCGACGAGCCGCGACGAGGCGAAGCGCAAGCGGGCGGAGGACCTGGGCGCGGAAGCCGCGGTGCCCCCGGGCACGCGCCTGCCGCACCGGGTGGACGCGGTCCTGGAGACGGTGGGCGCGGCGACGTGGTCCCACTCGGTGAAGTCCCTGCGCCCGGGCGGCACCCTGGTCATCTCCGGCGCGACGAGCGGCCCGAACCCTGCCGCGGTGGAGCTGCAGCGCATCTTCTTCCTGGAACTGAAGGTCGTCGGCTCGACGATGGGCAGCAAGGAGGAACTGGCGGGCCTGCTGAACTTCTGCGCGTCGAAGGGCGTCCGCCCGGTGATCGACACGGTGCTGCCGCTGGACCGCGCCCGGGAGGGCTTCGAGAAGATGGCGACGGGCGACCTGTTCGGCAAGGTGGTCCTGACCCGCTGAGCGCGCGGCTGAAGGGGCGGCGGTCCGGGAGGGCGCCGTCAGTCCATGCCCGGAGCGGCGGTCGGTAGGCCGACTTCCCGCGCGACCTCCAGCATCCGTTTGTCGTAGCTGATCAGCGAGTCGAGTGCGGGGCCGATCGTCTGCGCGCTGGCGACATGCAACGCGTCCAAGGTGCGTACGCGGCCGGGCAGGAGACCGGCGAGGTCGCGGACCTCCTCGGTGACCAGGACCTCGGTCAGGTCCCGCATGAGGTCCTGCATGGCGGTGGGGAAGCTGCCCATCTGGTCCAGGGTGCGCACGGTCTCGACGAAGCCGATCGTGCTCGTCGCCATGGGCGCCGCGGGCTTCGCTCCGAGGTACCCGCGGAGTTCGGCCGCGTGGCGGCGGCCGGCGACGAGGGTGATCACGGCAGAGGCGTCGAGATAGATCACCGGGGGTCGTCCTCGCGTTCGGCGAGCAGCACCGCCAGCGGGTCTGCGTCCTCGGGGACCTGGTAGCGCGGAAGCCCGGAGAGATCGGCGCTCGTCGCGGCCTTGAGGCGGATCTGGCCGCGCGACACCAGGTCGGCGTAGCGCTCCGCGGCACCCGAGGCGGGCAGCAGTATGGCGATCACGTTCCCGTGCCGGGTGACCTGGACGGCTTCGCCCTGCTCGACGCGAGCGAAGACCGCGCTGGGGTTGTACGAGAACTCGCGTACGGAAATCGCGCTCATCGATCGCTCCCTCCTGATCGCCAAGGTGTACCTACAGAAACTCCAGTGTACCTACATCTGGTCTGCTCGCGAGAGGGTGTCAACTTTGGTTGACATTGGCCTGGTGTCAACGTAGGTTGACGTCATGAGTGAGGCGACCGAGCTTGCCGAGCGGGCCGGGGGTGCCGATCCCCGGGAGGGGTTGCGGGCCGTGGCTGCGTTGCGGCGGCTGTTGGAGCAGTTGGAGGCCGTGCAGGTGCGGAGCGCGCGGAACCAGGGCTGGTCGTGGCAGGAGGTCGCGGCCGAGCTCGGGGTCAGCCGGCAGGCGGTACACAAGAAGCACGGGAGGCGCTGATGTTCGAACGGTTCACCCAGGCCGCCAGGGACCTCGTCCGCGGTGCGGCCGAGCGCGCGGAGCGGGACGGCGACTCCCACGTCGCCCCCGAGCACCTGCTCCGCCAGCTCCTCGCCGGGTCCGGGACCGAAGGGGCCGTCGCGCTGGCCGCCGCCGGGGTCGACAGCGAGGCGCGGCGGGCCGGGGTGCTGCGGGGGCTGGACGAGGCCCGGCGGCGCGGCGGGCTGACGAAGTCCGACACCGAGGCGCTGGCCGGCATCGGCATCGACGTAGCCGCCGTCGTCGACCACGTCGAGTCCGCCCACGGCCCCGGCGCCCTCGCCCGGCGGCGCGCATGGCGGCGGGGACGTACCAGGTTCGACGCCGAAGCCAAGGCCGTGCTGGAACGGTCCCTCAGGATCGCCCTGGGGCGCGGGGACAAGGCCATCGGCGACGAGCACATCCTGCTCGCCCTCGCCGCCGCTCCCGGCATCGCCGCCGAGGTCCTGGCCGACCACGGCGCCACGTACGCCGCCATCGAGGCCGCCCTGCCGGCCGTGCAGCGCGCGGGGTAGAAGCGACTCGGCGCCGCCCTCCTCGCCGCAATCCTCTTTGCGCGCACCGCCGCGCGGGTGGTGAGGTGGGGCGATGACCGACCACGACGACGCGGCCCTCCGGCCGTCGACCCTCGCCTGGGTGCGCGGGCACCTCGCGGCAGGGGAGCGGATCGTCCGTACCGAGGCGCTGCTCGGCGGCATCAGCGCCGAGGTGCGGCGGCTGACCGTCGCCGCGGCCGGCGGCGGCAGCCGCGACCTCGTGCTGCGGACCTTCGCCGGCCGGGAGCACGCCCCGGAGTGGCTGGCCCGGGAGGCCGCCGCGCTGACCCTGCTCGCGGGGACCGGCGTGCCGGCTCCCCGGCTGGTCGCGGTGGATCAGGCCGCCGCGCACTGCGAGCACCCGTCGCTGCTGATGACGCATCTGCCGGGCCGTACCGCCCTGGACGACGAAGGGCTGGAGGCGCGCGTCCCGTTGCTCGCCCGCCAGCTCGTGGCGATCCACGCGCTGCGGCCCGCCGAGCGGCCCGTGGCGTACGAGACGTCGACGACCGCCGAGACCGTCGTCGTACCGAACAACGCCGACACGGCGGCATGGGCCGCGGCGATCGACGTGATCCGTGAGCCCCCGCCGGCCGGCGAAGGCCGCTTCCTGCACCGGGACTTCCATCCCGGCAACGTGCTGTTCGACGGAGCGCCCGCCGGCCCCGACTCCGTCCGGATCACCGGCGTCGTCGACTGGGCGCAGCCCTCCTGGGGACCCGCGGATCTCGACGTGGCGCACTGCGCCACCAATCTCGCGCTGCTGCACGGCCCCGCGTGGGGTCTGCGGTTTGCCGGGGCGTACGAGGAGGCGGGCGGGGCACTGGCCGCCGAGCGGCGTGCGCGGCGGTACTGGCTGGTGCGGGACGCGCTGTCGTTCTCGGAGGAAACCGAGGTGGTGTCGGTGCCGTGGCGGGAGGCGGGGCGGACGGAGCTGACGACGGAAGCGGTGGAGGGGCGGCTGGATGCGTATGTCGTGGCTCTGATGGGCGCGTTGCGCTGAGCGGGCGTGCGCGGGGGCGCGGGCCCGTTTCGGTGTGCGCCGGGCCCGCGCTTCCCGTTCCGTACGCGGTCATCCGCCCGACCGGGCGGTCACATGCCCGCCAACTGCCCGCCGTCGACCACCACCGTCGCACCCGTCTGGAACCCCATGTCGTCCGACGCCAGCCCCAGCGCCGCCGACGCCATCTCCTCCGGCGTCGCCATCCGCTTGAAGGCGTCGATCCCCTGCCGGCCGAACTCCGCCTTCCGCGCCGCCCACTGCTCGTCCGTGTCGCCCGGTGGCCGGTGCACGTCCAGCATCGGCGTGTCCGTCATCCCCGGCGCCAGCGCCACCACGCGGATGCCGTGCGTTCCGTTCTCGATCGCCGCCGCCTGCACCAGGCCCGTGACGCTGTTCTTGCTCGCCGTGTACGAGCCGAGGCCCGGGCGCGTCGCGTACTGGTTGGACGATCCGGTGACGAGGATGACGCCGCCCCCGCGCGCCCGCAGGTGGGGGATCTCGTACTTCATCGCCAGGAAGATGCCGCGGGTGTTGGTCAGCGTGACGTCGTCCCAGTCCGCCACCGAGACCTCGTGTAGGTCGGTGAACGGCTTCTGGATCCCCGCGTTGTTGAGGGCGATGTCGAGGCCACCGTACTTCTGCGCCACCGCGTCGACAAACCCCCGCACCTCCTCCGGTTTGCGCACGTCGGCCCTGACGTACGTCGCCTCGCCGCCCGCCTGGCGGATCCGCCGCTCGACGTCCTGCCCCAGGTCCCGGCGCCGCCCGCAGAACCCGACCCGCGCGCCCTCCGCGGCGAACGCGATCGCCGCGGCCCGCCCGATGCCGGAGGTGGCGCCGGTGACGAGGACCGTCTTCCCTGCGTACCTGCGGCCCTTGCCCCGCTGCCCGCGTTCCTGCGCCGAAGCCGTCCGGGCGCCGGCCCCGAGGCCCACCCCCGCGGCGGCCATCGCCGCTGCCGCCCCGCCCAGTACGTGCCGCCGACCCACCGACCCACTGCTGCCGTCCTGCATGTGCTGTCCCTCCTCGACCTGCGGTACGGCTCCACCCTCCGGCCCGTACAGCGCGCGCCGCATCCGCCGCCCGGCGGCGGTGCGCACCGACCAACGGCGGTGGCGGGCCGGGGCCGACCCCCGACTTTCGTCGAATGTGCGTGTCAGTGGGGCTGTTTACGATGCCGGTATGTCCACCGCCGAACGGCCCGTGCGCCGCGCACTGCTGACTCCGCCGCAGCTCCGGCTGCTGCTGGCGGCGGGGTTCGTCTTCGTCGTGTTCAAGTCGGTGCGCGCGGCGCTGACCGAGCAGGCGGGGCTCCTCACGTCGCCGGCGGCGAGCACCGTCGTGGCCGGCGCGCTGTGCGCGGTGCTGCCGCTGTGCCGCCGGATGCCGGTGGCGGTGGTGGCGGTGACCGGCGCGGGGTTTCTGCTGGAGAGCCAGGTCTGGCCGGTGTTCATCGCGCTGTACGGGGTCACGCTGTGGCGGCCGCGGGGTACGGCGACAGCGCTGACCGGCGCCGTCTTCGTACCGGCCGCGTTCGGTCCGTTCCGCGAGCTGGTGAACATGCCGCAGGTCGTGCTCTTCCCCTGCGCGATCCTCGCCGTGCCGCTGGCCGTCGGCCTGGCCGTGCGCAGCCAGCGCGACCTGGCCGGCTCGCTCGCGCGGCAGTTGGAGCACCTGGAGGCGGCGAACCGGCTGCGCGACGAGCAGGTGCGGATGGCCGAACGCGCAAGGATCGCCCGCGAGATGCACGACGTGCTCGCCCACCGGCTCAGCCTGCTCGTCCTGCACACCGGCGTGCTCCAGCGCCGCGGCGAAGCGGTCCCCGAGCCCGTACGCGAACGCCTCGACCTGCTCCGTACGACGAGCGCGCACGCCCTCGACGACCTGCGGGACCTGCTGGGGGCGCTCCGCGACCACGAGGGCCCGGTCCCGCTCGCCCCCAC
Source organism: Streptomyces sp. NPDC004134 (assembly GCF_042874195.1). Lineage (NCBI taxonomy): Bacteria > Bacillati > Actinomycetota > Actinomycetes > Kitasatosporales > Streptomycetaceae > Streptomyces > Streptomyces sp. NPDC004134. Next base: position 1,668 of record NZ_JBIAMS010000013.1, on the reverse strand, counting down.
GGCCGACGACCTGCCCGCGCTCATCGCCGAGTCCGAGCGTGCGGGCACGGGGGTCCGCGCCCGCACCGACGACCTGGCGGGCCTGCCCGCCGCCGTCCGCCTCGCCGCCCACCGCATCGTGCAGGAGGCCCTGACGAACGCCCGCAAGCATGCCCCCGGCAGGCCGGTCGACCTCACGGTGACGGTGACGAGGACGCGGGTCGTGATACGCGCGGAGAACGAGTGCGGGGTGGCACCGGAGCCGCAGGACGGCCCGTCGCGGGGCTACGGCCTGGTGGGCATAGCCGAGCGGGTGGCCGCCCTGCACGGCGAACTCACCACGGGGCGCACCGGGGAGGGCGGGTTCGTGCTCACCGCGGAACTGCCCGTGCCCGTACACCCGGTGGAAGAGCCTGCTGCGCTCAGCGCGGTGGCGGTGCGGTGATCCGGGTCCTGGTCGTCGACGACGACGCCTTCGTGCGCGCGGGGTTGAGAGACCTGGTCGCCACGGACGAGGGGCTGGAACTCGCCGGGGAGGCGGCGGAGGGCGCCGCGGCGGTGGCGGCGGCGCGCAGCCGGCGGGTCGACGTCGCCCTGGTGGACATCCGCATGCCGGGGATGGACGGCATAGCTGCCACCGCGGCGCTGTGCCGGCTGCCGGATCCGCCGGCGGTGATCGTGCTGACGACGTTCGACCTGGACGAGTACGTCTACGGCGCGCTGGCGGCGGGCGCGGCGGGCTTCCTGCTCAAGGACACGCCGCCGGACGCCATCCTCCAGGCGATCCACGTGGTCGCGGCGGGCGCAGCGATGCTCTCCCCGACGGTCACGCGCACGGTGATCAGCCGCTTCCACCGCCCGGAGGCGGGCCGCAGCCAGGCGGCGAGGGAGGCGGCGGCACGGCTGACGCCGCGGGAGCGGCAGGTGCTGTCGGCGGTGGCGGACGGGATGACGAACGCGGAGATCGGGGCGATGCTGGGGCTGCGGGAGTCGACGGTGAAGGCGCACGTGAGCCGGATCCTGGCGGAGCTGGGGGTGACGAACAGGGTCCAGGCGGCGCTGGCGGCGCGGGATCTGGCCGGGTGAGGGGGCGGCGACTCGGGGGCCGGTGTGGATGGGCGGTCGAGCGGGGGGGTGCGGGGTGGGACGGGCGCCTGGGGCGGGGCCGGCCGGGGGCCCGGAGCCGCCGGGGGTCTGGGGCCGCCGGGAGCGCGGAGGCCCGAGAGCCGGGGCCGGGGCGGGCCTGCTCGGGATACCGCTAGCCGGGTCGAGCTGGGAGCGTGGCTGCGCGCGGGTTCGAGGTGGGCGCGGTAACGGGGTTGAGGCCGGGGGGCGTTCGTGGGGTGGGCCGGGGACGGGGCTGAGGCATTGGAGCATGGCACGGGGGCGGCCCGGGGCCGTGCGCAGGTTGGGGGGCGTACGGGGTTGGCGTGACCGTAGAACGCGGGGGAACCGAGCCCCGGGGGGCCGCGTCGGGGTGAAGGGGCGCGGCGCCGAACGCTGGCCGAGGAGAGGCTGCCTGCACGTAGGTGGGCGAAAGTCGCCCCAGGCGGGCGTTTTGCGCGGATCCGGTGGGTGGGTTTCCACGTATTCAGGTTGCGTCCTGGGAAGTGGTGTACGGGTTCGACCTGATCCGGGGGATTGCTCCGGCATCGGGATGAGGCCCGCATAGTCGAGCGGCCACCGGCT
>NZ_JBIAMS010000012.1:61589-206535 GCF_042874195.1 Streptomyces sp. NPDC004134 | reverse complement strand
ATGTTCTTTCCGGCCACGTACCAGTTGGTCTCCACCCAACTCGTCGAGGACGCCATCGTCTTCGTCAAGGGACGGCTCGACAAGCGCGAGGACGTCCCGCGGCTGGTCGCCATGGAACTCGCCGTCCCCGACCTGTCCGAGGTGTCCGCGAACGCGCCGGTGACGATCACGATCCCCACGGTCAAGGTCACCCCGCCGCTGGTGGAGAAGCTGGGCGAGGTGCTGTCGCAGCACCGCGGCGGCACCGAGGTACGGGTGAAGCTCCAGGGCTCCCGCACCACCACCGTGCTCCGCCTCGACCGGCACCGGGTGACGTCGGACCCGGCGCTCTTCGGCGACCTGAAGGCACTCCTCGGGCCGTCCTGTCTGGCAGGCTGACGGGCGCTGGCCGCCGGGCCGGGGACGGCCCGGTCCGGCGGCCACGCGCGGCATGCACGGGCGCGCCCGGGAGGGGCGCGCCCGCCGGGCCGCGCTCAGTTGTGACCGAAGCGCTTTTCCTTGTGCTTCTGGGTCTTGTGACCCCCGGAGCCGGGGTTCACCGCCTCGCTGACCTGGTCGGGCGGGGGCCTGTCCGCGGACGGGGAGTCGGTCTCCATGCCGCGTTCCTCCGGCGGGGCGGCGGCGCGGTCGTTCTGGCGGTTCCTGTTCTTGCGGCTCATGGGGATCACCGCTCCCCGGTCCTGGGACGCCGGCCGGCGTCGCCCGCGGGCGCCTCGGCCCGGGTGTCCGGCGGCGGGGGCTCGTCGAAGGACTGCCGCCGGCCGCGGTCGGGTATGCCCGCCGGCGAGCCGGCGTACTTGTCCCGGTGGGAATGCTGTTGCTGCTTTTTCTCGCGGTTCTTGCGCTTACCCATCACTGATCCTTTACAGGCGCGGACCCCCGCGGAGATCACCTTCGCACGGCCTGAGATGCCTCGCATGTCGGATAATTACCGTGCGTAGTACGCGCTGTTCATGGCCGGGCATCGGTGTCCGCCACGCCGATGATCGATGCCCTGCTGTTAACCACCCCTCAGTGGGGCAGACTCGAAGGCAACCCGACGTGAACTCCGCGGCACGGGCCCGGAACCGGCTGAGAAGAGGGTGAATCGTGGACCGCTGCGTCGTCCTGGTGGACGCCGGCTACCTGCTGGGCGCCGCCGCGAGCCTGCTCGCCGGGGAACCCGCCCGCTCCCGGATCACCGTCGACCACCCCGCGCTCATCCAGGGCCTGCGGGACCAGGCCGAAGCCGACACCGGCCAGCGCCTGCTGCGGATCTACTGGTTCGACGGCGCCCCCGACCGCGTACCGCAGCCGGAACACCGGCGGCTGCGGGTGATGTCCCGCGTCACCGTCCGCCTCGGCGCGCTCACCCGCAGCGACGGCCGGTGGGCGCAGAAGGGCGTCGACGCCGCGATGCACGCGGAGCTGACCGAGCTGGCCCGCAACCGCGCCTGCGCCGACGTCGTGCTCGTCACCGGCGACGGCGACCTGCTGCCCGGGATGATGTCCGCGAAGGAGCACGGCGTCGCCGTGCACCTGTGGGCGGTCCAGGCCGCCGACGGCGACTACAACCAGTCCGAGGACCTCGTCGCCGAGGCCGACGAGCGGCGCGTGCTCGACCGCGCCTGGATCACCCGCGCCATGCAGGCCAAGGACCTCACCGGCATCTGCGCCCCCAGCCCCGTGCCGCGGCCCGAGATCGCCGCGATCCTCTCCGCCCCGCCCTCGGAGACCTCCGTCGCCGGCAAGCAGACGGCCGTCGCCAACGGCACCGCGCAGGCCACCGCCCCGGTCACCGAGCGCCGCCACGACGACGCGGGCACGGCCCCCGACGCCGTACCCGACGACGAGGACGACCCCGGCGGCAAGGGCGGCGTGCCCACCCCGAAGGACCTCGCGAGCCTGGGCCGCCCCGCCGTGCCCGAGGGCCGCCACGGGCACCCCGTCGGCAACGCCACCCTGCGCTGGTCGTCCGACCGCGGCTGGGTGGAGCGGCCGGGTGCCGAGCCGCCGGACGTCGCCGGGCTGCCCACGCTCGCCCAGCTCACCACCGCGGAGCAGCGCTGGGCGGACCGCGAGGAGGACATCACCGTCATCGGCGGCGACCCGTTCGAGGTGGGGCAGGTCTTCGCCAGGCGCTGGATGGAGCGGCTGGCGGACCAGGCGAAGCTGCGGCTGCTGGCCGGCCAGTACCCGCGTATCCCGCACCGCATCGACGGCGAGCTGCTGCGCTACGCCGCCCGCTTCGGGCTGCTGGCGCACAAGGACGACCAGATCGACGAGCGCGACCGCTACGCGATCAGGGCCGGGTTCTGGCGCGAGGTGGACGTCAGCTCCGCCGCCGAGCACGCGCAGGCCGCGGAGCCGGAGGCGTAGGGCCCGCCGGGCGGCGTCGCGCGCCGCCCGTGGGTCCGCCGTACGAACCGGGCCCCGGGCCCGCCCCGGGCCCGCCTCAGGACGTCGGGGAGCCCCAGCCCTGCCAGCCGCCCGTCGGCGGCGGCGGCGCCTGCGGCTCCGGGTCGCGCGGGCCGAACAGCCCGGTCAGCACCAGGTGCACGGCCATCGCCGCCCCCGGCCAGGCCAGCAGCGCGCCCTTGGCCTTCAGTTCCAGCGGCGCGTCGAGGCCGCTGCCGTCGCTCATCTCGGCGGCCCGCTGCGCCACGTTCCCGGGCGGCCCCAGCCAGATGCCGAACCGCCAGGCCACCACGGCACCGATCAGCGAGCCCAGCGCCAGCCCCAGCACCAGCGGCAGCCCGCCGCGGCGCCGCCACAGGAACACCGCCAGCGCCGTCACCGCGCCGAAGGCCAGCCCCAGCAGGGCGAACGTGCCGTCGATGGAGATCGCGTCCTCGCTCTCGCTCTCCTTCAGCCAGGCATCGCCCCCGCGCACGACCAGCGGCACCCGGGGCGCGAACTGCTCCCACAGGAAGCCCAGCAGCAGGCCCAGCGCCGCCACGCCCACCATGAGCAGGAACGCCTGCCACAGCTCCCCGGCGAGATCGGTGTCGTCGTCGCCCCCGGCCTTCCGGCCGCCCTTCCCGCCGGTCGGTTTGCCGCCGCCGGAGGCGGGCGGGTACTGCCAGGGGTTGTGGCCCGGCTGCTCGTGCGGGGGTTGCTCGTGCGGTGTCAGGGGAGCTGTCACCCCGTCATCGTGCCAGGGCCCGGGCCGCCCGCCGTAGCCAGGACGGTCGTTCGGAATGTCGCCGTGACCGCCGGCGCTCACGACCGCAGCGCCGCCCGGCGGTACGCCCACGTCGCCGCCGCCAGCGCGGGCACCCCGACCCCGGCGCAAACCCCCAGGTCGGCGAGGACCGCGGCCCAGTCGGGGCTGGGCGCGAAGGTCTCCATCAGCGCCTCCACGCCGTACGTGGACGGCAGCAGGTCGCGCGCGAAGGACACCGCTCCCGGCATCCGCTCCGCGGGCAGCACGCCGAGCAGCAGCGCCGCCGACATGCCGAGCTGGCCGCAGAGCGTCGCCAGCTCGGGCCGCGGCGCCAGCAGCCCGAGCATCGCACCGAGCCCGGCCAGCGCGGCGCCTGACAGCGGTACGACGGCCACGAGGATCCACAGGTGCGTCAGCGGCAGCTCGAAGAGCAGGCTGCCGGTCACGGCCGTGACGACCGTGCCGGGAACGGTGAACGAGGCGTACGCGCCGGCCGCGCCGAGCACCACCGCGGCGGGCGGCACCGGGAGGGTCGCGTAGTGGTCGAGACCGCCGGTGGCGCGCAACTGGCCGAAGTACTGGGCGAGCAGGTTCAGCGCCACGAACGCCACGATCAGCACCGTGGACCCCGCCACCACGGCGTGGGCCTCGGAGCTGCGCGCCTCGGCGTCGACCACGCCGCGCATCAGGACCATGATCCCGATGGACTGGAAGGTGGCGACGAAGAGCAGCGGGAGCCGGGCGACCCTGGCGCGCGAGAGCTGGGCGCGGTAGACGGCGGCGAGGGCGGGGAGGAGCGGCACGCGGGGCGCGAGCGGGGCGGACGCGGCGGGCCTGGCGGAACCCCTGCCGGTGCCGGCGGCTCCGGTGTCCTCGGCGGATCCGTTCGGCACGGCGGTCCCCCCTGCGGTCCCGTTCGCGGGGGCGGGCCGGGGTACCGCCGGTCCCGTAGCCGCGGGCCCCGGGCCGTCGGGCGGGGCCTGCGCGAGGCCGAGGTGTCCGTCCGTCATGCCTTCACCAGTCCCTCGTCCCGCCCGCCGAGGGCCAGGTAGACGTCCTCCAGGCTCGGCGTCGTCAGCGTGAAGTCGTCCAGCGCGGCGAACGCGGGACCGCCCGTGACCGCCGCGACCGCGGCGCGCGCCGCGTCCTCCGGCAGCCGCAGCGTCCAGCGGCGGCCCGTGCGGCGGGCGGTACGGGCCAGCTCCGCGATCTGCGGCAGGTCGAGCGGCGGCTGGTCGCGCCAGACCAGGTCGACCCGGACCTCCCCGCCCACCAGGGCCTTCAGCCCGGCGGGGGAGTCGCAGGCGATGACCCGCCCGCGGTCGAGCACCGCGACCCGGTCGAGCACGGTCTCGGCCTCGATGACGTTGTGCGTGACGAGCAGCACGGTCGCGCCCCGCTCGGCCCGGCGCCGGTCGATCGCCGCCCACACGGCGCGGCGGGCCACCGGGTCCATCGCCGTGGTCGGCTCGTCCAGCACCAGCAGCGGGCGCTCGCCGACCAGCGCCGCCGCCACGCACGCCAGCCGCCGCTCGCCGCCGGAGAGCCGGCGCAGCGGGCGGTCGGCGAGGCGGTCGAGGCCGAGTTCGCCGAGCACCGCGTCGCGTTCCGTGCGGGCCGCGGCCGCGGGCAGGCCGCGCAGCCGGGCGGTGGTCTCGGCGGCCAGCGCCACGGTCAGGTCGTCGAGCGCCGTGGACTCCTGGCCGAGGTACGCCAGCAGCCGCGCGGCCAGCTCCGGGCGGCGTACGAGGTCGTGGCCGAACAGCTCGATGCTGCCGGAGTCGGGCCGCAGCAGGCCGGTGAGCTGGCGTACGAGGGTGGACTTGCCGGCGCCGTTGGGCCCGAGGAGGCCGAAGATCTCGCCGGCGTGGATGTCGAGCCCGACGCCGTCGCAGGCCCGTACGGGACCGGCGGGGGAGACGGGGGCCGCGGGCCGCCCGGCGTCCCCGCGGGCGGCCCTGCGCCGCCGGCGCTTCTCACGGGGTGCCGGATAGGTCTTCACGAGCGCGCGCACGGCACACACCACCGCGCCCGGCGGGGTGGCGGTCCCGGCCGCGGCAGGACCCGCCGCTTCGCTGCGCGTACTCACGAACTACGAGGGTACGCGGTGCCGAACGGCCCGCCCGCCGGGGGGAGGGCTGCGCGGAGCCTGGACGGATTCAGTGCACTCCGGTATGACCTGGACATGTCGAAGAAAACGCGCAAGCGCAAGTGGCGTACCCGCAAGGGCAAGGCCAACCACGGCCGCCGGCCCGCGTAGCGGAAACCCGGAAACCCGGAAACCCGCACGCCCGGCGCCGCGTCAGCGGCCGTCGCGCGCGATGGGCGCCACGACCGCGCCCGTCAGCTCCGCCAGCACCGTCGGCGACAGCTCCACCTCCAGGCCGCGCCGGCCCGCGGAGACGCAGACCGTCGGCCGCCCCTCGGCCGAGGAGTCCAGCACCGTCGGCAGCCGCTTGCGCTGGCCCAGCGGGGAGATGCCGCCGCGGACGTAGCCCGTGGTGCGCTCGGCGTGCGCCGGGTCCGCCATCACGGCCTTCTTGCCGCCGGCCGCCGCGGCCAGCGCCTTCAGGTCCAGCGCGCCCGAGACCGGCACGATCGCGACGGTCAGCGCGCCGTCGACCTCGGCGACCAGGGTCTTGAAGACCTGGCCCGGATCGACGCCGAGCGCTTCCGCCGCCTCCTCGCCGTACGAGGCGGCGGCGGGGTCGTGGGCGTACGCGTGGACGGTGAACTCGGCGCCGGCCTTGGTCAGCGCCACCGTGGCCGGGGTGGACCCGGCCTGCTTCTTCTTGGCCATGGGGAGGGGAACCGGGGTCAGTTGGGGCTCGTCGGGTGCCGCGTCAGGTCGACCGCGGGCAGCGACGGGAGCTTACCCAGCACCGCGCTCTCGCGCCGCAGGATTTTCAGCTCGGCCGACAGCCGCGAGGCGGTGTCCCGCGCCTGGAGGAGCTGCTGCTTCGACGGGGTGTCCAGCACGGCGGCCGCGGCGACGAGATACGACAGCACCGACGGCTCGTCCGGCAGCTCCGTGGCCGCGCCCAGCGAGCGTTCGCGGGCGCCGGCCAGCCTCTTCTGGTACGTCCTGAAGGCCCGTACGACCGCCGCGGACAGCACGCCCGCGCCCTCGCCCGACTGCTCGGGCAGCGCCTCGACCTCACCGGTCAGATACTCGCCCGAGGCGTCCACCGACAGCAGCCGGAACCTGCGGGTGCCGGTGACCAGCACCTCGTACCCGCCGCTGTCCTTCTCCCGGATCGTCGCCGCGTCCGCGACGCAGCCGACGCCGTAGAACGCCTGCATCGGGTCGGCGCCGAAGCCGGCCGCGGGGCCGCGCTCGGGCAGCGCGGTCTGGTCCGGCAGCCCCGGACCCGTGGGCGCGACCTCGCGGCCGTCCCGGATCGCCACCACGCCGAACCGCCGCTCCGCCTCGGGCAGCTTGCGCAGGTCGCGCATCATCGCCCGGTACCGCTCCTCGAACACGTTCAAGGGCATGACGAGGCCCGGGAACAGCACCGCGTTCAGCGGGAAGAGGGGCAGGCGTGCGGTGGTCACAGGCGGATCCTAACGGTCCCGGCCGGTACCTCACTGGCGGCGCAGCGCACGGGAGACGCCGGCCGCCACCGTGGTGGCGAGCACCCAGCCGGCGAGCACGAGCACCGTGGCCGTCCACTGGTAATGCCCCGACTGATGCCAGGCGTTGTCCTGGCCCAGGTCGATGACGGGCAGCAGCAGATCGAGCACGTAGAGCGGCGGGCTCCACTCGGGTCCCTCGCCGGGGCGCAGTGCGCGCGGCTCCTGGTGCGCGAAGTACAGCGAGCCGACCGCCCAGAGGACCGCCATCCACACCACGGCGCGGGTGGGGCGGTAGCCGTACGCGACCGTCCAGTCCTGCAACAGGCCCCACGCCTTGCCGGTCAGCGGCAGCGTCTCGCGCTGGCGGCGGTGCTTGGCGAGCATGACCTCGCGGGCCTCGTGGTCCTCACCGGTGTTGCGCAGGACGGCGGCCAGCACCTCGTACGGCTCGGGGGAGAACTCCGGGGTGGCGGCCTCCACCCACTCCAGCCGGTGCACCAGCGGGAAGGCGCCGACGGGTATGAGGTGCTCGTAGAAGAAACCCGCCATCGCCAGCCGCCCGGGTCCCGGCCAGCTCGTGTACTTGTCGCGGAGGTTGACCACCCGGGCGCCCGACAGCACCACCCTGCCCCCCTCCGGCTCGCGGCCCATGAAGCGCAGCTCGGGCGTCTGGATCCGGCGCAGCGACATCTCCTGCTCCGGGTCCATCACGAAGCGCGCGCCGTCGAGGTCGACGGAGTCGCCGAAGCGGCCGTCGTCCAGGCGCAGCCCGCCGTGGCACTCGAAGCGCTGCATCCGCGTGCCGCGCGGCGGGGTGTGGCCGCTGATGCCGTACGGGGGCGTGGCCCCGCCCGTCGCGGCCTCGGGGACCGCCGCCGGGCCCATGTGCAGCGAGCGCTCGACGGTGAGCTGCGGCGCGTTGAGCGCGCGCTTGCCGTACGGGTTGCGCAGGACGCTGCCGCTCAGGTTCAGCGAGACGCCGACGTTCGCGCCGCGCATCCGCAGCTCGCCGTGCGCCTGGAGCAGGTCGGCCTGGAGGTCCTGGCCGACGGTGATGCCGTCGGCGGCGACGGCCACGCCGCGCCGGTCACGGCCGACGGTGAGCTGGCTGAGCAGCAGGTCCGTGCCTATGTGGGCGTCCGTGAGCCGGATGCCGCCGTCCACCGTGCAGCGGGGCATGTGCATGTCGCCGCTGGTGGTCAGCCGGGCGGCCTCCAGCCGCGGCACCGAGCACTCCACCAGGCGCAGCGTGGCGAAGGAGCACTCGGGCAGCAGCATCTCGTTCTCGAAGCGGCAGTTGCGCAGCTCCACGTACGGCTCGACGCGGCCGCCGGAGAGGTCGAGCGTGCCGGTGACGTACGCCCCGGCCAGCTTGAGCGACGACACCCGGCCGGGACGGGCCGGCGGGCCGTGCAGCAGGAGCCGGGCGAGTAAGGAGGCGCGCACGCTGCGCTCCGGCCCCCAGACGTGCAGCCCCGCCGGGTCGTTCTGCCCGGGATCGCGCGAACGCAGGTCGTATGTAACTCCTTCCTGGAAGGCTTCCCACAGCCCCCGCTCCGTCGCCGAAAGGTCCTCGGGCGCCTCCGCCCGGTCGTGCTGTACAGCGGTCAACGACAAGCTCCCCTGCTCTGCCCGCGTCCGTCCCGTACGGCTCTGATTCCCCTCGGGGCGGCACACTGAACGCTAGTACCAGGTACTGACAGTGACGATTTTGCGGTCCAGCCTGTGGACAACCGGGCCGGGGACCCGGGGTGTCTGAGAGACTTGAGCACGTGATCTCCCGAATCGATCTGCGCGGCTCCGCCGCCGCTTCCGACGCAGGCGGCGGCATCGACCGCGACCTGCTGCCCCGTGCCGAGCTCGACGTCGAGGCCGCCCTGGAGAAGGTGCGCCCGCTGTGCGAGGACGTCCGGCATCGCGGCACCGCGGCGGTGATCGAGATCACAGAGCGTTTCGACGGAGTGACGCTGGACCGGCTCCGGGTGCCCGCGGAAGCGCTCCGGCGCGCGCTGGCCGAGCTGGACCCGAAGGTGCGCGCCGCGCTGGAGGAGTCGATCCGCCGCGCCCGCATCGTCCACCGCGAGCAGCGCCGCGCCGACACCGCCGTGCGGGTCGTCCCCGGCGGGACGGTCACGGAGCGCTGGCTCCCGGTCGCCCGCGTCGGGCTGTACGTGCCGGGCGGCCAGGCCGTGTATCCCTCCTCCGTCGTCATGAACGTGGTGCCGGCCCAGGAGGCGGGCGTGCCGTCGCTGGCCGTCTCCTCGCCCCCGCAGAAGGACGTGCCGAACGCGTGGGGCGCGGGGCTGCCGCACCCGACGATCCTCGCCGCCTGCGCCCTGCTCGGCGTGGACGAGGTGTACGCGGCGGGAGGCGCCCAGGCCGTCGCCATGTTCGCGTACGGGACCGAGGAGTGCGCCCCCGTCGACCTGGTCACCGGCCCGGGGAACGTGTATGTGGCCGCCGCCAAGCGACTGTTGAAGGGCCGCATCGGCATCGACGCCGAGGCGGGACCCACCGAGATCGCCGTCCTCGCCGACGACACCGCGGACCCCGCGTACGTCGCCGCGGACCTCATCAGCCAGGCCGAGCACGACGAGCTGGCCGCCGCCGTGCTGGTCACGCCGTCGGAGCGGCTGGCCGAGGCGGTCGAGGCCGAGCTGAAGACGCAGGTGGCCGCGACCCGGCACGTGGAGCGGATCACCGCCGCGCTGGGCGGCCGGCAGTCCGGCATCGTGCTCGTGGACGACCTGGAGGCCGGCCTGCGCGTCGTCGACGCCTACGCCGCAGAGCACTTGGAGATCCAGACCGCCGACGCCGCCGCGCTCGCCGCCCGGGTGCGCAACGCCGGCGCGATCTTCGTCGGCCCGTACGCCCCGGTCTCGCTGGGGGACTACTGCGCCGGCTCCAACCACGTGCTGCCCACCGGCGGCTGCGCCTGCCACTCCTCGGGCCTGTCCGTGCAGTCCTTCCTCAAGGGCATCCACGTCGTGGACTACACGCGCGACGCCCTCGCCGAGGTCACCGAGCACGTGGTGAACCTCGCGGAGGCCGAGGACCTGCCCGCCCACGGCGCCGCGCTGAAGGCCCGTTTCGCCGGAGGCGAACCAGGCCGGCACAGCTCATGGAAGGTGCCTCAGCAGTGACCGCGATCGACGACCTGCCCGTCCGCGAAGAGCTGCGCGGCAAGTCCCCGTACGGCGCGCCGCAGCTCGACGTGCCCGTCCGGCTGAACACCAACGAGAACCCCTACCCGCTGCCCGAGCCCCTGGTCAGGCGCATCGCCGAGCGCGTCACCGAAGCGGCCCGCCAGCTCAACCGCTACCCCGACCGGGACGCCGTGGAGCTGCGCACCGAGCTGGCGCGCTACCTGTCGCGCACCGCGGGCCACGAGGTGACCGCCGCCCAGGTGTGGGCGGCCAACGGGTCCAACGAGGTCATCCAGCAACTGCTGCAGACCTTCGGCGGCCCCGGCCGCACCGCCATCGGCTTCGAGCCGTCGTACTCGATGCACGCGCTGATCTCCCGCGGCACCGGCACCGGTTGGCTCTCGGGCCCGCGGCGCGACGACTTCACCATCGACGCCGGCGCCGCCGAGCGCGCCATCGCCGAGCACCGCCCCGAGGTGGTGTTCGTCTGCTCGCCGAACAACCCCACCGGCACCGCCGTGGACCGCGAGACCGTCCTGCGGCTGTACGAGGCCGCGCAGGCGGCGGGCCCGGCGATGGTCGTGGTGGACGAGGCGTACGGCGAGTTCAGCCACCGCCCCTCGCTGCTGCCCCTGATCGAGGGCCGCCCCCGGCTGGTCCTCACCCGCACGATGTCCAAGGCGTTCGGCGCCGCCGGCCTGCGGCTGGGCTATCTCGCCGCCGACCCCGCCGTGGTCGACGCGGTCCAGCTCGTCCGGCTGCCGTACCACCTGTCCGCCGTCACCCAGGCCACCGCGCTCGCCGCCCTGGAGCACACCGATACCCTGCTCCAGTACGTCGAACAGCTCAAGCAGGAGCGGGACCGGCTGGTGTCGGAGCTGACCGCGCTCGGCTGCGAGGTCACCGAGTCCGACGCCAACTTCGTCCAGTTCGGCCGCTTCCCGGACGCACATGCGGCATGGGAGCGGCTGCTGGACGCGGGCGTACTGGTCCGTGACAACGGCGTGCCCGGCTTCCTGCGCGTCAGCGCAGGCACACCGGCGGAGAACGACGCGTTCCTCGATGCGGTGCGCGCGCTGAAGAAGGAGAGCAACTCATGACCCGCGTGGGCCGCGTCGAGCGCACCACGAAGGAGACCTCGGTCGTCGTCGAGCTGAACCTCGACGGCCGCGGCGAGGTCTCAGTGTCGACGGGCGTCGGCTTCTTCGACCACATGCTCGACCAGTTGGGCCGCCACGGCCTCTTCGACCTCACCGTCAAGACCGACGGCGACCTGCACATCGACAGCCACCACACCATGGAGGACACCGCGCTGGCCCTGGGCGCCGCCTTCCGGCAGGCCCTCGGCGACAAGCGCGGCATCGTGCGGTTCGCCGACGCCTCCGTGCCGCTGGACGAGTCGCTGGCCCAGGTCACCGTCGACCTGTCCGGACGCCCGTACCTGGTGCACACCGAGCCCGAGGGCATGGCCCCGATGATCGGCGCGGACTACGACACGACGATGACCCGGCACATCCTGGAGTCGTTCGTCGCCCAGGCGCAGATCGCGCTGCACGTCCACGTGCCCTACGGGCGCAACGCGCACCACATCGTGGAGTGCCAGTTCAAGGCCCTCGCCCGCGCCCTGCGCTACGCGGCGGAGATCGATCCGCGGCAGACCGGCATCCCGTCGACCAAGGGCGCGCTCTGATGAACGGCCTGTCGATACTGCTGATCTTCGTGGGGCTCTTCCTGCTCGGCGGCGTCATCTCCTTCGTCAAGCAGGGCCAGTCGAAGAACGTGATCGCCGTGCTCGCCATCGGCGCCGCGATGGCGCTGGCCGCGGGCGTCCTGCGGCTGGGGGTGTGGGGTTGACCGACCGCGCCGCGTCCACCGCTCCCACCGCCTCCGCCGGGCCCGGGGCCACGGCGGCGCCGGCCGCCGTGCCCGCCGCCCGCCGCGGCGACGGCAGCGGCGGCGGGCGCAAGAGCGTCGTCGTCTTCGACTACGGCTTCGGGAACGTCCGCTCCGCCGAGCGCGCCGTCGCCCGCACGGGCGCCGAGGTGGAGATCACCGGTGACTACGACCGGGCGATGGCCGCCGACGGCCTGCTCGTGCCCGGCGTCGGCGCCTTCGCCGCCTGCATGGGCGGGCTGAAGGAGGCCCGCGGCGACTGGGTCGTCGAGCGCCGGCTGGCCGGCGGCAGGCCCGTGCTGGGCATCTGCGTCGGCATGCAGATCCTCTTCGAGCAGGGCGTCGAGCACGGCGTACGGACCGACGGCATGGGCGAGTGGCCCGGCACGGTCGAGGCGCTGCAGGCGGACATCGTGCCGCACATGGGCTGGAACACCGTCGAGATCGCGCCCGGCTCCCGGATGTTCGCGGGCATAGACGCCGGGGAGCGTTTCTACTTCGTGCACTCCTACGCCGCCCGCCGATGGGAGCTGGAGGTGCACAACCCGCGCATCTCCCCGCCCGCCGTCACCTGGAGCACCCACGGCGAGCCGTTCGTCGCAGCCGTCGAGAACGGACCCCTGTGGGCCGCCCAGTTCCACCCCGAGAAGTCCGGCGACGCCGGTGCCCTCCTCCTCAAGAACTGGATCGAGACCCTCTGATGACGCCCCGCGAGATGACCACCGCCCTGGAGCTGCTGCCCGCCGTCGACGTCCGCGACGGCCAGGCCGTACGCCTGGTGCACGGCGAGTCCGGCACCGAGACGGGCTACGGCGATCCGCTGGAGGCCGCACTCACCTGGCAGCGCGCCGGCGCCGAGTGGCTGCACCTAGTCGACCTCGACGCCGCCTTCGGCACCGGCGACAACCGCGCCCGTATCGGCGAGGTGGTCGCGGCGATGGAACTCAAGGTCGAGCTCTCCGGCGGCATCCGCGACGACGCGTCGCTGGTCGCCGCCCTCGCCACCGGCTGCACCCGCGTCAACCTCGGCACCGCCGCGCTGGAGTCCCCCGAGTGGGTCGCCCGGGTCATCGCCGAGCACGGCGACCGCATCGCCGTCGGCCTCGACGTCCGCGGCACCACGCTGCGCGGCCGCGGCTGGACCCGCGACGGCGGCGACCTCTACGAGACGCTGGCCCGGCTCGACGCCGAGGGCTGCGCGCGCTACGTGGTCACCGACATCGACAAGGACGGCACCCTCCAGGGTCCCAACCTGCAACTGCTGCGCGACGTCTGTGCCGCCACCGACCGGCCGGTCGTCGCCTCCGGCGGCGTCTCCTCCCTCGACGACCTGCGGGCCCTCGCCACGCTCGTCCCGGAGGGAGTCGAAGGGGCGATCGTCGGGAAGGCGCTCTACGCGAAGGCGTTCACGATGGAAGAGGCGTTGGAGGCGGTGTCCTGATGGCCGGTGGCGGTGTGCGTCGAATCTCGTCCGGTGCCCCCTGGGAGGAGGAGTTCGGTTACTCGCGCGCGGTGGAGTTGCCCAACGGCCTCGTGCTGGTGGCCGGCTGCACGTCCGTCGTGGACGGCGTGATCGTCGGTGAGGGCGATCCGCACACCCAGGCCATGACCGCCTTCGGCGTCGCGTTCGAGGCGCTGAAGCGGGTCGGCCTGGAGCGCGAGGACGTCGTGCGGACCCGGATGTTCCTCACCCACGCGCGCGACGTGGAGGCGGTCGGCGGGGCGCACAAGGAGCTGTTCGACGCGATCCGCCCCGCCGCGTCGCTGATCATCGTCTCCGGCTTCGTCGACTCGCGGCTGGTCGTCGAGGTCGAGGTGGAGGCGTACCGGCCAGGCGGCTCCCGGGAAGCGGCCGGCGCATGAGCCTTGCGGTACGGGTCATCCCCTGCCTCGACGTGGACGGCGGCCGGGTCGTCAAGGGCGTCCACTTCCGGAACCTGCGCGACGCCGGCGACCCCGTCGAGATGGCCAAGGTGTACGACGCGGAGGGCGCGGACGAGCTGACGTTCCTCGACATCACCGCGTCCTCCGGCGACCGCGAGACGACGTACGAGATCGTGCGCCGCACCGCGGAGCAGGTCTTCATCCCGCTCACGGTCGGCGGCGGCGTGCGTACGGTCGCGGACGTGGACCGGCTGCTGCGCGCGGGCGCCGACAAGGTCGGCGTCAACACCGCGGCGATCGCCCGCCCGGAGCTGATCCGCGAGATCGCCGACCGCTTCGGCAGCCAGGTGCTGGTGCTCTCGGCGGACGCGCGGCGCTGCGGCGACGGCGCGGCGACGCCCTCGGGCTTCGAGGTGACCACCCACGGCGGGCGGCGCGGCACGGGCCTCGACGCCGTCGAATGGGCCGAGCGGGCCGCCGAGCTGGGCGCGGGCGAGATCCTGCTCAACTCGATGGACGCCGACGGCACCAAGGACGGCTACGACACGGAGATGATCGCCGCCGTCCGCAAGCGCGTGACGGTCCCCGTCATCGCCAGCGGCGGCGCGGGCCGCCTCGACCACTTCCCGCCGGCGATCGACGCGGGCGCCGACGCGGTGCTGGCGGCGTCGGTGTTCCACTTCGGGGACCTGCGGATCGGCGAGGTCAAGGAGACGCTGCGCACCGCGGGCCGCGCCGTACGGGCCACGCCGCCCCGGGGCTGACCGGAGCCCGCCGCCGGTTCAGCCGGTGTGCAGGACCCGGAAGCGGCCGGGTTCCGCCGGGTCCCGGTCGACGACCTGGACCGGCGGCCAGGCCCACTGCCACACGTCGATGCCGGGCACGCGCGTGAACCGTATCGGCCCGCGGGTCCCGTCGACCGCGACGTCCCCCCAGGCCGCGGCACGTGCGTCCGCCCCGCCACCGAGCACGGCGGCGAGGACGGCGAGCGTGTCGTAGCCCTCGAAGGCGACGAACGAGGGCTCGGCGGCGAGCCGTTCGCGCAGCGCCGCCCCGACCCGTACGCCGAGGGGCGTCAGACGCTCCGGCAGATAGCGCAGGAACGGGACCCCCGCGCCCTCGGCGCCCAGCAGCGCCGCCCACTCGGCGAACTCCGGCTGTCCGGCCGGGGCGCCGAGCAGCAGTCCGGCCAGCCGCGGATCGCGGCGTACGGACCGCACGAGCGGCACCGCGGGCTCCGGGTGGCCGACGAGCAGCAGGAGGGCCGTCGCGCCGCTCGCGGCGAGCGCGTCGCACAGGGCCTCAGGGGTGAGCGCGCCCACGTCCAGCTCGACCACCGTGCCGCCGTGCGGGGCGAGCCGGTCGTGCAGGATCCGGGTCCCTGACGCCCAGTACACGCTCGGCTGGGCAGCCACGGCGAGACGGTGGTGGCCGGCGCCGAGGAGGTAGTCCGCGTACAGCCGCCAGCCGTGGGACTGCGCGGGGGCGATCCGCGCGATGCCGTCCGCCGGTTGCTCGGTCAGCGCGTCCAGGACCGCGGACGAGCACAGGAACGGCACGCCGAGGGCGTCGGCCCGGGCGGCGGCGGTACGGGCGACGACGCTGTGGTATTCGCCCGCGAGCGCGGCGACGCCCAGCCCTGCCAGCTCGTCCACCGCCGCCGCGGCCCGCCGCGGGTCGGCGGCCGTGTCCCGTACCAGCAGCTCCAGGGGGCGGCCCGTGATCCCGCCGGTGTCGTTGATCTCGCTGGCGGCCAGTTCGAGTCCGGCGACCAGATGCCGGCCCGCCTCGGCCCAGCCGGGCGGGGTGAGCGGGGCGAGGGCGCCGATGCGCACGGGCTCGTCGTCTCGTCGCGGCGGGCGCGCCTGGGTGACCATGACGGCCATTGCACAGGTCAACGCCCGCGCCGGCAACCGATTATCAGTCCGCGGACCGGCTCACCCGGCGCGGCCGGCGGGTGCGCCCGGCAGCGCCGCCACCAGCCGGTCCACCTGCCGCAGCGACGCCGCCAGCACCGCTTCCGGGTCCGGCGCGTGCGCCACGGCCATCGCGCACTCGCAGAGCGCCCCGAAGACCACCGACGCCATCGCGTCCAACTCCACCTCCGCGACGGCATCCTCACCGCCGTGCAGGCCCGCGCCGACCGCCTGCGCCAGCCCGCGCCGGGTCATCGCCCGGCAGTCCGCCTGTACCTCGCGCATCACGGCCCAGCCCAGCGCCCCCGGGGCGTCGAGCAGCGTGATCCGCTGCGTGCCGGGCTCGATGGAGCCGGTGAGGAACGCGCGCTGGCCCGCGCGCAGGCCGTCCCACGGGTCCCGGCAGGCGCGGAAGGCATCGGCGATGGCGTCGCGCAGCCGGTGCTGCTCGGCCGCGTAGACGGCGTGGAAGAGGGTCTGCTTGTTACGGAAGTGGTGGTAGAGCCCACCCTTCGTGATGCCCGCCAGGGCGCAGATCGCGTCGAGGGAGGCGGCGGCGTAGCCGTCCCGGGCGAAGTGCGTGCGGGCGGCGCCGACCAGGTCCTTCGTCGTCGCCGCCGTGCGCTCCTGCTGCGTTCTGCGGGTCTTCATACGCGCATTCTAGGCGGCGTACCCTGTACATACGTACTCCCGGTATGTAACTCTGCGGTAGCCAGGCCAGGCCGAGAACCTGACGCCCAGAGCGAGAGAGGGGCCCGACGCCCATGACCACCACCGCAGTCGTCGTCGACGCCGTCCGCACGGCCTCCGGCAAGGGCAAGCCGGGCGGCGCCCTGTCCGGCGTCCACTCCGTCGACCTGCTGGCCGAGGTGCTGCGCGCGCTCGTCGACCGCAACGGGCTCGACCCCGCGCGGCTCGACGACGTGATCGCCGGCTGCGTCACGCAGGCCGCCGACCAGTCGTTCAACATCGCCCGCAACGCCGTGCTCGCCGCCGGCTTCCCCGAGTCCGTGCCCGGCACCACCGTCGACCGGCAGTGCGGCTCCTCGCAGCAGGCCGCGCACTTCGCGGCGCAGGGGGTGATGGCCGGGGCGTACGACATCGCCGTGGCCGCCGGCGTCGAGTCGATGAGCCGGGTGCCGATGGGCACCGCCGCCGTGGGCCGCGACCCGTTCGGCGACCGGCTCGCCGCCCGCTACCCCGGCGGGCTGATCGCCCAGGGCCACTCCGCGGAGCTGATCGCGGCGCGCTGGGGGCTGGGGCGTACGGAGCTGGACGCGTTCTCGGAGCGCTCGCACCGGCTGGCGGCACGGGCCTGGGAGCGGGGCGCGTTCGACGCGGACGTCGTGCCCGTGGGGGAGCACCGCAGGGACGAGACCGTACGGCCGTCGACGTCCCTGGAGGGGCTCGCGGCGCTCAAGCCGTCCTTCTACGACCCGGCCGTCGCCGAGCGCTTCCCTGAGATCGGCTGGCACATCACGCCCGGCAACTCCTCGCCGCTCACGGACGGCGCCTCCGCCGTGCTGATCACGAGCGAGGAGCGGGCGGCCGAGCTGGGCCTCACGCCGCGGGCGCGGTTCCACTCCTTCGCGGTGACCGGCGACGACCCGGTGCTGATGCTCATGGGCGTCGTACCGGCGACGCGCAAGGTGCTGGCGAAGGCAGGGCTGACGATCGGCGACATCGACGCCTTCGAGGTGAACGAGGCGTTCGCGCCGGTGCCGCTGGCGTGGCAGCACGACGTGGGGGCGGACCCGGAGCGGGTCAACGTCCACGGCGGCGCGATCGCGCTGGGCCACGCGCTGGGCGCGTCGGGCACGCGGCTGCTGGGCACGCTGCTCGGCGCGCTGGACGCGGTGGACGGCCGCTACGGGCTCCAGGTGATGTGCGAGGCGGGCGGTCTGGCGAACGCGACGATCGTGGAACGCCTCCGCTAGCGCCGCGCCGCGGAGGTCCCGCAACGGGCCGTCGGCCGGTGGACCGGGCACCGTGCGACCGCCGGCCGTTCCGCCGGAACGGCCCTAGCGGCGTACCTTGAACCTCAGGTGCAGCACTCCTTCGCCCTGGATGACGACGTGCGGATCCTCCAGCAGGTGCTGCCCGTCGATGCCGCCGAAGTAGCGTCTGCCCGATCCGAACACCACCGGGACCACGTCCATCGCCACCTCGTCCACCAGACCGGCCGCGAGCGCCTGGGCGCCCGCGTCGCCGGCGTTCACCGCGACGACCCGCTCCCCGGCGAGTTCCCGGGCCGTGTCGATCGCGCCCGGCACGCTGTCGGCGAAGTGGCAGGACGCCTCGGGGTGCCACCCCGGCGGCTTCGGCCGGTGCGAGACCACGACCACGTGATCGCCCGCGGGCGGCCGGCCCTCCCAGCCGTTCACCTGGTCGAACAGGGTGCGGCCCATCACGATCGTGCCGATCGACTCCCACATCGACCGGACGTAGTCCGCCGACGCGCGCGAGACCTTGAAGCCGGTCGAGGCGCCGGAGTGGTCGAACTCCCCCTCCCCGCCCACGACGAGGGGGACGTCCCCGCCGAAGTACCAGTCGTGCAGGGGACCGACCTCGCCTTTCTCATCGGCGATGAAGCCGTCCACCGACACCACGCTGTGCATGATCACCGTACCCACGGGCCCTCCTCGACAAGTGCTTGCGGGATTTCCGCGATCTTCCCGCACCGTGGGGATCCGGGCATGTAGGAAATCAATCGGCGGGCATCGGGCCGAGGTCCTGCGGATCCCGCCGGTCGGTGGGGAACCGGCGCCGCAGCGCCAGGTACTCCGTGGGCGTGTGGCCGGTGAAGTCCTTGAACTCCCTGCTGAAGTGGGCGTGGTCGAAGTAGCCGGCCGTCTGGGCGTGAGCGGACCAGTCGACCGGGCGCAGGGCGTCCACCGACACGATGAGCCGTGCGAAGCGGTAGATCCGCGCCATCCGCTTCGGGGTGACACCCACGTGGGTCTTGAACAGGCCGGCCAGATGGTTGCCGCTCACCCCGGCGGCGTCGGCCAGCGCACGGACCGCGACCGTGCCGTGCGAGGTCTCCAGCCACCCGCCCGTGTGCCGTACCAGGTCGAGACCGCGCGCGGGGGCCCCGGTGAGATGCGCACGCAGCTCCTCCTCCACCACCCGCAGCGTCTCGGCGGCCGACGCGGCGTCGCCGACCCGGTTCCGGATCCGGTCCGCGGAGCGTTGCCAGACGGCGTCGAGCGGTGCCCACCGGTTGCGCAGTCCGGCCGCCGGTATGCCGGCGAACGGCGACATGCCCCAGGGTTTGAAGTGCACCCCGACGAGCCGCACACGCGGGGGGTACTCGAAGAGGAAGCGCCTGGTCCATACGCCCATGAACCACCCGTCCGTCAGCAGCGCCGGCGGCACGGAAGGGTCCGAGTCCCACAGCCGGACGGGCCCGCCGTGGTGCAGGAACAGGTGTGCCGACGGCATCGGCGGGACGTTCATCAGCCGGTGCCGCGGCACTCCGGTGAGGCAGTAGATGTCGTCGATGAACCCATCGAGCGGCGGAGCGGGCACGCGGCCGACGTATTCCACGGGCCCAGTATGGCGGGCCGGGCCGTGTCGGGGCCCGGCCCGCCTCCGGCGCTCGCCGTCAGGCGCCGAGCGCCTCCGCCGTGCGCAGCGCGCCGGCTGCCTCGTCCTCGCGGCCCTGGCGCTGGAGCGTACGGCCCAGCATCAGGTGGGCGTAGTGCTCGACCGGGTCGCGGTCGAGGACCGCGCGCAGCTCCGTCTCGGCGCGGGTCAACTGCGCGGAGTGGTAGTACGCCCGGGCCAGCAGCAGCCGGGGCGCGACCTGCTCGGGGTACTCCCCGACCACCGCGGTCAGCAGCTTCGCCGCGCCCACGTAGTCCTTCGAGTCGAAGAGGGCACCGGCCCGCTCCCAGCGGGACGCCGCGTCCTCCGTCTCGGGCGCCGCGAAGATGTTCAGCGCGTCGCTCCAGCGGCTGGCGGCCGGCTCGCCGTCGGGACCGAAGGCGTTGAAGCCCCGGAACTCCTCGCTCATGTCACTCCTTCCGGGTGTCCGGCCGCAGCGCGGCCAGTTGCTGCTCGAACGGGACCACCTGCTCGGGACCGCCGGCCGCCGGGCGCGGCTGCCGGCCGTGCATCAGCTCGGCCAGCTCGCCCGCCGCCCGGGCGATCCGGGTGGGCAGGGTGTCGGTCAGCGGGTCGCCGCTGCCGCCCCAGTCGTCGGCCGCCGCGTACACCGCGGTGGGGACGACGACGGACCGCAGGTAGGCGAAGAGCGGCCGCATCGCGTGCTCCAGCACCAGCGAGTGCCGCGCCGTCCCACCGGTCGCCGCGACCAGCACCGGCTTCCCGGCCAGCGCACCGTCGTCCGCCGCCCCGATCACGTCGAAGAACGACTTGAACAGTCCGCTGTACGAACCGGAGAAGACCGGCGTCACGGTGATCAGGCCGTCGGCGCCCGTCACCGCGTCGATCGCCTTGGCGAGGTCCGCGGACGGGAAGCCGGTGACCGTGTTGTGGGCGATGTCGGCGGCCAGGTCACGCAGCTCGACCACCTGCACCCCGACCTGCCGGCCGTCGTCGGCCGGCTGCCGCCGTACCGCCTCGGCCAGCCGGTCGGCGAGCAGCCGGGTGGACGAGGGCACGCTCAGCCCGGCCGACACCACGGTCAGCTTCAGCGCGGTCACTACGCCACCTCCTCCTCGTCGCTCTGCCCGGCGGCGGCCGCCGCCACGCGGGCCGCGTGGGTCGGCGCCTCCGGCACGGCTGCCGGGCGGTTCTTCGCGAACTCCGCGCGCAGCACCGGCACGACCTCCTCGCCGAGCAGGTCCAACTGCTCCAGCACGGTCTTCAGCGGCAGGCCCGCGTGGTCGAGCAGGAAGAGCTGCCGCTGGTAGTCCCCGAAGGACTCGCGGAACGTCAGCGTCTTGTCGATGACCTCCTGCGGGCTGCCCACGGTCAGCGGCGTCTGCTCGGTGAAGTCCTCCAGCGAGGGGCCGTGCCCGTAGACCGGCGCGTTGTCGAAGTAGGGCCGGAACTCCCGTACCGCGTCCTGCGAGTTCTTCCGCATGAACACCTGCCCGCCGAGGCCGACGATCGCCTGCTCCGGCGTGCCGTGGCCGTAGTGGGCGTAGCGCGTGCGGTACAGCTCGATCAGCCGCTGGAAGTGCTCCTTCGGCCAGAAGATGTTGTTGGCGAAGAAGCCGTCGCCGTAGTACGCGGCCTGCTCGGCGATCTCCGGCGAGCGGATGGAGCCGTGCCAGACGAACGGCGGGACGCCGTCCAGCGGGCGCGGGGTGGAGGTGAAGCCCTGCAGCGGGGTGCGGAAGCGGCCCTCCCAGTCCACGACGTCCTCGCGCCACAGCCGGTACAGCAGCGCGTAGTTCTCCACCGCCAGCGGGATGCCCTGCCGGATGTCCTGGCCGAACCAGGGGTAGACGGGCCCGGTGTTGCCCCGGCCCATCATCACGTCCACCCGGCCGTCCGCCAGGTGCTGGAGCATCGCGAAGTCCTCGGCGATCTTCACCGGGTCGTTCGTGGTGATCAGCGTGGTGGACGTGGACAGGATCAGCCGCTCCGTGCGCGCTGCGATCCAGCCCAGCATGGTGGTGGGGGACGAGGGGACGAACGGCGGGTTGTGGTGTTCGCCGGTGGCGAAGACGTCGAGACCGACCTCCTCGGCCTTGAGCGCGACGGCGGTCATGGCCTTGATCCGCTCGTGCTCACTCGGCACCCGACCCGTGGTGGGGTCCTGGGTGACGTCGCCGACACTGAAGATCCCGAACTGCACCGGACTCACCCTCTCCGTGGTTGAAAGCTCAATCACACCGGAGAACGTGTGTCTGCGCAACCCTATTCCCCGCCATGTCGAGGCAGGTCGGAGCCCTGGTGGGAGCACGCACGGGCGCCGCCGCCCGGGGCGGCCGGGCGTGGCGCGGGACCGCGGCACGCGCAGCGAAGCCGGCCGGTCACCCCGCGTGGCGGGGCGCCGGCCGGCTCGCCGCGTCAGGCGGACGGGAACAGCTCGGCGTACACCGCGAAGGCGATCGCCAGCCCCGCCTGCGCCCAGAAGCGGTGGTACGTGAACTCAGGCGCCGGCCCGCCGTCCAGGTGGGCCTGGACCTTCGGCCACTCCGGGTCGTCGCGGTACCACGAGCGCAGCTCGATGAACGTGACGCCCGGCTCGACGACGTCGCCGTTCGGCATCGTCCCCGACCAGCCGGCCGGGACGTACACCTCGTCGGCGAAGCGCCGGTAGTCGGCCCGCGTCTCCGGCACCGCGATGCCCAGGCCGTCGGCGTTCGCGGCCAGCGCGTCGAGCAGCCGCTTGGCGACCTCGGCCGTCGCGGTGTCGCCGGCCTTGGCCGCGTAGTACGTCAGCGTCTTGGCCAGCGCCGACGCGACGCCCACGTCCGTGCCGTACTCCGCGATCGAGACGTGCAGCCCGGCGTTCGCCCCGGGGCTCGCCGGGTTCCAGGTGTCGGGGGCGCCGTCCCAGGACAGCGTCGCCGGGATACGGAACGTGCCGTCCGCCTCCGCGGTGATCTCCGGCGTGACCCAGGCCACCCACTTCTCCAGCAGCGCCTGCGCGGTCGCGTTGCCCGAGGCGTAGTACAGCTCCGCGACCCGTTCCATGCCCCAGCACTGCATGCCGAACCAGTTGTTGCTGGGCGGGTCGTGGTAGACGGGCTGCCAGTCGTAGGCCATGCCGTAGAAGGTCGGCGTGCCCGCGGGCGGGGCGCCGTACTGGCCCTCCCAACTGTTGGTGCAGCCGCCCGCCAGCCCGCCCTCCGAGGACTGCAGCCAGCGCAGGAACTCCAACTGCCGGGTCAGGCTCGCCGACCAGTCGCTCTTCGCGGTGGGGGACTTGGGGGTCAGCGCGGGCACGGTGGACAGCGCCCAGGCGGCGAAGGGGTTCTGGTAGCCCTGGTGGGAGGCGCCGTCGCCGATGCGCCAGGCCCAGCCGCCGCCACCGCCCGCCGCGCCGCCCCAGGCGTAGTACCAGGACAGCAGGTAGTGCTGGGAGCTGCGGCCGGAGCCCGCCGGGCAGCCGGTGGGGCTGGTGCAGTCGCCGATCCGCTTGAAGTACTTGTCGAACATCGAGTACCGCAGGTAGTCGCCCATCTTCGCGGCCCGCGCCACGGAGGCGGAGATCTGCCCGGCGTTGCCCTGTGCCGTGGCCCAGGTCAGCGCCCAGTACGCGGCCTGCACGGCGCGCGCGTCGGCGTCGGGGGCGTTGGTGTACTTCCACTGCCGGGCGTAGGAGTTGTCGCCCACGAAGAGGTCGAGGTAGCCGTTGGGGCCGCCGTACTCGAAGAGGTCGGTCGTCGGCTGTGGGATGGTCTCCCAGACCGACTCCTCCGAGCCGCGCTGGTAGCTGTTGATGTACGAGGGACCGGGCCCCGGGCCGTTCTGGCCGCCGCTGCCCGGGGTGTTGCCGTAGCCGTAGGTGTTGTCGACGTCGAGCAGCCAGTGCATGCCGTAGATGTCCATCGTCCCGTACGCGGACGCCAGTTCGGCCGCCAGCGGGTCCTGGCCGACGGACACGGACGGGTCGAGCCGGGCGGGGTACTGGGAGACGTCGGAGTGCTCGGGCGCGTACGTCGCGGGCGCGCCCGGGTTGTACGAGCCGTTGGTGGGCTGGTCGGCGCGGGTCGGGATGATGTACTGCTCCGCCGCCTCCCAGGAGGCGTTGAACGGGGCCCAGTCGCCGGTGACCCTGCCGTAGGCGGCCTCCAGCCACATCCAGTAGCTGAACGCCTCGGACGTCGTCTCGTGCCCATGGTCGGGCGCCTCGACGATCAGTGTCTCCACGCTGTGGTACGGAATGCCGTCCGGGCTGAAGTACCCGTTGGCGGGGTCCTTGATCTTCTCGTACTGGGCGAGGAAGAGGTCGTCGTACGGACCCTGCGGGGCCGCCGCCGTCGTCTCCTCCGGGGCCGTGCCGGCCCGGGCGGCGGTGGGCGCTGCGACGGCCGTCGCGAAGGCGGCGCCGCCGGCCGCGGCGGTGAACCGCCGGCGGGACAGTGACTTGGACATGGGGGGTCTCCTCGGGGAGCCCGCGGGCGCGCGGCCCGGCGGGAGGGGTGGGAGGTGGGGTGCGGGGGTGCGGGCCACGGGACCGCGGGGCAGGAGCCAGGCCGATCCCGGGAGCCGGGCGGACCGCGCGGGGTCGGGCGCGGCGCCCTCGCTGCCCGGTGAGGGGGGTGAACGCCTGGCGCCGTCTGCCCCGTGAGGCGCCGTGGGTGCCCGGTGGCGGCCGTCCCGGGGGCCGCCACCGGGCCGCTCCGCCGCCGGGATCCGGCGGCCGGCGGCGGAGGGTGGGAGGGGAACTCGCGTGCGCTAGTTCACCGGCGGGTTGGCGTTGGCGATCAGCTCGTCGAACTGCGCCTGGAACCAGTGGCCGGAGGTCGGCGCGTCGGGCAGGGCGCCCGACATGTTGTACTGGTTGCGCGCGTTGCCCTCGTACGTCGGGTCGCACATCCGGTCGAAGCCCTTGTCGTCGTCCGGGATCTCTTCGCTGGCGCCGTCCGACTCACCCGGGGGCTTGATCCAGGCGTAGGCGTGGATGTTGGCCGCGGGCGAGACCGTCGGCCGCTCACCGAGGCCGGCTCCGGACTGGTTGCACCAGTTGCCGAGGTGGATCCGGCGGTCGGTGCGGCTGGCGTCGACGTACTCGTCGGCGGTCCCGCCGGTCGGGCCGGGGCCCGTCGGCCGCTCGGCGCCGCCCCAGCCGTTGCGCGAGGTGTCGATGATCGCGCCCATGCCGGACGGGAACCCGGCGGCCGGGGCCGCCCGCGACACGAATGCCTGCGCGAAGGACTGCTCGTCGACATAGCGGTTCCAGTCGACCCACTTGCTGCTCTCGCGGATGGGCCGGCCGCCGACCGTGTCGTTGATCGAGAAGTACGGCTCCACGGTCGAGCCGTAGTTCGCGGTGTTGGCGGCGAAGCCGGTGACGTCCTGGGGGGTGGCGCCCTCGGCGTTGGCGGCCTGGTAGAGCAGGTTGGCGGTCGGCTGGAAGTTGTCGTCCCAGCCGATCCAGCCGTGGTGGCCGATGTCGATGTAGTTGTAGACGTTGCCGTTGTCGCCGAGCGTGGCGAGGTTGTAGCCCACGCCCTTGACGTAGTTGCCGTTGGCCTTCATCACGTCGCACTCGGGCGTGCCCGTGGGCCGGCCGCTGACGTTGGTGACGAGGTTGGGCAGCGAGTCGATCTCGACGATGTTGATGATCTTGAGGCTCTGGTACGCCGGGTCGTCGACGATCTCGTCGATCGCATCGATGAACTCGGTCTTGTACCGGTCGATCTCGGTCGGGCCCAGCTCGCCCCGGGAGGCGAGCGCGGCGCAGTCGCGGCCGGGCAGGTTGTACGTGACGATCTGGATGGCGTCGGCGCCCTGCGCCAGCGCTTCGTCCATGTGCTCGCGCAGGCCCATGTTGTTGGAGCCGTCGGAGCCGCTCGTGATGGCCGCGATGCTGTCGAGCCAGACGGCGGTCGGGGTGTCGGCGATGGCCGCGCCGCCGCCCTGCGTGGCCGCGGCGGACCAGTCGGGGTTCACGTACAACTGGCTGCCCGCGTACGGGTTGTCGCCGGGCGCCGCGGTCTCGGCCGCCGCGGGGGGCGCGGACAGCGAGTACGTCAGCAGGGTCCCGGTGGCGGCCAGCGCCGCGGCGCTGACACCGGTGATACGTCGGCGTGCCTTTCTCATGCGGCTCTCCTTCCACGCCCGTGCCGGGCGTTGGAGGTGGGGGGTTGCGGGGGGTGTGCGTGGGGGGTGGCGCAGAACGGGATTACTGACGAGTACATGTCAATAATCGATCTTCCTTCCACGCGTCCCGTGCGTGGTGTGTGAAGTGTGGGAGCGCTCCCATATCGCGCTGCGAGGCTAACAGCTCAAAGAAGTGTTGTGAAGAGCCCGCCCACGAAGACGGGCGTCTTCACTGGTCGTAGGATGCGCCGCGCTACGCGCCCGCCCGCGCCCCGATCTCCGCGACCAGGCGCTCCGCCACCGGCACCGCGATCCCGTGCGCCCGCGCGGCGCGCAGCAGCGCGCCGCCGATGGCGTCGAGTTCGAGGGGGCGGCCCGCCTCCGCGTCGCGGAGCATCGAGGACTTCGTACGGGCCGGGAAGGTGTCGTACATCGACGCCACCGCGTCCGCGTCCACCCGCGCCCCGGACGCGCCCGCCACCGCGGCGGTCTCCGCCAGCAGCGCCAGCATCTCGTCGCGGTGCCCGGTCCTGACGCCGCCGACGGGCACGCCGTGGCGGGTGGTGAGCAGGGCCATCGGTGCGAGGAAGGCCATCTTCGTCCACAGGACGCTCGGCTCGTCGTCCCGCACCTGCACCTCGGCGCCGGCGTCGGTCAGCACCCGGGCCGCCGCCTCCAGCCGCTCCGGCGGCGCGGTGGCGGAGGCGAGCGAGACCCTGGTGAACGGGCTGCCGTGCTCGATCAGCCCGGGGGCGACCCGGGTGGACTCCACGGTGATGGTGCCCGCGGCGACCTGCTCGGGCCGGTAGCGCTCGCGCAGCGCGGCCATGTGGTCGACGCCGTTGAGCAGCGGCACCACGAGCGCGTCGCCGAGCGCCGCGGGGGGCACCCGTTCCAGCGCGGCGTCGAAGGCGGTGGCCTTGACGGCGACGATGCACAGGTCCACGGGCGTGCGCAGTTCGGTGTCGCCCGCCACGTGGGTGGCGAAGTCGCCGAACTGTCTGCTGTTGACGGTGATTCCGTCCGCCTGGAGCGCGCCGGCGGTCGCGGCGCCGGCCACACAGGTCACCCGGTGCCCGGCCCGGGCCAGCAGCCCGGCGAGCAGCCCGCCGACCCCGCCGGGGCCGAGAACGGCAGCGTTCATCGTGTCCATGCGGAGCAGTAAAGGCCAGTCGGCCGGGCACGTCCACACCCCCCCGCGGTCAGCGCCGCGGCGAGCACCCGGCACCGAAGGGGGGCAGCTCGGCCAGGGGACGGATGGCCGCCGGGGGGAAGTCCGGCCAGGAGTCCGGCGCCTCCCGGTCCAGATCGCGCAGGTGCCCGTCGACGAAGCGCTGGGCGTCGCGCAGGACCCGGGCGGCGGTGGCGGCGTCGATGCGGCCGTCCTCCATCGCGTCGGCCAGCTCGTCGAGGTCCAGGACTTCGTAGCGCCGGCTGCCGGGGAGCACGACGATGTCCACGTAGAGGTCGTGCACCACCAGCCGCTTCGGGCCCACTTCCGCCAGTTCGACCACGTCGACGTACCAGCCGCCTTCGAGCGCGCCGGTGAAGGCGCCCGGCCTGGTGAGCTGGATCCCGGCGTCGCCGATGACGAAGCAGCGGTCTGTCGTGGGCCGGCCGGGGACCTGCCAGGGAGGAAGGATCCGGAGGTCGTAGGCCACGAGGCCGTCGCCGGTGCGGACACCGGGGCACCACTGCCCGCTGCGGTGGTGGACGCGTACGTCTTCCAGGGACACGGGGGACACGGGGGCTACGCGGCCGGGGCCGGTCTCCCGGGCGCCGGGGAGATGCTCATCGGGCGATCACGCCTAGGCATCTCCCCGGTACGGGGCCGGACTATGCCGACTTCCGGGCCGCGCGCAGGAATTCGCGGTTCAGCGACGAGATCGCCTGCAGCGGGATGCCCTTCGGGCAGGCCACCGCGCACTCGCCGGTGTTCGTGCAGCCGCCGAAGCCCTCGTCGTCCATCCGGCCGACCATGTCCAGCACCCGCGACTCCCGCTCCGGCGCCCCCTGCGGCAGTGCGCCCAGGTGCACGACCTTCGCGGCGGTGAACAGCATCGCCGAGCCGTTGGGGCAGGCCGCCACGCACGCGCCGCAGCCGATGCACTCCGCGTGCTCGAAGGCCGTCTCCGCCGCCGGCTTGGGCACGGGTGTCGCGTGCGCGTCGGGGGCGCTGCCGGTGGGCGCGGTGATGTAGCCGCCGGCGCCGATGATCCGGTCGAACGCCGATCGGTCCACGACCAGATCCTTCACCACCGGGAACGCCGCCGCCCGCCATGGCTCGACGTCGATGACGTCCCCGTCCGCGAACGACCGCATGTGCAACTGGCACGCCGTCGTCCGCTCCGGCCCGTGCGCCCGCCCGTTGATGACGACTCCGCACGCTCCGCAGATGCCCTCGCGGCAGTCGTGGTCGAAGGCGACGGGCTCGTCGCCGGCGAGGATCAGCCGCTCGTTGAGGGTGTCCAGCACCTCCAGGAACGACATCTCCGGCGTGACGTCCCCGACCTCGTACGAGACCATCTCGCCCGCCGCGTCGGGCCCCGGCTGCCGCCAGACCCGCAGGGTCACCTTCACTGATAGCTCCGTTGCGTGGGAATGACGTATTCGAATTCCAGGTCCTCGCGGTGGAGGACCGGGGCGGTGCCCGTCGCGGTGAACTCCCAGGCCGCCGCGTACGAGAAGCGGTCGTCGTCGCGGGCCGCCTCGCCGTCCGGGGTCTGGCTCTCCTCGCGGAAGTGGCCGCCGCAGGACTCCGCGCGGTGCAGCGCGTCGAGGCACATCAGCTCGGCCAGCTCCAGGTAGTCCGCGATGCGGTTGGCCTTCTCCAGCGACTGGTTCAGCTCGGCGCCGGTGCCCGGCACCTTGATCCGGCGCCAGAACTCCTCGCGGAGCGCCGGGATCCGCTCCAGCGCCTTGCGCAGCCCCGGCTCCGTACGGGCCATGCCGCACTCGTCCCACAGCAGTTCGCCCAGCTCGCGGTGGAAGGAGTCGGGGGTGCGGTCGCCGTCGACGGCGAGGAGGAGGTGCAGGCGGTCCTCGGTGTCCGCGACGGCCTCGGCGACCGCCGGGTGGTCGGGGGAGACCTGCTCGGGGCGCTGCCGGGCGAGGAAGTCGCCGATGGTGGCGGGGAGGATGAAGTAGCCGTCGGCCAGGCCCTGCATGAGCGCGGAGGCGCCGAGGCGGTTGGCGCCGTGGTCGGAGAAGTTCGCCTCGCCGACGGCGAAGAGCCCGGGGACGGTGGTCTGCAGGTCGTAGTCGACCCACAGGCCGCCCATCGTGTAGTGGATCGCCGGGTAGATGCGCATGGGCACCTGGTACGGATCCTCCGCCGTGATCCGCTCGTACATCTCGAAGAGGTTGCCGTACCGCTCCTCGACCGCCGCGCGCCCCAGCCGCCCGATGGCGTCGGCGAAGTCGAGGTACACCCCCTGGCCGCCGGGGCCGACGCCGCGGCCCTCGTCGCAGACGTTCTTCGCGGCGCGCGAGGCGATGTCGCGGGGGACGAGGTTGCCGAAGGAGGGGTAGAGGCGTTCCAGGTAGTAGTCGCGCTCGTGCTCCGGGATGGCGTTCGGCGGGCGGGTGTCGCCGTGCGCCCTGGGCACCCAGATGCGGCCGTCGTTGCGCAGCGACTCGCTCATCAGCGTCAGCTTCGACTGGTGGTCGCCGGAGCGCGGGATGCAGGTGGGGTGGATCTGGGTGAAGCAGGGGTTGGCGAAGTACGCGCCGCGGCGGTGGGCCCGCCAGATGGCGGTGGCGTTGGAGTTCTTGGCGTTGGTGGAGAGGTAGAAGACGTTGCCGTAGCCGCCGGTGGCGAGCACGACGGCGTCGGCGAGGTGGGTCTCGATCCGGCCGGTGACCAGGTCGCGGGCGACGATGCCGCGGGCCCGGCCGTCGACGACGATCAGGTCGAGCATCTCGGTGCGGGGGTGCATCTCGACGTTGCCGGCCTCGATCTGCCGGGAGAGCGCCTGGTACGCGCCGAGGAGGAGCTGCTGGCCGGTCTGCCCGCGGGCGTAGAAGGTGCGGGAGACCTGGACGCCGCCGAAGGAGCGGGTGTCGAGCAGGCCGCCGTACTCGCGGGCGAAGGGCACGCCCTGGGCGACGCACTGGTCGATGATCTCGGCCGAGACCTGCGCGAGCCGGCGCACGTTGGACTCGCGTGCGCGGAAGTCGCCGCCCTTGACGGTGTCGTAGAAGAGCCGGTGTACGGAGTCGCCGTCGTTGCGGTAGTTCTTCGCGGCGTTGATGCCGCCCTGGGCGGCGATGGAGTGGGCGCGGCGCGGGGAGTCCTGGTAGCAGAACTGGACGACCTGGTAGCCCTGTTCGGCGAGGGTGGCGCCGGCGGCGCCGCCGGCCAGGCCCGTACCGACGACGATGACGCGGTAGCGGCGCCGGTTGGCCGGGTTGACGAGCCGGGCGGTGAAGCGGCGGCGGTCCCAGCGCTCGGCGATGTCGCCGGGCGGTGCGGCGGCGTCGGCGACGGGTTCGCCCTCTGTGTACTGCGTGTATGCCGGTGACATCCTCAGTTCACGACTCCCGTCATGACGGCCACGGGGAGGGAGATGAAGCCGCAGGTCAGCACCAGCGCAAGGGTGTTGGTGACGGCTTTGAGGGCCCGCTCGCGGGCCGGGCTCGCGCCGCCGAGGGTCTGCACGGCGCTCCAGAAGCCGTGCCGCAGGTGCAGACCGAGGGCGAGCATCGCGGTGATGTAGACGACGTTGCCGTACCAGGTGGAGAAGGTGGCGACGGTGTTCTCGTACGGGCGGCCGGTCTGGGCGTTCTCGTTCACGGTCAGCGTCGTCAGGTCGAGGATGTGCCAGACGATGAAGAGGCCGAGGATCACCCCGCCCCAGCGCATGGTGCGGGTGGCGTAGCTCGCGCGCCGGCGCTTGTGGACGTAAGCGACCGGGCGCGCGGCGATGTCGCGGCGGCTGAGCTGGTACGCGGTCACGCCGTGCAGGACGACGGCGACCACCAGCACCACGCGGATCATCCACAGGGCCCACTCGTAGTGCAGCACCGGGCCGCCGAGGGTGCGCAGCCAGTGGCCGTAGTCGTTGAACTCCTCGGCGCCGTAGAAGATCTTGAGGTTGCCGATCAGATGGGCCACGAGGTAGGCGAGCATGATCAGGCCGGTGACGGCCAGCACCGTCTTCTTGCCGACGGTGGAGCGCCACACCAGTGCGAGGAGCGACGGCGGGTAGGCCCGCGGGCGGGCCGGCTCCCGGGCGGAGTCGCCGGCGGCGGGCTTCGACGCCGGCTTGGTGGTCAGGGCCATGCCTGTGACGGTAGGGAGGCAACCCGGGATCCGTCCAAGACATGAATTCGCTGCTTTCGATAGGCGATGGCTATCGTCGGGCTACGCTGGATCCATGCACCTGCAGCAGCTTCGCTACTTCGCCGCCGTCGCCGAGACCCGCCACTTCACCCGGGCCGCCGAGCGCGAGCACGTGGCGCAGCCGTCGCTGTCGCAGTCCGTACGGGCGCTGGAGCGGGAGCTGGGCGCCGAGCTGTTCCACCGGGCCCGCGGGCACATCACGCTCACCGATGCCGGCGAGGCGCTGCTGCCGCTGGCGCGGCGGATCCTCGCCGACACCGAGACGGCGCGGCGGGAGGTGCAGGAGGTCGCGCAGTTGCGGCGGGGGCGGGTGCGGCTGGGGGCCACGCCGAGCCTGTGCGCGAGCCTGGTGCCGGACGCCCTGCGCACGTTCCACGCCCGCTACCCGGGCATCGAGCTGCACGTCCACGAGGACGGCTCGCAGGATCTCGTACGGACGCTCGCGGCCGGCGAGCTGGACCTGGCCCTGGTCATCACGCCGCTGGCGGGGCAGGCCCCGGCACTGACGACGACGGAGCTGCTGCGCGAGGAGCTGGTCGTGGTCTCGGCGCCGGACGCGCCGCCGGTCGCCGGGGCGGGCGGCGCGGGCCGCGGCATCCGGATCGGTGACCTGCGGGGGCGGCCGCTGGCGATGTTCCGGCACGGGTACGACCTGCGGGAGCTGACGGTCGCGGCGTGCCGGGAGGCGGGCTTCGAGCCGGAGTTCGGGGTGGAGGGCGGCGAGATGGACGCGGTGCTGGGGTTCGTGCGGGCCGGGCTCGGGGTGGCGGTGGTGCCGAGCATGGTCGCGGAGCGCTCGGGGCTGCGGACGACGGCGTTCGCGGCGCCGGGGCTGCACCGGACGATCTCCGTGGCGCACCGGGGCGACGTGTCGCCGCCCCGGGCGGCGCGGGAGCTGCGCCGGCTGCTGATCAGCGCGGTCGGCGGCGGCTCGGGGACGTGACACGGGAGCGCCGCGGCCGTACGGAAGCGGGGGACGCCCCGCGCGGCGCCGCGGCCGTACGGGGAGACGGCCGCGGCACCCCGCCGTCTCAGTACTCCAGCCCGTGCCCCAGCGGGTACAGGTCCGCGCCCGTCGCCCCCAGCTCCGGGATCGCCACCGGCAGCCGCCCCGTGGGCCGCAGGTCGCCGTAGAGCGCGTCGACCGCCCGGGTCAGCACTCCCGCCCCCGTGCCGTACGTGCACAGGTACACCGGCGCCTCCGGGAACCGCCGCACGTCGTACGGGTTGCGCACGGCCACCACCGCGACCGGCGTCCCCGACGCGAGCAGCGCCCGCACCAGCGCCGCCTGCGCCGCGCCCCGCTGCGCCACCGGCTCCGCCCCGGCCGCCGCGTTGGCGCTGACCAGCACCAGGTCGTGGTCCCGGGCCGCGGCCACCGCCGCGTCGATCACCGACTGGGCCGGCGTCCCGCCCGTCGCCAGCACCGTCGCGGTCTGCCCGGCGCGCGCCCCGACCGCCCGCGCCAGCCGGTCCAGCGCGGGCGCCGACGACGTCTGCCACCCGGCGACCAGCACCCGCCGCGCCCCCGCGGCCAGCGGCAGCAGCCCGGTGTCGTTCTGCACCAGCGTCACGGCCCGCCCGGTGAGCGCCCGCGCGTCCGCGACGTGCTCGGCGTTCCCGACGATCCGCTCCGCCCGGCGCTCGTCGACGAACGGGCCGAAGTACAGCCCCTCGTCGATCTTCCGCGCCAGGATGCGCACCACCGACTCGTCCAGCCGCCGCGCGCCGATCTCGCCGCCGCGTACGGCCGCGAGGACCGACTCGTACGCGACGTCCATCTGCGGCGGCAGCACCAGCATGTCCGCGCCCGCCGCGAACGCCGCCACCGACGCCCGCTCCGGCGGGTACTGGGACGTGGCGCCGCCCATGTCCAGCGCGTCCGTGACGATCAGCCCGTCGAATCCCAGCTCCTCGCGGAGCAGCCCGGTCAGGATGCGGTGCGACATGGTGGCGGGCACGCCGTCGTCGAGCGCGGGCACGAGGATGTGCGCGGTCATCACCGTGTCCAGGCCCGCGGCGATCGCGGCCCGGAACGGCGGCAGGTCCAGCTCGTGGATCTGCTCCAGGGTGTGCTCGATGCGCGGCAGCAGGAAGTGGCTGTCCTGGCCGGTGTCGCCGTGGCCGGGGAAGTGCTTGGCCGCGGACGCGACGCCGCCGCGGCGCTGGCCGCGTACCGCCGCCGCGACCATGCGCGCGACCTGCTGCGGGTCGGCGCCGTACGAGCGCAGGCCGATGACGGGGTTGTCGGGGTTGATGTTGACGTCGGCGACGGGCGCGTAGTTCTGGTTGATGCCCAGCGCCGCCAGCTCCCGGCCGGTGATCTCGGCGGCGCGCTGGGCGTCGGCGGTCGCGTAGGTGGCGCCCAGGGCCATGCTGCCGGGCAGTTCGGTGGCCGGCGGGGTGGGCAGCCGCTGGACGAGGCCGCTCTCCTGGTCGGTGGAGATGATCAGCGGGACGCCGCGGCGCTGCGCGAGCGAGGCGCGCTGCAGGCCGTTGGAGAGCCGCGCGATCTGGCGGGCGTCGCGGAGGTTGTCGTCGTTGCGGGCGCTGAAGTAGATGACGGCGCCGGGGCGGTACTTGCGTACGACGTCGGCGGGGGTGCGGACGCCGTAGCGCCGCTCGTTGACGGCGGCGGCCGCGTCGGTCACGTCGTCGGCGTCCTGCCCGGCGACCTCGACCACGAAGAGCTGGCCGACCTTCTCCTCCAGGGTCATCCGGCGGGCCAGCGCCGCGGCCAGCAGCCGGGCGTACGAACCCGACCCCGCCGTGCCGCCGGAGCGGGCCGCGGCGGGGCCCGCGGCGGCCGTGCCGGCGCCGAGCGCCGCCGCGGTGCCGAGGAGGCCGGTGACCGCCTGTCTGCGCGTGGTGGTTGACCGCATACGAACACTCCTCAGCGCATCGGGTGTGCTGCGTGGGCATCGGTGGCCGGCCGACGGGGCTGCTCCCCCATGGAGGCCGCCGAGGAGAACTCGGCCGCGGAGTCTGGCAACGGCGCGGGGGCGCGTCAATACTCCGGTGCCCGCGGTGTCACTTTCCTGTCAGATCCCGTAAAACCGGGTTATCCGCCGCATGGTGCCCCGCGCCGCGCTCACCAGGCGAGGCCCGCCGCCACCGGCAGGTGGTCGCTGCCCGTGGCGGGCAGCAGCCAGGCGCTCCGCGGCTCCACGCCGCGTACGAGGATCTGGTCGATCCGCGCCACCGGGAAGCCGGCCGGCCAACTGAAGCCGAAGCCGTTCCCCGCCTCCTCCTGGACCGAGCGCATCTGGCCGGTGAGGCCGTCGAAGGCCCGGTCGTCCACGGTGCCGTTGAGGTCGCCGAGCACCACCACGCGCTCGGCCGGCTCGGCGGCGACGGCCGCGGCCAGCGCCTCGGCCCCCGCGTCGCGCTGGGCGGTGGACATGCCCGCGCGGGGGTTCACGCGCACGGACCCCAGGTGGGCGACGTACACCGCCAGCGGGCCCCGCTCGGAGGCCACGGTGGTGCGCAGCGCGCGGGACGGGTACATGGCGATGTCGACGGGCCGGGTGTCCGACAGCGGGAGCTTGCTCCACAGGCCGACGGTGCCGCTCGTGGTGTGGTGCGGGTACGTCTTCGCCAGCTCCTCCTCGTACACCGGCCGCGCCGTGTCGGTCAGCTCCTGGAGCGCCAGCAGGTCGGCGCCGGAGGCGGCCAGATCGCGGGCGGTGCCGGCCGGGTCGGGGTTGGCGGCGCCGACGTTGTGGCCGGCGACCGTGAGGTCGCTGCCCGGCCGGGACTTGTCGGTGAGCAGCCCGCCGAAGAGGCTCAGCCACACCGTGACCGGCAGCACCAGCGCGACCACCGCGGACGCGGAACGGCGCCACAGCGCCCCGGCGAGCAGCGGGAGGACGAAGAGGCCGAACCACGGCAGGAAGGTCTCCGTGAAGCTGCCGAGGTTCATGAGGCCGGCCGGGATCCGCGCGTGCAGCGCCATCAGCAGGCCGAGCAGCAGGGCCAGCGCCGCGAGCACGGGGCCGCGCCGCCAGGGCGCGGGACGGCGGAGGGCGCGGGCCGCACGGCGGAGGGGCGGGGTACGGGGCCGGCGGGTGGGCGCTGTGTCCGCTGTGTCCGCTGTGTCTTGGGCCGCCGGGGTCTCCTGGGTGTCCGCGGTGTCTGCCTGGTCCGGCTGCTTCATCGTAAGAACTCGCTCGCTCAACTCTGCATCCTCGGGTCCTGGGTGGGGTCGGCGTACATGGGTGGGCAGCGGCCGCCGATCGCCTCGGTGCGCAGCTCGTAATGCCAGGGCTCGTTCCGGTAGACCGGGCACAGCCCGTAGGCGGCGCCGTGCTCGAAGAGCCACATCGTCGCGTCGGATTCGCCGAGGTCGACCGCGTCACCGGACACGTGCGGCGAGGTTTCCGCGGTGGCCACCCAGCGGGCGGCTTCTTCCTCCGACCCGTACTTCCCGATCGCGTCGCGCAGGAGCCGGTCCTGGTACGCCGGAGAGCGCCAGCCGCTGTTGACCCGGATCTCGACTCCGTACGCCGCCGCATCCGTCGCCGCCTTGCGCAGCGCGGTCCGCAAACCGGCGTCGAGTCCGGCCACCGCCGGAATGCCGTCGTCGAAAACCGTCGTGCCCTCGGGGACGACGCCGTCGTCCTCGCCGACCGGCCCCACCCGCTTGCGCTGCGGTGACTCCGCCGGCCCGGCCGGCTCCTGCGCCTCCGGGGAAGCCGGGGCGGCGGGGGAGGGCGAGGAGGCGGAGGCGGACGGGGTCTGCATCGACCGGTAGCCGAGCGGCGCGACGATCGCCACCAGGAGGGCGATCAGGCCGATGCCCAGAAGCGTGCGTATCCGCAGGGTTCCGCCGCGTGCCGCTCGCCGGGTTCGAGTCATTCCGCAAGTGCACGCGGTGGGCCGTTGCCGGCGCGTATGCGGTTTTCTATACGCGGACGATATGCGCGCGCTCGTACCATCTGCTCATGCGTGTGCTGATCGTCGAGGACGAGCCCTTCATGGCGGAGGCGATCCGCGACGGCCTCCGCCTGGAGGCGATCGCGGGCGACATCGCGGGGGACGGGGACACCGCCCTGGAACTGCTGGGCGTGAACTCGTACGACATCGCCGTCCTGGACCGCGACATCCCCGGGCCCTCCGGGGACGAGATCGCCCGCCGGATCGTCGACTCCGGCAGCGGCATGCCGATCCTCATGCTGACCGCGGCCGACCGGCTGGACGACAAGGCCACGGGCTTCGGGCTCGGCGCCGACGACTACCTCACCAAGCCCTTCGACATCCGCGAGCTCGCGCTCCGGCTCCGCGCGCTCGACCGCCGGCGCGCGCACATCCGGCCGCCGGTCCGGGAGATCGCCGGGCTGCGGCTCGACCCGTTCCGCCGCGAGGTCTACCGGGACGGCAGGTATGTCGCGCTGACCCGGAAGCAGTTCGCCGTGCTCGACGTCCTGGTGGCCGCGGAGGGCGGCGTGATCAGCGCGGAAGAGCTGCTGGAGCGGGCCTGGGACGCCAACGCCGACCCGTTCACCAACGCGGTGAGGATCACGGTCTCGGCGCTCCGCAAGCGGCTCGGCGAGCCCTGGCTGATCGCGACGGTCCCCGGCGTCGGATACCGCATCGACACGGCGTCCGGCGCCGACGGCGACGCGGAGGCGCCCGCGTAGACCGCAGGGACCGGGGATTGCGAAAGAAGTGTTGCGCAATACTTCTTTCCTATCTACGGTCCCCGCATGGGCCGAGAACCTGAGCGGATCACCGAGCTGGCGCAACTGAAGGCGTTCACCCACCCGTTGCGCATCGAGCTGTACCGGCTGCTCACGGCGGCCCGCACCGCCACCGCGTCGCACCTCGCGGAGCAGGCCGACGAGGCGGTGTCGCTGGTCAGTTACCACCTGCGCAAGCTCGCCGAGCACGGCTTCATCGAGGAAGCGGCGGAGCAGGGCAGGGACGGGCGGGAGCGCTGGTGGCGGGTCTCGGCGGAGCGGTCGTTCACCTTCAGGTCCGCGGACTTCGACGACACCCCGGAGGGCACGGCCGCGCTGACGGGCGTCACCCGCGAGCTGCTGGCCACCAGGAGCCGCACGTACCTCAACTACCTGGACCAGCAGTCCGGGTGGGGGCGGGAGTGGACGCGGGCGGCGTTCAGCTCGGAGTACACCGTGCGGCTGACGGCCGGTGAACTGCGGGAGCTGGCGGAGGAGATGGGTGCGTTCGTCCGCAGATGGCGGGAGCGGGCCGAGGCGGCCGAGGCGGCCGAGGCGGCCGAGGCGGCCGAGGCGGCCGAGGCGGGGGACGCGGGGGACGCGGGGGAGACGGG
Organism: Streptomyces sp. NPDC004134; assembly: GCF_042874195.1. NCBI lineage: Bacteria > Bacillati > Actinomycetota > Actinomycetes > Kitasatosporales > Streptomycetaceae > Streptomyces > Streptomyces sp. NPDC004134. The sequence goes on along the minus strand of NZ_JBIAMS010000012.1, from coordinate 169,646 downwards.
GGCCGCCGGGCGCGAGACCGTCGCCCTCCACCTCTACGGCTTCCCCTTCCGCCCCTGAGCCCGGGGCCCGCGCCCATGCCCGCGTCCCGCGACACCGGAGTCCCGCGGTGGCTCGTCGCGTACGCCCTCTCCGTGCTCGGCGACGGCGTGTTCTTCCTCGCCCTCGGCTGGGCCGCGCAACGGGTCGCGGGCCCGGCGGAGACCGGGGTGGTGATGGCGGCCGGCTCGGTGCCGCGCGCGGTGCTGCTGCTCGGCGGGGGAGTGGTCGCCGACCGCTTCGGGCCGCGCAGGGTCGTCATCGGCGCCGACGCGGCGCGCTGCGTCCTCATCCTGGGCGCCGCCGCGGCGCTGGGGATCGCCGCGCCCGGGCTGTGGCTGCTGGTCGCGGTGGCGCTGGCGTTCGGCGTGGCCGACGCGCTGTTCCTGCCCGCGGTCGGCGCCCTCCCGGCGCGGATCGCGCCGCCGGAGGAACTGGGCCGGATCGCCGGGCTGCGGGCGCTGGCCCTGCGCCTCGGCGGCGCCGCGGCCGCGCCGGTCGGCGGGTACGCACTGGTGCTGGGCGGGCCCGCGGCGGCGTTCGCGGCCGCGGGGCTGCTGTTCGCCGCCTCGGTGCCGCTGCTGATGACGCTGCGCGTACGCCCCCTTCCCGACGCGCCCGGCGCGCCGGGCACGGAAGCCGGAAGGGCGCCGCAACCCGCGGGCGCCGGGCGGGAGTTGCGCGAGGGGCTGCGGTACGTCCGGAGACACCCGCTGATCGGCCCGCTCGTCCTCTCCGGCGCGCTCAGCGAGTTCGGCCTCAACGGGCCGCTCAACGTCGGCCTCGTCCTCCTCGCCGCGGAACGCGGCTGGGGTGCCGCCGGACTCGGCTGGCTCGTCGGCGCGTTCGGCCTCGGCGCGGGGGCCGGTGCGCTGCTCCTGGCCGTCGCCGGCCGGCTGCCGCGCCCCGGCCTCGTCCACATCGCCACGCTCGTCGCCGCCGGCGCCGCCCTCGGCAGCGTCGCCCTCGCGCCCTCCCACGGGCTCGCGGTCGCCGCCTGCGGACTCGGCGGGCTCGCGGGCGGCGTCTGCGGCGGGCTGGCGTACGCGCTGATCCAGACCTCCGCCGCACCCGCCTACCTCGGCCGCGTCACCGCCGCCACCAGCCTGACGGGACTGGGGCTCGCGCCGCTGTGCTACCCGCTCGTCGGCGCGGCCATCGGCGCCTGGGGCAGCGCGCCGGTCTTCCTCGCCTGCGGCGCGTTCAGTTGCCTGGGCGCCGTCGTCTGCCTCGCCGCGCCCGCCGTACGCCGGGCGGAACTGCCCCGTCCCCGGGGCCGGCGCCGCACCTCCGCCACCGGCCCGCTGCCGGACCCGCCGCCCGCCCCGGCTCCGTAGCGGATCCGGCGCATCGCGCGGGCGCCCGGCGCAACCCGCCGCCGTGCGGCGTCAGATGCCGAGCGGCGCCGACCGCGCCTTGGCCACGGCCTCCTCGTCGCCCTCCAGTTCCACCTTCGCCGCCTCCTGCCGCCCGGTGACGAACAGCAGCAGCTCCGCGGGATCCCCGGTCACCGTGACCACCGGCGCGCCCCGGTGGGCCACCGCCGTCTGGCCGTCGGGGCGGCGCAGCACCAGCCCGACGGGCGACTTGCGGCCCATCATCTTCGCGCCGCGCTCCAGCCGGTTCCACAGCGTGTCGGAGAAGACCGGGTCCAGCTCGCGCGGCGCGTAGTCGGGCTGCGCGCGGCGGACGTCCTCGGCGTGCACGTAGAACTCCACGACGTTCGCGGCCTCGTCGACCTGCTTGAGCGCGAACGGCGAGAACCGCGGCGGCCCGCTGCGGATGAGCTGCACCAGCTCCTCGTACGGCTTCTGCCGGAACTCCGCCTGCACGCGCTCCAGCCGGTTCTGCAGCGGCTTGAAGAGGATGCCGCCGGCCGCGTCCTGCCGGCGCTCGCGCACCACCACGTGCGCGGCCAGGTCGTACGCCGTCCAGCCCTCGCACAGCGTCGGAGCGTCGGGACCGGCGCCCTCCAGCAGATCGGCGAGGAGGAGCCGCTCCCGCTTCGCATGGGTCGTCATGCCGCCACCCTACGACCGCCGGCGACGGCGGGGCACGCAATGCCGCGCCGGGAGTCGGCGCCCGCGCGGCGCGGGCGGGGTCAGGGCAGCGGCTGGGTCAGCTTCGGGCCGTCGGGCTCGGTGCTGAGGGTCAGCGCGCAGGAGATCTCGTCCTGGCTCTGGTACTCGTACGTCGTCATCGTCGGGTACATCGCGTAGTAGAAGTAGTGCCGCCCGTCCGCCGGCATCGTCTCCAGCTTCTCCTCCGCGGCCCGCTGGCACAGCCCCAGCGCCTGGTCGTCCAGCGCGTCGCCGTCCGGGAAGTCGCCGCTGAGCGTGCGGTTGCCGATGACCTCGCCGTCGTGCGGTCCCGTGCACGGGCGGGTCTCGACCGACTCGACGCCCGTGTCCAGCGACGGGTGGTCGAAGCACTCGCCGGTCCGCAGCACCACGTACGGGATGTGCGATTCGGTCGGCTCCAGCTCCCCCCGCGCGTCCGCGGTGCCCGCCGCGGAACCCGCGCTCGCGCTCTTCGTCTCCGGCCCGCCGAGGCTGTCCTGACCCGCCGGCCGCTCCGCGCTGCCCTGCGGCCGCGGGCCGCCCGCCTGCGTCCCGCCGTCGTCCCCGCCGCGCAGCGCGAGGAAGGCGGCGACCGCCACGGCGACGAGCAGGGCCGCGGCCACCGCTGCGGTGACGGCGGTCTTCGGCCCGCGGGGTCTTGCGGGCGTATCCGGAGGTGGGTTGGTCATGGGCGAAGCATGCCCTATCGACACGTTCCGATGTACGGGAAGCGGCCATCCCCGGCCGCGCGCGTCGCGCCCTCCGGCACCGTGGTGTGTCCGTCTCTGTTGGCACAATGGCCCCATGACCGGCAACCGGCCCGCGGGGCCCTCCGACCTCGATCCCGCCGTCGCGGCGCGCCTGAAGCGGAACGCCGACGGCATGCTGCCCGCCGTCGTGCAGCAGTACGACAGCGGCGAAGTGCTCATGCTGGCGTGGATGGACGACGAGGCGCTGCACCGCACGCTGACCACCGGCCGCGGCACGTACTACAGCCGCAGCCGAAAGGAGTACTGGGTCAAGGGCGAGACGTCCGGGCACGTGCAGCACGTGAAGTCGGTCGCGCTCGACTGCGACGCCGACACCGTGCTCGTCCGCGTCGACCAGGTCGGCCCCGCCTGCCACACCGGCAGCCGCACCTGCTTCGACGGACGCGAGCTGACCGTGGGCGGCGCCGAGTGACCACTCCGGACCGGGAGACCTTCCGCACGCTGGCCAAGGACCGCCGCGTCATCCCCGTCGTGCGCCGGCTGCTCGCCGACGGCGACACCCCCGTGGGGCTGTACCGGAAGCTCGCCGGTGAGCGCCCCGGCACGTTCCTGCTGGAGTCCGCGGAGAACGGCCGCACGTGGTCGCGGTACTCGTTCGTCGGCGTGCGCAGCGCCGCCACCCTGACCGAGCGCGACGGCCGGGCGCACTGGCTCGGCACCCCGCCCGTCGGCCTGCCCACCGGGGGCGACCCGCTGGCCGCGCTCCGCGCCACCGTCGAGGCCCTGCACACCCCGCGCGACCTGCACCAGGGCGCCGACGGCCGGGACGTGCTGCCGCCCTTCACCGGCGGCATGGTCGGCTACCTCGGGTACGACGCGGTGCGGCGGCTGGAGCGCATCGGCGACAGCGCCCGTGACGACCTGCGGCTGCCGGAGATGACGATGCTGCTCACCTCCGACCTCGCCGTCCTCGACCACTGGGACGGCAGCGTCCTGCTGATCGCCAACGCGATCAACCACAACGACCTCGACACGGGCGTCGACGAGGCGTACGAGGACGCGGTCGCCCGGCTCGACGCGATGACCGCCGACCTCGCCCGCCCCACCGCCGCGAGCGCGGTGCCGCTGCCGCCGTCCGCGCTGCCGGAGTACGGGGAGCTGTGGGGCGGCGCGGAGTTCAGGGCGGCGGTCGCCGACATCAAGGAGCGGATCAGGGCGGGGGAGGCGTTCCAGGTCGTGCCCTCGCAGCGGTTCGAGACGCCGTGCGCCGCGAGCGCCCTCGACGTCTACCGCGTGCTGCGGGCCACCAACCCCAGCCCGTACATGTATCTGATCCGGCTGCCCGACACCGGTGCGGGCGCGGGCGCGTTCGACGTCGTCGGCTCCAGCCCCGAGGCGCTGGTCAAGGTCGAGGACGGGCGCGCGCTGCTGCACCCCATCGCGGGTACGCGCCCGCGCGGGGCGACGCCGCAGCAGGACGCGGCGCTGGCCGAGGAGTTGCTCGCCGACGAGAAGGAGCGCGCCGAGCACCTGATGCTCGTCGACCTCGGGCGCAACGACCTCGGCCGGGTCTGCGAGCCCGGCAGCGTCGAGGTCGTGGACTTCATGTCGATCGAGCGCTACAGCCACGTGATGCACATCGTCTCCACGGTCACCGGCCGGCTCGCCCCGGGGCGTACCGCGTTCGACGTGCTCACCGCCTGCTTCCCCGCCGGGACGCTGTCGGGGGCGCCGAAGCCGCGGGCGCTGCAGATCATCGAGGAGCTGGAGCCCACGCGGCGCGGGCTGTACGGCGGCTGCGTCGGGTACCTGGACTTCGCCGGGGACGCGGACACCGCCATCGCGATCCGCACTGCCCTGCTGCGCGACGGCACGGCGTACGTGCAGGCGGGCGCCGGGATCGTGGCGGACTCCGACCCGGCGGCGGAGGACGCGGAGTGCCGCAACAAGGCGGCGGCGGTGCTGCGGGCGGTCGCGGCGGCGGGGCACCTGTCGCGGGCCGGCCGGGAGACGGCGGGGTAGCGGGGCGTACGGGGGCGGCGGTACGGGCCGTACGACGGCGCCGGGACCGTACGCGACGGCGTCCGCACGACCGCCCGCGCCCGGCGGCTCCGGTGCGGGTGCCCAGCCGCCTGCGCCCCCCTGCCGGAACCGGTCCCGACGGGTGCGAGACACTTACGGGGTGACATATCAGTCCGCCTCCCGCGCCCCGCTCGCCGCCGCCCTGCTCTCCGGCGCGCTCGGGGCCGCCGTGGTCCTCGTCGCCGCCGGCCGCACCTGGGCCGAGGGAGAGGCCGCCACCCCCGTCGCGGACGCCGTGCTTCACGTCACCGCCGGCGGCCGGGACGTCACCGGTGTGCCGTCGGCGCTGGCGATCGTCGGGCTCGCCGCCCTCGTCGCCGTCTTCGCCGTCCGCCGCGCCGGCCGTACCGTCGTCGCCGCGCTGCTCACGCTCTGCGGCATCGGCGTGATCGCCGCCTCCGCCCTCGGCGCCTCCGACACCGCCGCGCTCGACGACCAGGCCGCCGAGGCGGCCGGCCTCACCGACGCCGCGGTCGCCGCCGTCAGCCACACCGCCTGGGCCTGGGTGAGCCTGGCCGGCGGCGTGCTGCTGCTGTGCGCCGGGCTGCTCGCGCTGCGCTACGGCCCCGGCTGGCCGGCGATGTCCGGGCGCTACGAGCGCCCCGGCGCCGGCGCCGCCGCCCGCCCCCGGCGGGCCGCGCCCGTGGACCCGGAGCGGCCCGAGGAGCTGTGGAAGGCCCTCGACCGCGGCGAGGACCCCACCCGCGAGGGCTGACCGGCCCCCGTCGTCGGCGGCCGGGACCGATCGGGGACAATGGCCCCGTCTGGTGATATGAGCGGTTGTACGTTTCAAGGAGTGCAGTAATGGCGGAGAACCACGACCACGGACACACGCCGGCCGCATGGACCGCGGTGGTCATCATCTTCATCGGGTTCTGCGTTTCGGGCGCTCTGATGGTGATGGACCAGCCCCTGGCGTTCTGGCTGAGCCTGGTCATCATCCCCATCGGCGGCGTGGTCGGTGCGGTGATGCGCGGCATGGGCATGGGCAAGAAGCCGCTGCCGCCGGTGCGCACCGCCGGCGAGTAGCCCGTACGGTCCGCGCCCCGCCCCCGGCAGGGGAATCCGGGCCGGGGCGCGCGGCGCCGTAAGTGCGCCGCCTTTTCCTGCCGTACGCCGCACCACCGGATGCGGCCGCCTTTCCATACCGGGACAATCCGGGTGTGCCCGCCCGTACCGCCGCGACCGCCCCGCTACGGCGCCTCGCGCCCCCGCTCGCCGCGCTGGCCTGCGCCGCCGCCGGCCTCGCCGCGGTCGGCGCCGCCGACCCGAACGAGCCCGGCCGCTACCCGCCCTGCCCCGTCCTCGCGTACACGGGCCTGGCCTGCCCCGGCTGCGGCGGCCTGCGCTGCGCGTACGCGCTCGCCCACGGCGACCTCGCCGGGGCGTTCGGCGCCAACGCCCTCGCGGCCGCCGGCGCGGCCGTCCTCGCCGTCGCCCTGCTGGGCTGGCTGCTCGCCGCCGTACGCCCCCGCCCGCGCCCGCGCCCGCTCGGGCGGATCCGGATCCCGGCGCGACTTCCCGCGGGGTCGGTGCTGTTCGTGCTGGTCGCAGCGTTTACGCTGCTGCGGAACCTACCGTTCGGGCCGATGCCTGGACCGTAGCGGCAGCGTGTCCGGCTGGTGGGACGGAGAAGGTCCGGATTCGGGGCTTCCGCCCGGTGCCGGATACCATCAGAGGTACCCGAACAGCCGCCCGCCGGCGGCCGGCGCCAGGCGCCGGCCGGCACCGGCGCCAGCAGAAAGGGGTCCGCTCGCGTGAGTGTGCTCGACGAGATCATTGACGGCGTGCGCGAGGACCTCGCCGAGCGGCAGGCCCGGGTCGGCCTCGACGAGCTCAAGGAGCGCGCCGCCAGGGCCCCCCAGGCGCGCGACGGCGTCGCCGCGCTGCGCGGCGACAGCGTCACCGTCGTCTGCGAGGTCAAGCGCTCCAGCCCGTCCAAGGGCGCGCTCGCGGCCATCGCCGACCCGGCCGCGCTCGCCGCGGACTACGAGGCGGGCGGCGCCGCCGTCATCAGCGTCCTGACCGAGCAGCGCCGCTTCGGCGGCTCGCTCGCGGACCTGGAGGCCGTGCGCGCCAAGGTGGACCTGCCGGTGCTGCGCAAGGACTTCGTGGTCACGTCGTACCAGCTCTGGGAGGCGCGGGCGTACGGCGCCGACCTGGTGCTGCTGATCGTCGCCGCGCTGGACCAGGAGGCGCTGGTCTCGCTGGTGGAGCGGGCCGAGTCCATCGGGCTCACGCCGCTGGTCGAGGTGCACGACGAGGAGGAGACCGAGCGGGCCGTGGCCGCCGGGGCGAAGATCATCGGCGTGAACGCGCGGAACCTCAAGACGCTCGAGGTGGACCGCGGCAACTTCGGCCGGGTGGCCCCCGAGATCCCCGACCACATCGTCAAGATCGCCGAGTCCGGCGTGCGCGGCCCGCACGACCTCATCGCGTACGCGAACGACGGCGCCGACGCCGTGCTCGTCGGCGAGTCCCTGGTCACCGGCAAGGACCCGCGCGCCGCCGTCGCCGACCTCGTCGCCGCCGGCGCCCACCCCGCGCTTCGCCACGGGCGGGGCTGACGCCCCGGTGGCCACGCACGCGGACCGCCCACACCCGCCGCGGGGCGCGGCGGCCGGCCGCCGCGCCGCACTCGCCTCCGTCCGCCAGGCGGGAGGCGTCCTCGCCCCCGGGTGCCGGCCGCGCGGCTGCCGGGCGCCCGCGCGGCGCGTGCGCGGGCGGCGGGTGAGGTACCACATCGGGGCCGAGCCCGGCCAGATCAACGGCATGCGATGGCACGCGGCGTGTCCCCACGCCGTCCGCCATCCGTTCCGACCGAGGATCAGCCATGCCCGCAGAATTCTTCATCCCTGACCCGGAGCGTCAGGTGCCGACCGCCGAAGGCTATTTCGGCGCGTACGGCGGCAAGTTCATCCCCGAGGCGCTGCGCGCCGCCGTCGACGAGGTCGCCGTCGCGTACGAGAAGGCCAAGGGCGACGAGTCGTTCGTCGCCGAGCTGAACGACCTGCTGGTCAACTACACCGGCCGGCCCAGCCCGCTCACCGAGGTGCCGCGCTTCGCCGCGGAGGCCGGCGGCGCCCGGGTCTTCCTCAAGCGCGAGGACCTCAACCACACCGGCTCGCACAAGATCAACAACGTGCTGGGCCAGGCCCTGCTCACCCGCCGCATGGGCAAGACCCGCGTCATCGCCGAGACCGGCGCGGGCCAGCACGGCGTGGCCACCGCTACCGCCTGCGCCCTCCTCGGCCTGGAGTGCACCGTCTACATGGGGGAGATCGACACCGAGCGGCAGGCGCTCAACGTCGCCCGCATGCGGATCCTCGGCGCCGAGGTCGTGCCGGTGAAGTCCGGCAGCCGCACCCTGAAGGACGCCATCAACGAGGCGTTCCGCGACTGGGTCGCCAACGTCGAGCACACCCACTACCTCTTCGGCACGGTCGCGGGACCGCACCCCTTCCCCGCGCTGGTCCGGGACTTCCACCGGGTCATCGGCATCGAGGCCAGGCAGCAGTTGCTCGACCGCACGGGCCGGATGCCCGACGCGGCCGTCGCCTGCGTCGGCGGCGGCTCCAACGCCATCGGCCTCTTCCACGCCTTCCTGCCCCACCCCGCCGTGCGCCTGATCGGCTGCGAGCCCGCCGGGCACGGCCTGACCAGCGGAGAGCACGCCGCGACCCTCAGCCTCGGCGACCCCGGGATCCTGCACGGCTCCCGGTCGTACGTGCTGCAGGACGAGGACGGCCAGATCACCGAGCCGTACTCGATCTCCGCCGGCCTGGACTACCCGGGCGTCGGCCCCGAGCACGCCTACCTCAAGGACGCCGGCCGCGCCGAGTACCGGGCCGTGACCGACGACGAGGCGATGCAGGCGCTGCGGCTGCTGTCGCGCAGCGAGGGCATCATCCCGGCCATCGAGAGCGCCCACGCGCTCGCCGGTGCGCTGGAGGTGGGCCGCGAGCTGGGCCCCGACGGCCTCATCGTCGTCAACCTCTCCGGACGGGGCGACAAGGACATGGACACCGCCGCCCGCTACTTCGGGCTCTACGACGCCGAGGAGACGGACCGGTGACGGGCAACATCGCGCGGCTCGACGCCGTACTCGCCGCCGCGAAGGCGGAGGACCGGGCGGCCCTCATCGGGTATCTGCCCGCCGGCTTCCCCGACGTGGACACGGGCGTACGGGCCATGACCGCCATGCTCGAAGGCGGCTGCGACGCCGTCGAGGTCGGCCTGCCGCACAGCGACCCGGTGCTGGACGGCCCGGTGATCCAGACCGCCGACGACATCGCGCTCCGCGGCGGGCTGCGCATCAAGGACGTGATCCGCACGGTCGCCGAGGTGCAGTCCGCGACGGACGCCCCGGTGCTCTGCATGACGTACTGGAACCCGGTCGACCGCTACGGCCCCGAGCGCTTCGCCGAGGACCTGGCCGCGGCGGGCGGCGCGGGCTGCATCCTGCCCGACCTGCCCGTCGAGGAGTCGGGCCCGTGGCGGCAGGCGGCCGACAAGCACGGCCTGGCCACGGTCTTCGTGGTCGCCCCCAGCAGCCGCGAGCAGCGGCTGTCGGCCATCACGGCGGCCGGCAGCGGCTTCGTCTACGCCGCGTCGCTGATGGGCGTCACCGGCACCCGTCAGTCCGTGGGCCGTGAGGCCCAGGACCTGGTCCGGCGCACCCGCGGCACCGAGGCGGTACGGGACGGCGGCCTGCCGGTCTGCGTCGGCCTCGGCGTCTCGACGGCGGACCAGGCGGCAGAGGTCGCCGCGTTCGCCGACGGCGTGATCGTCGGCTCGGCGTTCGTCAAGCGGCTGCTGGCCGCCGGGGACGACCACGAGGCGGGCCTCGCGGCCGTGCGGGCGCTGGCCGGCGAGCTGGCCGAGGGGGTACGCCGCCGGGGCTGAGGGCCTCTGCGGATATCCACAGGGCCCTCCGCGGTGGGTACGGACGTGCGAAACTTGAGGTAGCAATCCGTGCCGCACAGGGGAGGGCCCGATGGCCGGCAAACAGCCCGGCGCCGACGACGAACCGCGTCTGCCCGAGGACATATGGGAGCGGTTCCAGAGGGACTCCCTGGGCCAGATAGAGGCCACCGCCCCGAAGGAGCGCTCCGCGCGGTGGTACGAGGTCACCGAGCGCCTCGCCGCCGAGGAGTCCCGGCGCGAAGCGGCCCCCAGGCAGCGCCGGGTGCCCCGGCCCCGTCCGCGGATGCCCCACGCGCCGGTGCCGCGCGCCCTCACGGTCTGCCTCGTCCTCGTCTCGGTCGTGCTGGTGCTCTCCGCCGCCGCCGCTTACCTGCAGTACGGGCGCGTGTTCTGATCCGTCACCGGGGGGCGGGTCCCTCGTTATAGCCGGGCGTGAGCGAGAACAACCCTCAGGGGAAGCGCACCGCCCGGGACCGGATGCAGGCCGAGCGCGAGCGGCAGAGGTCCAAGGACAAGCGTCGGCGGATGCTGACCGTGCTCGCCGCGGTGGTCGGGGTGCTCGCCGTGGTCACGGTGGTCGGCGTCCTCATCGGCCAGAACAGCGGCAGTGACACCAACGACAAGCCCGTCGCGTTCCCGAAGGGCGCCGTCGGCAAGGACCGCCTCGCGCTGCCCGCGGGCAAGGCGGACGCCCCGGCCGACCTCACGGTGTACGAGGACTTCCGCTGCCCGGCCTGCGGCCAGTTCGAGAGCCGCTTCAGCAAGACGATCAACGACCTGGAGGACGCCGGGAAGCTGCGCACCGAGTACCGGCTGGTCAGGCTCATCGACGGCAACTTCGGCGGCACCGGCTCGCTGAACGCCGCCAACGCCGCCGCCTGCGCCCAGGACGCCGGCAAGTTCGTCCCGTACCACGACGTGCTCTTCCGCAACCAGCCGCCGGAGAACGACGACGCCTTCGCCGACAAGGGGCACCTGAAGGACCTCGCGGGCAAGGTGGACGGGCTGCGCGGCAAGCGCTTCGACTCCTGCGTCGACGACGGCAGGTTCGACGGCTGGGTCGGCGCCTCCGACGAGGCGTTCGGCAAGTCCGGCCACAACTCGACCCCCACCGTCCTGCTGGAGGGCAAGAACATCCTCGGGCCTGGCTCGAACCTCACGCCGGAGAGCTTCAAGCAGCTCGTCGAGGACGCCGGCAAGGGCTGAGCCACCGGTGCGCGGCGGCGATATCGCGGAGAGTTACGGAGCCGTTGTCCCCGCGGGCTCCCCGCGCCGCGCCGCGGCCCTGTACCGTCGGTGCTGCTATGGATCTCGCATACATCCCCAGCCCTTCCGACGGCGTCTGGCACCTCGGACCGCTCCCGCTGCGCGGTTACGCCCTCGCCATCCTGCTCGGCATCTTCGCAGCCATCTGGCTCGGCGGACGCCGCTGGATCGAGCGCGGCGGCCGGGCGGGGACCGTCGCGGACATCGCCATCTGGGCCGTGCCCTTCGGCCTCGTCGGCGGCCGGCTCTACCACGTCGTCACCACGTACGAGCCGTATTTCGGCGAGGGCGGCGACTGGGTCAAGGCGTTCGAGATCTGGGAGGGCGGCCTCGGCATCTGGGGCGCCATCGCGATGGGCGCGCTCGGCGCCTGGATCGGCTGCCGCCGCCGCGGCATCCCGATCCCGGCCTACGCCGACGCCGTCGCGCCCGGTATCGCGCTCGCCCAGGCCCTGGGCCGCTGGGGCAACTGGTTCAACCAGGAGCTGTACGGCAAGCAGACCGACGTGCCCTGGGCCGTCGAGATCGACGCCGAGCACTCCGTCACCGGCACCGCCGAGACCTTCCACCCCACCTTCCTGTACGAGTCGCTGTGGTGCATCGGCGTCGCGCTGCTGGTGATCTGGGCCGACCGGCGCTTCCGCCTCGGCCACGGCCGGGCCTTCGCGCTCTACGTCGCGGCGTACACGGCGGGCCGTGGCTGGATCGAGTACCTGCGCGTGGACGAGGCGCACGACGTCCTCGGGCTGCGGCTCAACGTCTGGACGTCGATCCTGGTCTTCGCCGCCGCGGTGCTCTACATCGTGGTGTCGGCGAAGAAGCGGCCGGGCCGCGAGGAGGTCGTGGAGCCCGCCGCGCTGGACGAGCCCGGTGCCGCCGGGAAGGCCGGGGCCGACGCGAAGGACGGCGAGCCCGGCAAGACCGACGGCCAGGACGAGCCCGGCGACGCTTCCGGGGCCGCCGACGACCAGGAGCAGGAGCCCGCGACCGCCGGCGCGGCCGAGGCCAAGACCGCGGGGGACGCCCCCGCGGGGGAGCGCGGCCGGCACACGTAGCCGCCCGGCACACCGCACGCACGGCAGGGCCGTCACCGCACCCGCGGCGACGGCCCCGCCCGTGTCCGGCCCGGTTGCCCGGCCGGATCGTCCCCTAGAGTCTGTCCGGCGAGTCCGGCGACCGAACCCCGCCGGCACGGCCGGTAAGGGCACCTCCGCCGGGGGAGTCCCCCCGCGCATCCGAAGCAACCCCGCGGCCGCAGCGCCACTCACACCTCAGCCGCTCGCGCCCCCGCCGCCCGGCCGCCCCTCGCCCTTCGCGGCGGTCACGGTCCGCTCCAGGCGCTCGAAGTGCGCGTGCAGCGCGCGCAGTTCGTCCGCGACCTCGGACCTCGCCGCGCGCTCCGCGCTCTCCACATCCCCCGTCAGCCGCTTCGCGCGGCGCGCGGCGTCGCCGACGAACCAGGTGGCCACGGCCGCCGTGACCACGCTGAACAGCGCGATCCCCACGAACAGCAGCACCGTGGCGATCACCCGGCCGCCGAAGGTGACGGGGTACAGATCGCCGTAGCCGACGGTGGAGGCCGTCTCCACGGACCACCACAGCGCCAGCGGAAAGGAGGTGATGTTCGCGCGCGGCGCCGACCGCTCGACCGGCACGATCAGCCAGGAGCCGGCCAGCATCACGACGACGACCACGACCACCGCCCACCCGGCCGCCCGGACGTGGAGCCGCTGCCAGCGCTCGCTTCCCAGCAGCCGGCGCAGGAGGCGGGTGAAGACGGGGAGCGGCGGCACGCGGACACCTCGCTGCGGTACGGAAGACGCTGGGCCACCCCGAAGCTAACGCGCCCCGGCCACCCCGCCGCCCCCGGACACACCGGCCCCGGGCACCCGCGGGCCTCGGCCCGGCCGGCCGCGTCGCCCCAGGTGAGTACGGCCTGCCTTGCTGGCGGGCCGCCGGGACCCCGCGTATCGTCGAACTGAAGATCGACGAGGGGAGCGCGATCCATGTCCGCGGGGCTCCAGGCGGGCGGGCCGGCCGAGCGCCACGGCCATACCCACCGTGACGTCACCGGCGGCTGGCTGCGGCCCGCCGTCTTCGGCGCGATGGACGGGCTGGTGTCCAACCTCGCGCTGATCACCGGCGTTGCAGGCGGCTCGGTCTCGTCCTCGACGATCGTGCTCACCGGCCTCGCGGGGCTGGCGGCCGGGGCGTTCTCGATGGCCGCGGGGGAGTACACCTCCGTCGCCTCCCAGCGGGAGCTGGTCCTCGCCGAGCTGGACGTGGAGCGGCGCGAGCTGAGCCGGCACCCGGAGGACGAGCTGCGCGAGCTGAGCGACCTGTACGAGTCCCGCGGGGTGGACCCGGAGCTGGCCGCCGAGGTGTCCAGGCAGCTCATGCGCGACCCGGAGCAGGCGCTGGAGATCCACGCCCGCGAGGAGCTGGGCGTCGACCCGGGCGGCCTGCCGTCGCCGCTGGTGGCGGCGCTGTCGTCGTTCGGCTCCTTCGCCGTCGGTGCGCTGCTCCCGGTGCTGCCGTATCTGCTGGGCGCCACGGCTCTGTGGCCCGCGGTGGTGCTCGCGCTGGTCGGGCTCTTCGCCTGCGGCTCGGCGGTGGCGCGGATCACCGCCCGCACCTGGTGGTACAGCGGGCTGCGGCAACTGCTCCTCGGCGGGTCCGCGGCGGCCGTCACGTACGGCCTGGGCGCCCTCTTCGGGGCCACGGTCGGGGGCTAGCCCCCGGCCTGCGGGCGCACGACGCGGGCGCGAAGACGGGCCCTGGCGCCGGGCCGCGGGCCCGGCCGGATCCCGTATCCTCGAAAGCGATCCGCCCGCACGCCTGATCTATTTCCCCCGCGTTTCGAACCGGACCCACGCGGGCATGTGAGGGGAACCGCGGGCAGTGCCGCCCGCGCTTCGTCCTGCACGAACCGTGCAGATCCCCCGCGCGGCGGGGCGCACTCCCCGACCCGGAGTGTCCGGATGCTGATACGCGGTATCCGCTTCCTGAGCTGCAGGTCATCATGTAACCTGCACGAAATTTCGGCCAGGGCCAACGTCGTCCCTCGGCACGCATCACTGCCACGACGACGACGGGAGAGCCGATGCGGCACGCATCCCAGGCGGCCCGCCCTGCAGCGCAGGGGCTGTACGACCCCCGGTACGAGCACGACGCCTGCGGGGTCGGCTTCGTCGCCACGCTGAGCGGGGAGGCCAGCCACGCACTCGTCCAGCAGGCGCTGACGGTGCTGCGCAACCTGGAACACCGCGGTGCCACCGGCTCCGACCCCGACACCGGCGACGGCGCCGGCATCCTGCTGCAGGTCCCGGACGCCTTCCTGCGCGCCACCGCCGGCTTCCCGCTGCCGGCCGCCGGTTCGTACGCCGTCGGCATGGCCTTCCTGCCCGTGGCCGAGGACGAGGCCGCCGCCGTACGGGAGCGGGTCGGGGCCATCGCCGCCGAGGAGGGCCTGCGGGTCCTCGGCTGGCGCGAGGTGCCCGTCGCGCCCGGGCTGCTCGGCGCCGGCGCCCGCGCGACCATGCCGTCGTTCGCCCAGCTCTTCGTCGAGAGCGCCGACCCGGCGGCCCGCAAGAGCGGCATCGAGCTGGACCGGTCCGCGTTCGTGCTGCGCAAGCGCGCCGAGCGCGAGACCGACGTGTACTTCCCCTCGCTGTCCTCGCGGACCCTGGTCTACAAGGGCATGCTGACCACCGGGCAGCTCGAACCGTTCTTCCCGGACCTGTCGGACCGCCGGCTGACCACCGCCATCGGCGTCGTGCACTCCCGGTTCTCCACCAACACCTTCCCGAGCTGGCCGCTGGCCCACCCGTACCGCTACATCGCGCACAACGGCGAGATCAACACGGTCAAGGGCAACCGCAACTGGATGCGCGCGCGCGAATCCCAGCTCTACTCGGAGCTGTTCGGGGAGCACGACCTGGAGCGGGTCTTCCCCATCTGCACCCCCGACGCCTCCGACACCGCCTCCTTCGACGAGGTGCTGGAGCTGCTGCACCTCGGCGGCCGGTCGCTGCCGCACGCCATGCTGATGATGATCCCGGAGGCGTGGGAGAACCACGAGTCCATGGACCCGGCCCGGCGGGCGTTCTACCAGTACCACTCCACCGTCATGGAGCCCTGGGACGGCCCGGCCGGCGTCAGCTTCACCGACGGCACCCTCGTCGGCGCCGTCCTGGACCGCAACGGCCTGCGCCCCGGCCGCTACTGGGTCACCGACGACGGCCTGGTCGTGCTGGCCTCCGAGGTCGGCGTGCTCGACTTCGACCCGGACCGCGTCGTGCGCAAGGGCCGGCTGCAGCCCGGCCGGATGTTCCTGGTCGACACCGCGCAGCACCGCATCGTCGAGGACGACGAGATCAAGGCGGAGCTGGCCGCCGAGCACCCGTACGGGGACTGGCTGGACGCCGGCATCGTCGCGCTGCCCGAGCTGCCCGAGCGCGAGCACATCGTGCACACCCACGCCTCGGTCACCCGCCGCCAGCAGACCTTCGGCTACACCGAGGAGGAACTGCGCGTCCTGCTCGCGCCGATGGCCCGCACCGGCGCGGAGCCGATCGGCTCCATGGGCTCCGACACCCCGCTCGCCGGGCTCTCGGACCGGCCGCGGCTGATCTTCGACTACTTCACCCAGCTCTTCGCGCAGGTCACCAACCCGCCGCTGGACGCGATCCGCGAGGAGCTGGTCACCTCGCTGCACTCGGCGCTGGGCCCGCAGGCCAACCTGCTCAAGCCCACGCCCGCGTCCTGCCGTACGGTCACGCTCCCCTTCCCCGTCCTCGACAACGACGAGCTGGCCAAGCTCATCCACGTCAACGCCGACGGCGACATGCCGGGCTTCAAGTCCGTGACGCTCTCCGGGCTCTACCGCGTGCAGGGCGGCGGCCAGGCGCTCGCCGACCGGCTCGCGGAGGTCTGCACCGAGGTGGACGCGGCGATCGACTCCGGCGCCCGGCTGCTGGTCCTCTCCGACCGGCACTCCGACGCCGAGCACGCCCCGATCCCGTCGCTGCTGCTCACCTCGGCCGTCCACCACCACCTGATCCGGACCAAGCAGCGTGCCCAGGTCGGCCTGCTGGTCGAGGCCGGCGACGTGCGCGAGGTGCACCACGTCGCGCTGCTCATCGGGTACGGCGCCGCCGCGGTCAACCCGTACCTGGCGATGGAGTCCGTCGAGGACCTCGTCCGCGCCGGCACGTTCATCGAGGGCGGCCCGGACGGCGACGCGCAGGCCGCCATCCGCAACCTGATCAAGGCGCTGGGCAAGGGCGTGCTGAAGGTGATGTCCAAGATGGGCATCTCCACCGTCGCCTCGTACCGCGGTGCGCAGGTCTTCGAGGCCATCGGCCTGGACCAGGAGTTCGTGGACACCTACTTCCACGGCACCACGTCCAAGATCGGCGGCGCGGGACTCGACGTCGTCGCCCGGGAGGTCGCCGCCCGGCACGCCAAGGCGTACCCGGCCTCGGGCATCGCCCCGGCGCACCGGAACCTGGAGATCGGCGGCGAGTACCAGTGGCGCCGCGAGGGCGAGCCGCACCTGTTCGACCCGGACACGGTCTTCCGGCTGCAGCACTCGACCCGCACCCGCCGCTACGACATCTTCAAGCAGTACACGCAGCGCGTGGACGAGCAGTCCGAGCGGCTGATGACGCTGCGCGGGCTCTTCCGGCTGGCGTCGGACCGCCCGTCCGTGCCGCTCGACGAGGTCGAGCCCGTCGCCGAGATCGTCAAGCGGTTCTCCACCGGCGCGATGTCGTACGGCTCCATCTCGCGGGAGGCGCACGAGACGCTGGCGATCGCGATGAACCAGCTCGGCGGCAAGTCCAACACCGGCGAGGGCGGCGAGGACGCCGACCGGCTGTACGACCCGCGGCGGCGCTCGGCGATCAAGCAGGTGGCCTCCGGCCGCTTCGGCGTCACCAGCGAGTACCTGGTCAACGCGGACGACATCCAGATCAAGATGGCGCAGGGCGCCAAGCCCGGCGAGGGCGGCCAGTTGCCCGGCCACAAGGTGTACCCGTGGGTGGCCAGGACCCGGCACTCCACCCCCGGCGTCGGCCTCATCTCGCCGCCGCCGCACCACGACATCTACTCGATCGAGGACCTGGCGCAGCTCATCCACGACCTGAAGAACGCCAACCCGCGGGCCCGCATCCACGTGAAGCTGGTCAGCGAGGTCGGCGTCGGCACGGTCGCGGCCGGGGTGTCCAAGGCGCACGCCGACGTGGTGCTGATCTCCGGCCACGACGGCGGCACCGGCGCCTCCCCGCTGACGTCGCTCAAGCACGCCGGCGGCCCCTGGGAGCTGGGCCTCGCCGAGACGCAGCAGACGCTGCTGCTCAACGGGCTGCGCGACCGGATCGTGGTGCAGACCGACGGCCAGCTCAAGACCGGCCGCGACGTGGTCGTCGCCGCGCTCCTCGGCGCCGAGGAGTTCGGCTTCGCGACCGCGCCGCTGGTGGTCTCCGGCTGCGTGATGATGCGCGTGTGCCACCTGGACACCTGCCCGGTCGGCATCGCCACCCAGAACCCGGTGCTCCGCGAGCGCTACTCCGGCCAGGCGGAACACGTCGTCAACTTCTTCGAGTTCATCGCCGAGGAGGTCCGCGAGCTCCTGGCCGAGCTGGGCTTCCGCAGCCTGGACGAGGCCGTCGGCCACGCCGAGATGCTCGACATCACCCGCGCCGTCGACCACTGGAAGGCGCAGGGCCTGGACCTCGCGCCGCTGCTGTACGTGCCGGAGCTGCCGGCGGGCGCCGCGCGCTACCAGGTCACCGGCCAGGACCACGGCCTGGAGAAGGCGCTCGACAACGAGCTGATCAAGCTCGCCGCCGACGCGCTGGCCGCGCCGTCCGCCGCCGAGGCCCAGCCCGTACGGGCCCGGGTGGCGATCCGCAACATCAACCGCACGGTCGGCACCATGCTCGGCCACGAGGTGACGAAGAAGTTCGGCGGTGAAGGACTCCCCGACGGCGCGATCGACATCACCTTCACCGGCTCCGCCGGCCAGTCCTTCGGCGCCTTCGTGCCCCGCGGCGTCACGCTGCGGCTGGAGGGCGACGCCAACGACTACGTCGGCAAGGGCCTGTCCGGCGGCCGGCTCGTGGTCCGCCCGGACCTCGCCGCGGAGCACCTCGCCGAGTACAGCGTCATCGCGGGCAACACCCTCGCGTACGGCGCCACCGGCGGCGAGATGTTCCTGCGCGGCAAGGTCGGCGAGCGGTTCTGCGTCCGCAACTCCGGCGCGCTCGTCGTCGCCGAGGGCGTCGGCGACCACGGCTGCGAGTACATGACCGGCGGCCAGGCGGTCGTGCTGGGCGAGACCGGGCGCAACTTCGCGGCCGGCATGTCCGGCGGCGTCGCGTACGTCATCGACCTCGATCCGGACAACGTCAACGAGGGCAACCTCGCCGCCGTCGAGAAGCTGGACGACGCCGACCGGGAGTGGCTGCACGACGTGGTGCGCCGCCATCACGAGGAGACCGGCTCGACCGTCGCCGGGAAGCTGCTCGCCGAGTGGGACGCCCCCGACGCGGGCGTCGCCCGGTTCAGCAAGGTCTACCCGTCCACGTACAAGGCAGTGCTCACCGCCAAGGACGCCGCTGAGCGGGCCGGCCTCACCGAGGCCCAGACGCACGAGAAGATGATGGAGGCTGCGCTCCATGGCTGACCCCAAGGGCTTCCTGACCACCGGCCGCGAGGTCGCCGAGACCCGGCCCGTCGCCGAGCGGGTCAAGGACTGGAACGAGGTCTACGTCCCGGGCTCGCTGCTGCCCGTCATCAGCAAGCAGGCGGGCCGCTGCATGGACTGCGGCATCCCCTTCTGCCACAACGGCTGTCCGCTGGGCAACCTGATCCCCGAGTGGAACGACTTCGCCTACCGCGAGGACTGGACCGCCGCCAGCGAGCGGCTGCACGCGACCAACAACTTCCCGGAGTTCACCGGGCGGCTGTGCCCGGCGCCGTGCGAGACGGCCTGCGTGCTGGGCATCAACCAGCCGGCGGTGACCATCAAGAACGTCGAGGTCACCATCATCGACAAGGCGTGGGAGGCCGGCGTCGTCACGCCGCAGCCGCCGGAGCGGCTGTCGGGCAAGACGGTCGCCGTCATCGGCTCGGGCCCCGCGGGGCTGGCCGCCGCGCAGCAGTTGACCCGGGCCGGGCACACGGTCGCGGTGTACGAGCGCGCGGACCGGATCGGCGGGCTGCTGCGGTACGGCATCCCCGAGTTCAAGATGGAGAAGCGGCACATCAACCTGCGCGTCGAGCAGATGCGGGCGGAGGGCACCAAGTTCCGTACGGGCGTGGAGATCGGCCGCGACATCGACGCCGCCAAGCTGCGCAAGCGCTACGACGCGGTGGTCGTCGCCGCCGGCGCCACCACCGCCCGCGACCTGCCGGTGCCGGGCCGCGAACTGGCCGGCATCCACCAGGCGATGGAGTACCTGCCGCTGGCCAACAAGGTCCAGGAAGGCGACTACGTCACCCCGCCGCTTACCGCCGAGGGCAAGCACGTCGTGGTCATCGGCGGCGGCGACACCGGCGCCGACTGCGTCGGCACCGCGCGCCGGCAGGGCGCGGCGTCCGTGACCCAACTGGAGATCATGCCGCGTCCTTCGGACGAGCGCCCCGAGGGCCAGCCGTGGCCGGTCTACCCGATGACGTACAAGGTCACCTCCGCCCACGAGGAGGGCTGCGAGCGCGTCTACGCGGTCTCGACCACCCACTTCGAGGGCGACGAGGACGGCAACGTGGCCTTCCTGCACCTGGTCGAGGTGCGGTTCGAGGACGGCGGGTTCAAGCCGGTGCCGGGCACCGAGGAGAAGATCCCGGCCGAGCTGGTCACCCTCGCGATGGGCTTCACCGGCGTGGACCGGGAGAACGGTCTGGTCGAGCAGTTGGGCCTGGAGCTGGACGCGCGCGGCAACGTCGCCCGCGACGCGGACTACGCCACCAGCGTCCCCGGCGTCTTCGTCGCCGGCGACGCCGGGCGCGGCCAGTCGCTGATCGTCTGGGCGATCGCCGAGGGGCGTTCCGCGGCGCGCGGCGTGGACCGTATGCTGACGGGCGCCAGCGACCTGCCGGCGCCGATCCGGCCGACGGACCGGGCGCTGGTGGTCTGACGCCCGGCCGCACCACAGAGATGTCCTTGGGATGTCCCGTACAACGAGGTACGGAACAGCAAGACCCGCGGCGCCTGCCTCTCCCCGACCGTTGAGGCGGGCGCCTCGGCGCGTCCGGGGGCGCGGTGGGGCCGCGGGAGCGGGCGGGGCAGGCGGGGCGGACGGGATGGCTGCGGTCTGGTGCGGCCGGGGCGCAGCGGATACCTTCCGGGAAGGTGCGCCGTCATGCAACTCCCGTTCGTATCCCAGGAGTCCACATGCTCAGACGTCGCTCGACGGCACCGCTGTTCCTCGCCTTAGTGCTCGCCCTGTTCGCCCCGCTCACGGCCGCCGCCGCTCCCGAACCGACCGTCACCGGATCGGGTCCGGCCGCCGACGTCCCGCTGGAGGAGCTGGCGGTGACCACCACCCAGGTGGCCTCCGGACTCCGCCGCCCCATCGACATCGCCGCGCCCGACGACGGCAGCGGCCGGCTGTTCATCGCCGAGAAGCGCGGCACCGTCCGCGCCTACCACCCCGACACCGGCCTCGCCCCGGAGCCCGTCGCCGACCTCACCGACGTCGTCGACGAGTCCGGCAACGAGCGCGGGCTGCTCGCCATCGTCCCCGACCCCGAGTTCCCCGCGGTGCAGGACCTGTACGTGGTCTACAGCGCGCTGCCCGACGGGGCGATCACCCTCGCCCGCTACGGGCTCGACGACGGCGGTCTCGAGGTGCTGCTCGCCCAGGAGCACGCCGAGTACAGCAACCACAACGGTGGCACGCTCGCCTTCGGCCCCGACGGCTACCTCTACTGGACCATCGGCGACGGCGGTGGCGCCGGCGACCCGTTCGACAGCGGCCAGCGCCTCGACACCCTGCTGGGCAAGCTGCTGCGCATCGACGTCAGCAGGACCTGCGGCGACCTGCCGTACTGCGTGCCGCAGGACAACCCCTTCGCCGGCACCGCGGGCGCCCGCCCGGAGATCTGGGCGTACGGGCTGCGCAACCCCTGGCGCTTCTCCTTCGACCCCGCGGACGGCTCGCTGTGGCTCGGCGACGTCGGCCAGGGCCGCTGGGAGGAGATCGACCACGTCGCCCGTTCGGAGCAGCCGGGCGCGAACTTCGGCTGGTCCTGCCGCGAGGGCTTCGAGGTCTTCGACGAGGCCCAGTGCGCCGGGGACGCCGACTACACCGACCCCGTGTTCACCTACTCCCCGCAGACCGGCGGCTGTGCCGTGGTCGGCGGCCGGGTCTACCGCGGCGAGCGGTACGCCGACCTGCTGGGCGGCACGTACATCGGCACCGACTACTGCTCGTCGGCGGTCTGGGCGCTGCGTGCGGACGGCCGGGGCGGCTACCGGCAGGCCGAGATCGGCCGGTTCCCGACCCAGATCACCGATGTCGGCGAGACGGTCGACGGCGAGTTCTACGTGGTCAACGACCTGCCGGGCGGGCTGCACAAGGTCGCCTTCGAGCGGCAGCGGCCGACCTGCGCGCTGGACATCGCCTCGACCACCTGGGGCGGCGGCCTGACCGCGGATCTGACGCTCACCAACACGGGCAGCACGCCGATCGACGGCTGGACGCTGAAGTTCCCCCTGGCGATGGGGCAGACCGTGATCTCCGACTGGAACACCGACCTCTTCCAGGGCAGCGACATGATCACGGCGGCCAACGCCCCGCACAACGCGGTGATCGAGCCGGGGAAGAGTGTCTCGCTGGGCTATCTGGCGAGCCATACGGGTGATGTTTCGCCACCGAAGCGCGCCACGCTCAACGGAGACGCCTGCACGCTGACCGCTTCCGGTAAGGCCACCGGCTGACGCTTCGCCATAGCAAGCGCTTCCAACCCCGCCTCCGGTCGTGCGCCGGAGGCGGGCGGGAAGAAAATGGCGATGATAGTTTCGGATGCACAGCGCGCAACGCCAAAGGTCGGACAATTGTCGGATGGACGCTTCGGCGACACCTCAGACAACGGTTCGGCATCACCTCGAAACCACCCTTGACCCTGGTTAAACCACTCCATACCGTCCTGCTGGTCTAGACAAGTTCAGGTTCGGCTCAGTGGAGAGCGGGAGCGGTTCATGCGGAAGTTCGTCATCGGCGCCGTGAGCGCCGCAATGGTGCTGGGGCTCGCTGCCTGTGGCAGCGACTCCGACGATGGGGACGGCGGCGGCGGCGACGCACTGGACGGCAAGGGCAAGACCCTCGACGTCTGGATCATGAAGGGGACCAACCCCGATGCCGAGCCCTTCTTCGACAAACTGAACAAGGAGTTCGAGAAGAAGACCGGCGCGAAGGTCAACGTCGAGTACCAGCAGTGGGAGAGCGCCCAGCGCAAGTTCACCACTGCGATCGAGGGCGGCCCGGACCAGGTGCCGGACGTCGCCGAGGTCGGCACCACCTGGGTGCCCCAGTTCGCCGAGACCGGCGGTCTGGTGGACGTCACCGACCAGGTGAAGGACGCCGGGCTCGACCAGGACCTGGTCGAGGGGCTGAAGGACGCGGGCACGCTGGAGGGCAAGCAGTACGGCATGCCCTGGTACGCGGGCGTGCGCGGCCTCGTCTACCGCAAGGACATCTTCGACAAGCACGGCCTGAAGGCCCCGACGACCTGGGAAGAGCTCCGGGACGTCGCGCTCACCCTGAAGAAGGAGGAGCCGGACATGATCTCGTTCCCCGTCGCCGGCGGGGCCGAGATGTTCGCGATGCCCTTCGTCTGGGGCGCGGGCGGCGAGCCCGCCGTGCAGGAGGGCGACACCTGGAAGTCGGCCATCAACTCGCCGGAGTCCGTCGAGGGCCTGCAGTTCTACACCGACCTCGCCACGAAGGACAAGGTGTCCCCGGCGAAGGTCACCACCTGGCGCGAGGACGAGGTGGCCCAGGAGTTCACGAAGGGGAACGTCGCCATGACGATCTCCGGCAACTGGACCCCCAAGACCTTCCTCGACGAGGCCCCCGAGCTGGAGGGCAAGATCGCCGCCGCGCCGATACCCGGCAAGGACGGCGGCATGAGCCCGTCGTTCCTCGGCGGCTCCTACCTGTCGACGTTCGACAGCGACAAGAAGGAACTGGCCTGGGAGTACGTCAAGATGGCCACCACCGGCAAGTTCGCCGCCGAGTGGGCCGAGCAGACGAACTACTTCCCCGGCACCAACACCGAGCTGAAGAAGATCGCCGACAAGGGCGACCCGCTGGTCGAGCCGTTCGCCAAGCAGATGCTCGAGGCCGGCGCGACCGTCCCCAAGACCACCTCCTACGGCGAGATCCAGGCCAGCCAGGTGGTGCTGAAGTTGGTCCAGTCCGTGCTCAAGGGCGACCAGAGCGTCCAGGAGGCAGCGGACAAGGCCGCCGGCGAGATGGACGACATCTTCGCCAAGTCCGAGTAGACCCTGGTTTCGGACAAGGACACGGAAAGACACAGTGAAGGATTCGATCGCCGCCGAGGTCGCGCTGGCTCCTCCCACGGAGCCGTCGCGGCCCGGCCGCGCCTCCGCTGACGCCGCCCGCCGCCGCAAGCGGCTGGTGACGGTGACCCGGCCGTGGCTGCTGCTGGCACCCTCCCTCGTGGTGCTGGCCGGGCTGCTGCTGTGGCCGCTGATCGAGGTCGGCAAGCTGTCGCTGCAGGAGTACGAGGTCAAGTTCGGCGGCGGCGTCGGCACCTGGACCGGCTTCGACAACTACTCCGCCCTGCTCTCCAACGAGCTGCTGTGGAAGACGGTGCTGCCGAACACGGCGTTCTTCGCCTTCGGCTGCGTGATCCTCACGGTGGCGTTCGGCACCTTCGTCGCGTTGCTGCTCAACCGGCTGGGCACCGTGTGGCGGGTGGTCTGCTCCACCGCGATCATGGCCGCCTGGGCGATGCCCGCCGTCACCGGCACGTACGTCTGGGTGTGGCTCTTCGCCGCGGAGGACGGGCTGATGAGCCGGCTGGCGGGCGCTCTCGGGCTCATCGACCCCGAGACCACCAACTGGTTCACCGAGCGGCTCGGCTTCTACGCCATCGCCACCCTCAACGTCGTCCACCACGGCTTCCCCTTCGTCGCCATCACCGTGCTCGCGGGCCTGATGACCGTGCCGAAGGAGCTGTACGAGGCCGGGATGATCGACGGCGCGAGCGCCTGGCAGCGGTTCTGGCGCATCACCGTGCCGGCGCTGCGGCCGATCTTCCTGGTCGTGACCATCCTCTCGACCATCTGGGACTTCAAGGTCTTCACCCAGATCTTCCTCATGCCCGGCGGCAGCGGAAGCAACGAGGACGTCATGAACCTCGGCGTGTACTCGTACATCGAGGCGTTCGCCAAGAACGACTACGGGGCCGGCGCCGCCGCGGCGGTGATGCTCACCCTGCTGCTCATCGCCATCACCCTCGTCTACATCCGCACGCTCTTCCGGCAGGGGGAGGAGGACCTGTGAAACGCACCTCGATCGGCTCGCGCATCGGCCTGCCGGCCGCAGTCGCGGGACTGCTGATCTTCACCCTCTTCCCCGTCTACTGGATGATGAGCACGGCGCTGGACCCGCGGGCCGCCTCGCGCGGCTCGGACCTGCTGCCCAGCGGCGTCACGTTCGAGCACTTCAGCCGGGTGTGGAACGAGGGCGACTTCGACCGCTACCTGCTGAACTCGGCGATCGTCGGCCTCGGCACCATCCTGGCCGCCGCCGCGCTGTCGCTCTTCGCGGCCGTGGCCGTGGCGCGCTTCCGGTTCAAGTTCCGCACCTCCGTGCTGATCATGATCCTGATCGTGCAGATGGTGCCGCTGGAAGCGCTGGTCATCCCGCTCTTCCTGCAGATGCGCGACTACGAGATGCTCAACAGCCTGCTCGGGCTGACGATCGTCTACATCGCGCTGTCGCTGCCGTTCGCGATCTGGACGCTGCGCGGGTTCGTCGCCACCGTGCCGAAGGAGGTCGAGGAGGCGGCGTACATCGACGGCTGCACCTGGCCGCGGATGTTCTGGTCCGTGCTGCTGCCGCTGGTGGCGCCCGGCCTGGTGGCCACCAGCGTGTTCGCCTTCATCACCGCCTGGAACGAGTTCGTCTTCGCGTACACGTTCATGAAGGACAGCGAGAAGTACACGGCGGCCGTCGGGATCTACCAGTTCTTCGGCGAGAACGACACCGCGTGGGGGCCGGTCATGGCCAGCTCCACGCTGATCACGCTGCCGGTGCTGATCTTCTTCGTGATCGTGCAGCGGCGGCTGGCCTCCGGTCTCGCGGCCGGGGCGATCAAGGGCTGAGGACGCGGCACGTACCGGCCCGCGGACCCCGGGGGTTCCGCGGGCCGGTCACGTGTCGCACTCCAGCACCGCCTTGCACAGCCCGCAGCGCGCCCGTACGAACCCGCGCACCGGCACCCGGATCCGCTGGTGGCAGACGGGGCACGGGAACGACACCCGCATCGGGGGCCCCGCCTCGAAGGCGTAGCCGTCCACGGGGGCGGCCGTCGTCGTCAGCCCGCCGCCCGGCTCGCCGCCCGTCTCCCCGCCCGCCGCGCCCAGGAACAGCTCCTGCGCTCGCCTGCGGTCCCTGGTGTACCGGTGCCGGCCCAGCCGGCCGCTCGCCGTCAGCGGCGGGCGGGCGGCGTCCCGGCGCGCCATGCGCATGCCTTCGGTGTACGCCTCGTACGCCTGCGGGCTGGTGAACCAGACTTCCGGGTTCTCGCCGAAGGCGAGGGCGCGCTTGGCGACGACGTAGCCGAACTCCTCGGGCGTCAGATAGCCGAACCGCTGCGAGGCGCCGCCGCCCTCCCGGAAGGCGTCCAGCAGCAGCCAGCCCGCGCCGAGGTAGGCGGTCGCGGTGTCGGTGAGGATCTCGTTCTCCCCGGTGTCGGGGAAGGACAGGTCGAGGCGGTCCAGATAGACGTGCATCACCTCGTGCGCCAGCGCCCCGCCGATGTCCCTGCGGTGGTCGCGGAAGCGCGGGTTCAGCTCGACGAAGTACTCCGGCCCCGCGGCCAGCTCCACGACCGCGGCCTCCGGCATCTCCCGGAAGCCGACGATCACCCGCGCGTCCGGCAGCCGCAGATGCTGCACCAGCGTGTGCGCCACGCGCTGGACGCCGAGGTACAGATCCTCGTCCGCGGCCAGGGCGACGTCGGCCGGGGGGACGCTGACCGCGAAGTCGGCGTGCAGGACGTCCGCGGTGAGCCGCCGGTAGAGCGCCGTCAGGGCCGACCGCACGGTCCGCAGATGCGGAAAGCCGTGCACGACCTCGCTCGCGCTGTCCACCTGCGACCCCCAGGGTCCGACTCCAGCCCACTGTACGGGCCCCGTGCCGCGCGGCCCGGTGCGACGTATCGTGACGCGCATGAGCCCCAACATCGCCACCAACACCCGGGTCGACCTCGCCGGGCTGCTCGACTTCGTCCGGCCCAGGCACCGGGCCCTGCTGCTCACCCGGCGGGCCGACGGCTCGCCGCAGGCGTCGCCGCTGACCTGCGGGGTGGACGACGCGGGGCGGATCGTGGTGTCCACGTACCCGGAGCGGGCCAAGACGCGCAACGCGCGGCGCGACCCGCGGGCCGGGATCGTGGTGCTGTCCGACGAGTGGGACGGGCCGTGGGTGCAGGTCGACGGCGCGGCGGAGGTGATCGACGCGACGGAGGACGTGGAGCCGTTCGTGGAGTACTTCCGCAACATCGCGGGGGAGCACCCCGACTGGGACGAGTACCGCGAGGCCATGGTGCGGCAGGGGAAGTCGCTGATCCGGATCACGCCGGAGCGGTGGGGTCCGGTGGCCACCGGGGGCTTCCCGGCGCGGCTGTCGGAGGGGGCGTAGCCCCGCGGGTCAGGACGGCGGCGGGGCGAGCAGCGGCTCGCCGCCGGGCTCGACCAGCTCCAGCAGCAGCACCTCGTTGGCGCCCGTGCGGAGCACCGGGCCCGGGACGTACAGCGACTCCTGCGGTCCCACCGCCCAGTAGCGGCCCAGGCAGAAGCCGTTCACCCACGCCCAGCCCCGGCCCCAGCCGGGCAGCGTGAGCGCGGCGTCGCCGGGCTTCGCGATCTGCGCCGACGCCCGGTACAGCCCCGTGCCGCCCGTGTCCGGCGGGCCGTACGAGAGCGCCGCCACCGCCTCCGTGTCGTCGAAGGCGTCGAGGCGCAGCCCCCGGGCCCGTACGCCGTGCACGTACTGGCGCTCGTGCAGCAGCCCGCCAGTGATTCCCTTCGGCTCGCCCAGCCGCGGGCCGTAGTTGACGCGGCCCAGCGACTCCACCCACACCTCGACCTCGGCCGGACCCGCGACGTCCCCGAGCGGCGCCTCCTCGCCCTCCAGCGCGATCCGCCGCTCGCCGGCCGCGTCCCGCACGTATGCCAGCGCCACGTCGCGCAGTCCGGTGACCAGCAGCGGGTACGGGCGCCGCGGGCCGGGGATACGGAAGAGGTAGCGGACGAGACCGCGGTCGACGTCCAGTTCCTCGAACGTCGGCGGCGTCCCGTGCTCCCGCTCCGGGCCGCCCAGCGCCGCCAGCACCCGGGCCGCCGGCACGTGCCCGTCGACCGGCGCCGGCACGGCCGCGGGGAGGGCCGGGGGCGGGGGCGGCGGGTCGGGGAGCGGGCCGGCCGCGTACCGGGCCAGCACTTCGCGGAACGCCTCGAACTTCGGCGTGGCCCGCCCGTACTCGTCGACCGGCGCGCCGTAGTCGTACGACGTGACGTCCGGCTGGAGCGCCCCGCGGTGCAGGTCGCCCGCACGGTTCGCGCCCGCCCTGCCGCCGAAGCTGGTGCCGCCGTGCGCCATGTAGAAGTTCACCGACGCGCCGCAGTCGAGGATCTCCGCCAGCACCGCCGCGGCGTCCGCCGGTTCCCGTACGACGTGCTCCGCACCCCAGTGGTCGAACCAGCCGCACCAGAACTCCGCGCACATCAGCGGCCCGTCGGGACGGTGCCTGCGCAGCGTCGCGAACGCCTCCCGGGCGCCGGAGCCGAAGGTCACCGCCGCCGGCAGTCCCGGCAGCGAGCCGCCGGTGAGCATGTGGTCCTCGGGCCCGTCCGCCGTGAACAGCGGCACGGTCACGCCGCGGGCCCGCAGCCCGTCGGCGAGATGGCGCAGATAGGCGCGGTCGCTGCCGTACGAGCCGTACTCGTTCTCCACCTGCACCATCAGCACCGGACCGCCCCGCGTCACCTGCCGGGCGGCCACCTGCGGCAGCACCGCGTCGAACCAGTCGTCCACGGCGGCCAGGAACTCCGGGTCGCGGGTGCGCACCCGCGCGCCCAGCGGTCCCGTCAGCCAGTGTGGCAGCCCGCCGTTCTCCCACTCGGCGCAGATGTACGGACCGGGGCGGACGAGCACCCACAGCCCCGCGGCCTGCGCGGCGTCGATGAAGCGGCCGGCGGCCGCGACGTCCTCGTAGCGGCCGGGGTGCGGCTCGTGCAGGTTCCAGGGGACGTACGCCTCCACGCAGTTCAGGCCCATCGCGCGGAGCATCGCGAGGCGGTGGCCCCACTGCGCCTCGTGCACCCGGAAGTAGTGCATGGCCCCGGACAGCAGCCGCACCGGCCGTCCGTCGAGAAGAAAACTGTCGCCTTCCACCGTGAACTCAGGCACCGATTCCCGCCGTTCGTCGCCGATTGCCGGGCAAATACTCTCGCCCCCTGGCCACCCGCCCGTCCATGGACAAAGATCGACGGTGCTTGGACTCGGCGCTTGGACCCGGTGCCCGGACCCGGCGGCGGCGATGCAAGGAGGGCGGGCGATGAGCCACCACACGTGGATGCGCTACTTCACCCCCGGTCCGGTGCACCGCAAGCTCGGCCTGGTCTGCCTGGGCGTCGGCCTGCAGTACGGCGACCTGCCGGTCGTCGGGCCGCGCACGCTCGACCACCACGTCGCCGTCGTCATCAGCAGTGGCCGCGGCTGGTTCCGCAACGGCGACGGCCCGGTTCTGGACGTCGCGGCGCCGGCGCTGCTGTGGCTCACCCCGGGCGCCGTCCACCACTACGGGCCCGATCCCGCGACCGGCTGGGACGAGGCGTTCGTCGACTTCACCGGGTCCGCCGTGGCCGCGTACACGGAGCTGGGCTACGTCCAGCCGGAGCGGCCCGTGGTGCCGCTCAGCGACGCCACCGGGCCGCGCACCGTCGTCACCCGCATCGCCCGCGCCGCCCGCCGCGGCAACCCGATGCTGGAGGTCGAGACCTCCGCCGCCGTGCACGACCTGCTCGTGGCGCTGCGCCGGTCGCGCGCGGACATGGCACCGGACGGCGACCCGGTGCTGCCGGCGCTGGCCCGCGACGCCTTCCTGCCGCTGTCCGTCGCCGAGCACGCGGCGCGGCACGGGATGACGACGGCGGAGCTGCGCTCCGCAGTGCGCCGGGCGGCGGGGTGCAGTCCGAAGGACTACCTGCTGGGGATACGGCTCGGCCGGGCGAAGGAGCTGCTGGCCGCCACGGAGCTGCCGATCGCGGCGGTCGCCCGGCGGGTGGGGTACGACGACCCGGCGTACTTCTCACGGCTGTTCACGCGCCGGGTGGGGGTGGCGCCGGTGCACTTCCGCGACCAGCAGGGCCGCACGGCACCCGGCACCTGGAGCGACCGCGCCCCGGACACGGGGGACCCGCCGGTGGCGGAACGGACCCCGCGGGGGCGAGGCCCCGCGTAGGCGGCTGCCGGCCGCTGCCACCCGCGGTCACGGGTCACGCGCTCAGCGCGGGCTCTCCTCCTGGGCCGGTCCTCCGGCCGGCTCCCCGGCCGCCGTCCCGGCCTCCGGCGCCGCACCGGCCGCCGCCGCCCCCGCCGTGCCGCCCGAGGCGACGACGCGTGGGTCGCGGCGGATGCCGCGGCGGCGTGAGACCGCCACGCCCGCCAGGCACAGGGCGCCGCCCAGCAGCGTCGGCACCTCCGGGACCTCGCCCAGGGCCGCCCAGGACATCAGCACCACCAGCGCCGGGACCGCGTACGTCGTGGCGCCCATCTTTCCCGCCGTGGTGCGCTTGAGCGCGTACGCCCACGTCGTGAAGGCCAGCGCCGTCGGGAAGATGCCGAGGTACACCACGTTGGCCGTCGCGGAGAGCGGCGCGTCGCCTGTCTGCCCCGCCAACTGCCCGGCGAACGGCAGGCACAGCACCGCGCCCGTCATGCAGCCGTAGGCCGTGACCTGGAGCGGGGAGGCGTGCGCCAGCGCCGGCTTCTGGCTGACGACCCCGCACGCGTACGTCGCCGCGGCCAGCAGGCACAGCAGCACCCCGCCGAGGGAGGAACTGCCCCCGTCGGACATCGATATGCCCACCACCACGGCGCCCGCGAAGGACACGCCGAGGCCCGCGAGCAGCATCCGCGGGAAGCCCTCCTTCAGCAGCCAGCCGCTGAGCAGCGCCACGAGCATCGGCCCGACGTTCACGACCATCGCGGCCGTGCCCGCGTCGACCAACTGCTCGCCCCAGTTGAGCGCCACCATGTACACCCCGAACCAGAGCGTGCCCGACACGGCGATGCCCGGCCACGCCCCCCGCGGCGGCAGCCCCTCGCGGCGCACGAGCAGGAGCAGCGCCAGCGCGGCCGAGCCGGCCAGGAGCCGGCCGAGCGCCAGCGCACCCGGGCTGAAGTGCTCGCCCGTATCCCGGATGGAGACGAAGGCCGATGCCCACAGCACCACCGTCACCGCCGCCGCGGCCATCGCCCGCCGGTCCGCCCCCGCCTGCACGTTTGCCATGCCCAGGAAGGTAACAGCCGGCACTGACAACCGGCCCGCCCCTGTTACGGTGGCCGGATGACCGACCACTCCACGTCCCCGTCGGCCATGGACGGCCTCTCCGACTCCGATGTACGCGGCGAGCTGGACCGGCTCCGCGACAGCATCGACAACATCGACGCGGCCGTCGTGCACATGCTCGCCGAACGCTTCAAATGCACCCAGCAGGTCGGCCGTCTCAAGGCCGCCCACCACCTGCCGCCCGCCGACCCCGCCCGCGAGGCCCGCCAGATCATCCGCCTCCGCGAGCTGGCGGAGAGCGCCAAGCTGGATCCGGCATTTGCCGAGAAACTTCTCAACTTCATCATCGCCGAGGTCATCCGGCACCACGAGACCATCGCCAACTCCGCCGCCCCGGGGGCCTCCGGGGGCGAGTGACCGCGTGCAGGCCCGTCCCCGGGATCTCGACGGGTGCGGTGGACGGCAGCGACGAGTCGTTCTTCTCGATCTTCCAGGGCCCGTTCCGCGCGGGCACCCGGCGGCGGCTCACCGGGTCCGGTAGCGGGCGTAGATCAGTCCGCTGCCGAAGGCACGCTCCTCGACCAGCTCCAGGTCGAGGCGTACGCCCCCGGGGAAGAACGGCGTGCCGCCGCCGACCACGCTCGTGGTGATGAACAGGTGGTACTCGTCCACCAGGCCGGCCGCGATCGCCTGCGCCGCGAGGTTCGGCCCGTCGACGGTGAGGTCGTGAGCGGACTCGGCCTTCAGTCTGCGTACCGCTTCCGGGTCGAAGCTCCGCTCGATCCTGGTCTTCGCGCTGGACACCGACTCCAGCGTCGTGGAGTACACGACCTTCTCCGCGGCCTGCCAGTCGCGGGCGTACTGCAGGATGTGCGGCGGGTGGCCGGGCTCGGTGTGCGCGGTCTCCCAGTAGACCATCGTCTCGTACATCCGCCGGCCGTAGAGGTACGTGCCGACGGGGCGGAAGAGGTCGTTGATGAAGGTGTGCACCTCCGGGTCCTCGGCGCCCCTGCCGAGGTCGCCCTCGGCCGCCTTGGCGTAGCCGTCGAGCGAGGTGATCATCGAGTAGACGAGCTTTCCCATGTGTCTCCTTCGGGTACGGCGCGCCGGTCCGGCGGCCTCTGCGGATTGTGACTTCCGCACCGCCCGGAACTCATCGGCCGGCCGCCGGGCGTGTCACCACTTTGCGAAGGCGCCGTCCTCGTACGTCCAGGTGGGCGACCCCGCCGCGAGCGGCCCCCGCACCACGGCCGCGCGGACCGCGTCCGTCGTAGACCTCGGCGGGGGTGGCGATGCGGAAGACCTCGGTGATCCCGCTGGAGGCGGCGCCGCCCTTCGGCTGAGCGGCCCCGCACCGCACACGCGGGGGAGCCGCCCCGCTCGTGCTACGGCCCCTCGTGCGCCGCGTACGCCCCGCCGCCCGCGTCGTACGCCGCGAAGGTCCGCTCGGGCAGCAGCCAGCCCTCCTCGTGGAAGATCCGCGTCCCCGCCTCCCGCACGCCGGCGTCGGCCCCCACGCGCGCGACCCAGTCGCGGGGCGCCGGGCCCAGGAGGTCCCGCAGCCGGGCGGAGGCGGCGAGGAGGCGGGCGAGGAGGGCGGGTTGGTCCGGGGTGTGGGGGAGCGGACGGCCGCGGCCGTCGGAGAGGATGCCGCGGGTGTTGTAGTAGACGTATGTGTCCGGCAGCCGCCCGCCGCCGGGCAGCCGCACCGGGAACTCCGCGGCCGGCAGCAGGGCGCGCCCGTAGTTGGGCATCTCCGTGCTGTCCACGGCGCGCAGTTGCCCGTCGTCCAGCCACGTCACCCACAGCCGCGACTCGGCGGAAGCTTCGGCGTACGGGGCGGCCGCGACGTACCCCGGCGCGCTGATGTGCCCCGAGACGCCGACCCCGAGGCCGCCGGCGGTGACCGGGGAGACCGGCACGACGGCGGGCAGCCCCAGGTGCGTCAGCTTGTGCCGCACCTGCCCCGGCGCCGCGTTGGACCCCAGCGCCAGCACCGGCGCCCGCGCCGCCACCGGCGGCTGCCCGAGCGCCGCCAGCGCCTCGTCCAGCCCCGTGTCCGTACCGCCGTCCGCGACCCGCCACCGCCCCACCCCGCCCGGCGCGGGCCGCAGCGGCAGCAGCCGGTCGCCGGCGAGCAGCGAGGGTCCCGGCACCGGCGGTCCCGGATACGCCAGCGGCTCCAGCAGGGGTACGGTCGCGAGGCCCAGCGCCTCCAGGGTTCTGTCCGGCACGCCGAGCAGCGTAGTCCCGCCGCCCGCGCCCCGGACGCGGGTTCGAGGCCCGACCCCGCCCGGGTGTCGTCGTACCCGCAGGTCGTGAGGCAGCATAAGGCCCATGCCCGCACTCACCCGCGCCGAGGCGCAGCTCCGCGCCGACCTGCTGGACGTCCGCCACTACGCCGTCGACCTCGACCTGACGCGCGGTGAGGAGGTCTTCGGCTCCAGCACCGTCATCACCTTCGCCGCCCGCGCGGCGGCGGAGACGTTCGTGGAGATCCGGCCCGCCGAGCTGGTACGCGCCACGCTCGACGGCCGGGACCTCGACACCGGCGCGCTCGACGACAACCGGCTCGCGCTGCAACTCGCCGAGGGCGAGCACGAACTGCGCGTCGAGGCCGTCATGGGCTACTCGCGCACCGGCGAGGGCGTGCACCGCTTCACCGACCCCGCCGACGGCGAGACGTACGTCTACAGCCAGCTCTTCCTGGACGACGTGCAGCGCGCCTTCGCCGCGTTCGACCAGCCCGACCTCAAGGCCGTCTTCGACGTCTCCGTCACCGCGCCCGCCGGCTGGACCGTACTCGGCAACGGCATCGCCCACCAGGAAGCGGACGCGGGTCCCGGCGCCGATCCCGAAGCCGGTGTGCGCTGGCGGCTGACCACCACCCCGCCGCTGGCCACCTACCTGGTCGCCGTCGCCGCCGGACCGTGGCACTCCGTCCACACCGAGCACGCCGGGCTGCCCTTCGGCCTGCACTGCCGCCGCTCGCTCGCCGCCCACCTCGACGCCGACGCGGAGGAGCTGTTCGACGTCACCCGGCGCTGCTTCGACCGCTACCACGAGCGGTTCGCCGAGCCGTACCCCTTCGACTCCTACGACCAGGCGTTCGTCCCGGAGTTCAACGCCAACGCCATGGAGAACCCGGGCCTGGTCACCTTCCGCGACGAGTTCGTCTACCGCTCCGCCGTCACCGACACCGAGCGCCAGACCCGTGCCATGGTCATCGCGCACGAGATGGCGCACATGTGGTTCGGCGACCTGGTCACGCTGCGCTGGTGGGACGACATCTGGCTGAACGAGTCCTTCGCCGAGTACATGGGCTACCAGATCCTCGCCGAGGCCACCCGCTTCACCGGCACCTGGACCGACTTCGCCATCGCCCGTAAGAGCTGGGGCTACGACGCCGACCAGCGGCCCTCCACGCACCCCGTCGCCCCGCCGCGCGTCCCCGACAGCGCCTCCGCGCTGCAGAACTTCGACGGCATCTCGTACGCGAAGGGCGCCTCCGCGCTGCGCCAACTCGTCGCCTGGATGGGCGAGAAGGACTTCTTCGCCGGGCTCGACGACTACTTCTCCCGGCACCGCTTCGGCAACGCCACCCTCGCCGACTTCATCGAGTCCATGGACCGCGCCTCCGGCCGCGACGTGCCCGAGTGGGCCGACGCCTGGCTGCGCACCACCGGCGTCGACACCTTCCGCCCGGAGACCTGGCAGGGCGAGGACGACGTGTGGGTGCTGGAGGTGGAGCACACCGGGCGCCGCCCGCACCGGCTGGACGTCGGCCTCTACGACGAGGTCCCCGGCGAGCCGGGCCGGATGGTGCTGCGCGAGACGGTGGCGCAGGAGTTCGCCGAGGACCTCGGGCTGAAGTCCGCGTCCGCGGAGGGCCGGGCGCCGGACCTCGTGCTCGTCAACGACGGCGACCTCACCTACGCCAAGATCCGGCTCGACGAGGGCTCCTGGGAGACCGCGCTGCGCTGTCTGTCCGGCATCCCCGACCCGCTCAGCCGCGCCGTGCTGTGGAACGCCGCCCGCGACATGGTGCGCGACGCCGAACTCCCGCCTGCCGACTACCTCCGAGCCGCCGCCGCGCACCTGCCGGCCGAGGACGACCTCGCCGTCGTCCAGGGCGTGCTGGCCTTCGCCCGCGGGCCGGTCGCGGGCGTCTACGTCCCCGACGCGGACCGCCCCGCGGCCCGCGCGACGGTCGCGGAGACCTGCCGCGAGCTGCTGCGCCGCACCGACGACGACAGCGACCCCGGGCTGCGGCTCGCGGCCGTACGCGCCCTCATCGACTGCGCGGACGAGCCCGACGAGGTACGCGACTGGCTCGCCGCCGGCACCGTGCCCGGCGGCCCCGTGCTCGACCCCGACCTGCGCTGGCGCTGCCTCGCCCGGCTCGCCGTCCTCGGCGCCGTGACCCCGGAGCGGATCGAGGCGGAGGTGGCGCGCGACCCCGGCGCGTCGGCGCAGGAGGGCGCGGCGCGGTGCCTCGCCGCGCTGCCGGACGCCGGGGCGAAGGCGGCCGCCTGGGAGTCGATGTACGGGGGCGCGGGCGGCGCCGCCGAGCTCTCCAACTACCTGTTCACCGCCACCGCGCTGGGCTTCTGGCAGCCGGAGCACCGCGAGGTGCTGGCGCCGTACGTGCCGCGCTGGTTCGCCGAGACCCCGGCGCTCGCCGAGCGCCGCGGCCCGGCCATCGCCGAGGCGGCGGGGCGCTCCGGGTTCCCGCGGGGGTTCGTGGACGCGGAGACGCTGCGGCTCGGCGAGGAGTGCCTGGAGCGGGACGACCTGCTGCCGGCGCTGCGGCGGCGGCTGGCCGACCAGCTCGACGACCTGGGCCGGGCGCTGCGCGTACGCGAGGCGGCGGACACCGGGGGCGAGTAGCGGCACGGGGCCGGGCGGGGCTGCCGGAACGGCGTCGCGCCCGGCCCCGTAGCAGATCGTGGAACGCGTCCCTCCGCGTCCTGACGCGTTCCCACGTACGGGCGAACTCCCGGGCAGAACGGTGCGTTTCGGAGAAATGGCGGAAGTAGGTTAGGGCCGCCTCACCTCACCACCGGTCCTCCGGGACCGGCGCCCTCAGGAGCCTGCATGCCCGCTGCCGCCGAAGCCGCCCTCGCGGGCGGCCCCGCCGGCCCCCGCGCCCTCCGCCCGTACCTCGACACCGTCCTCGCCGCCCTCGGCGACGGCGCCGACCGCCGCCGGGGGCCGCTGCCCGCCGGCGGCCCGGCGGCCGTCGCCGCGCGGGTGCGCGAAGCCGTCCGCCCCGTGCTGCCCGACACCGGCGTCGGCGCGGACGCGGCCCTCGCCGCACTCGTCCGCGTCCTCGCCGAAGGCGCCGCCGACCCGGCGGACCCGCACTGCGCCGCCCACCTGCACGCCCCGCCGCTCGCCGTCGCCGCGGCCGCGGACCTCGCGGCCGGCGCGCTCAACCCGTCGCTGGACTCCTGGGACCAGGCCCCGGCCGCCGCCGAGCTGGAGGCCGAGGTGGCCGCCGCCGTCGCCGCCGAGGTGCACCCCGGCGCCGCCCGGCCCGACGCGCTGGCCACCACGGGCGGCACGGAGGCCAACCAGCTCGCGCTGCTGCTCGCCCGCGAACTCCTCGGCCCCGGCGTGCAGGTGGTCGCGGGCGCCAACGCCCACCACAGCGTGCGGCGCGCCGCGTGGCTGCTGGGCATGCGCGCCCCGCACGTCGTGCCGACGCCGCGCGGCGTCCTGGACCCCGCCGCCGTACGGGACGTGCTCGCGGACGTCCGCGGTCCCGGCGGCGCCCCGGGCCCGGCGCTGGTGGTCGCCACCGCCGGCACCACCGACGCCGGCGCCGTCGACCCGCTGCCGGAGCTCGCCGACGCCGCCGCGGCACACGGCGCCCGGCTGCACGTGGACGCCGCGTACGGCGGGCTGCTGCTGCTCGCCCCGCGCCGCGCGCACCTCGTCGCCGGGCTCGACCGGGCCCACACCGTCGCGCTCGACCTGCACAAGCTGGGCTGGCAGCCGATCGCCGCCGGCTTCCTGGCCGTACGCGACGACGCCGACCTGGCGCCGCTCGCGTACACCGCCGACTACCTCAGCGCCGACGACGACACCGACGCCGGGCTGCCCGCCCTGCTGCACCGCTCGCTGCGCACCACGCGCCGCGCCGACGTGCTCAAGGTCGCCGTCACGCTGCGGGCGCTGGGCCGCGCCGGGGTCGCGGAGCTGGTGGAGGGGACGTTCACCGCGGCGGCGCGGCTCGCGGAGCTGGTCGGGGAGGACCCGGAGCTGGAGCTGTACGCGCCGCCGACGCTGACCACGGTTCTCTTCCGGCCCGCCGGCGCCGACGACGCCGCGGTCGCCGCGCTGCGGCGGCGGCTGCTGTACGACGGGCACGCGGTGCTCGGCCGCGCCGAGGCGGGCGGGCGGCGCTGGCTGAAGGCCACGCTGCTCAACCCCCATGTCCAGCCGGGCGATCTGCGCAACCTGCTCAAGCTCGTCACCGAGGCCCACCGGGCACCGGCCCCTTCGCCCCGGCAGGAACTGGAGAACGGAACCGTCCCCGATGCCCGCTGAGCACACCGGCCGCCGGCGCCCCCTGGACCTCGCCGGGATCGGCATCGGCCCGTTCAACCTCTCGCTCGCCGCCCTCGCCGCCCGCGTCCGTGGGCTGACCACCGCGTTCTACGAGCGCCGCCCGGAGTTCCGCTGGCACCCCGGGCTGCTCATCGAGGGCACCACGCTCCAAGTGCCCTTCCTCGCCGACCTCGTCACGCTCGCCGACCCCACCAGCCCCTTCAGCTTCCTCAACTACCTTCGGGTGCGCGAGCGGCTCTACCCCTTCTACTTCGCCGAGCGCTTCCACGCCCACCGCGCCGAGTACGACGCGTACTGCCGCTGGGTCAGCGGGCAGCTTCCCGGCCTGCACTTCGGCCACCAGGTCGAGGACGTCCGCTGGAACGCCGAAAGCGGCCTCTTCGAGGCCGACTTCGCCCAGCTCGACGCCGCCGGCGAGGCCGCCGCGCTGGGCCGCGCGCACGCCCGGCACCTCGTCGTGGGGGTGGGCACCGAGCCGTACGTACCGGAGGCGCTGCGCCCGCTCGTCGGCTCGCCCACGGCCGACGTCGTGCACTCCGCCGACTACCTGCCCCACCGCGCCCGCCTCGCCGCCGCCGGGCACGTCACCGTCATCGGCGCCGGGCAGTCCGGCGCGGAGGTCTTCCTCGACCTGCTGCGGGCCCGGCCCGCGGGCGCGGAGGGGCTGCACTGGCTGGCCCGGTCCCCGGCGTTCGCGCCGATGGAGTACAGCAAGCTGGGCCTGGAGCAGTTCACGCCCGACTACGCGCGCTACTTCCACGGGCTGCCCGAGGAGGTGCGCGACGATCTGCTGCCCCGGCAGTGGCAGTTGTACAAGGGCATCGACGGCGAGACCATCGCCGCCGTGCACGACGAGCTGTACCGCCGCACCCTCGGCGGCGGCTGGCCCGACGTGGTCCTCACCCCCGGCGTCACCGTACGCACCGCGGGCCGCCTCGGCTCGGACCGCATCGAACTGCACCTGGAGCACGCCGCGCAGGGCGCCCGCGAGACGCTGCGCACCGACGCCGTGGTGCTCGCCACCGGCTACCGCGAGCGCCCGCTCGACGGCCTCCTCGCCCCGCTGGAGCCGCTGCTGCAGCGCGACGCCGCGGGCCGTCCGCAGGTCGACGAGCGGCACCGCCTCGTGCTCGACCCCGAGGTCACGGGCCGGATCTACGTCCAGAACGCCGAGCGGCACACGCACGGCGTCGGCGCCCCCGACCTGGGCCTGGCCGCGCACCGCAGCGCCGTCATCCTCGACGACGTCACCGGCGCGGAGCCGTACCCGCTGCCGAGCCGTACCGCCTTCACCACCTTCGGGCTCCGGCAGACCCGGCGCGCACGCCCCGGTGAACCGGCGCCCCCCGGCCCGCGCGCGCCGGACCCTGGCACAGTAAGGGCATGACGAACCCGCCCCCCGCTTCCGCCCCGCCCCCCTACGGCACCCCGGACCAGCCGCGCCTCGCCGTCCGCGGCGAGGCGCGGCTCGAAGTCGACCCGGAGATCGCCCGGATCGCCGTCACCGTCGCCGTCCGCGGCACCGACCGGCGCACCGCGCTGGAGGATCTGACCCGCCGGAACGCCGAGGCGCGCGACCTGATCAGGTCGTACGGCGACGCGGTCGAGAAGCTGGAGACGGGCGCGCTGCTCGTGACCCCGGAACTCGGCCGGCACGGCCGCGGCGAGCGCGTGCGCCGCTACCACGGCCGGGTCCGGCTGGCCGCGACGTTCAGCGACTTCACCGCGCTCGGCGAGCTGAGCACCCGGGCCGCCGACCTCGAACTCACGAGTGTCGAGGGGCCGTGGTGGGCGCTGCGCCCGGACTCGCCGGTGCACCGCGAGGCGCGGCAGCAGGCGGTGCGGGAGGCGGTGACGCGGGCCCGCGAGTACGCGGAGGCGATGGGCGCCGAGCTGACGGCCGTGCTGGAGATCGCCGACGAGGGCGCGGAGCGGCAGGAGGCGTGGATGGCGACGGAGGCGACCCGGGGCTACGGCGGCCTCGCGGTACCCGGCGGGGAGGCGGCCCCCGCGCTCGACCTCGAACCTCAGCGACAGACTGTCTACGCACGGGTGAACGCAAGGTTCACCATGACCCGTCCGCAACTCTGAAAGCGCTCATCAGAGCAGCGGCCCGCACGTTTTATTAGTTGTCAGCTCGATCTCAATAGACCTTCGCTCAAATGTCGTTGGGGAATGGCCAATACCCGGTTCCCTACCTGCCGGTAAGTCATAGAGTCGAATGTATGCGCCGAGCGAAG
This sequence comes from Streptomyces sp. NPDC004134, assembly GCF_042874195.1. Lineage (NCBI taxonomy): Bacteria > Bacillati > Actinomycetota > Actinomycetes > Kitasatosporales > Streptomycetaceae > Streptomyces > Streptomyces sp. NPDC004134. The sequence goes on along the minus strand of NZ_JBIAMS010000012.1, from coordinate 129,970 downwards.
ATTGTCTGCACCCTGGGTCCAGCCACCGACACATACGACCAGATCAAGGGCCTGGTCGAGGCGGGAATGGACGTCGCCAGGTTCAATCTCAGCCATGGCACCTACGCTGAGCACGAGGAGCGTTACGCGCGGGTGCGCAAGGCCGCGGACGAAACGGGGCGCAGCGTCGGCGTGCTCGCCGACCTTCAGGGCCCGAAGATCCGTCTGGCCACGTTCCGCGAAGGTCCTGTATTTCTCGAACGGGGCGATGAATTCACCATCAGCGTCGATCCGGTCGAAGGCGACCGCCAGTGCTGCGGTACGACGTACGCCGGGCTGGCCGCCGACGTCGGGCGGGGCGAGCGGATCCTCGTCGACGACGGCCGCGTCACGCTGGAGGTGACCGCCGTGGACGGGCCCCGGGTCCGCACCATGGTCATCGAGGGCGGCATGGTCTCCGACCACAAGGGCCTCAACCTGCCCGGCGTCGCCGTCTCCGTCCCCGCGCTCTCCACCAAGGACCGCGAGGACCTGCGCTGGGCGCTGCGCGCCGGCGCGGACATCATCGCGCTGTCCTTCGTCCGCTCCGGCCGGGACGTCCGCGACGTCCACCGGATCATGGACGAGGAGGGCCGGCGGGTGCCGGTGATCGCCAAGGTGGAGAAGCCGCAGGCGGTGGAGAACCTGGAGGGCATCGTCGACGCCTTCGACGGGCTCATGGTGGCCCGCGGGGACCTCGGCGTGGAAATGCCGCTGGAGCAGGTGCCGATGGTGCAGAAGCGGGCGGTCAAGCTGGCCAAGCGGAACGCCAAGCCGGTCATCGTCGCCACGCAGATGCTGGATTCGATGATCGAGGCGTCCCGGCCGACGCGCGCGGAGGCGTCCGACGTGGCCAACGCGGTGATGGACGGTACGGACGCGGTGATGCTGTCCGGCGAGACCAGCGTCGGCAAGTACCCGATCCAGACGGTGCGGACGATGGGCCGGATCGTGCAGGCGGCGGAGGAGGAGATGCTCGCCAAGGGCCTGCCGCCGCTTACCGAGCGCAACAAGCCGCGCACGCAGGGCGGCGCGGTGGCGCGGGCGGCCGCGGAGATCGGCGACTTCCTCGGGGCGCGTTATCTGGTGGCGTTCACGCAGTCCGGCGACACGGTGCGGCGGCTCTCGCGCTACCGCTCGCCGATCCCGGTGCTGGCCTTCACCCCGGACCCGGCGACGCGCAGCCAGCTCAACCTGACGTGGGGCGTGGAGACGTTCCTCGGCCCGATGGTGCAGACGACCGACGAGATGGTGGCGCAGGTCGACGAGCAGTTGCTGAAGATCGGCCGATGCCGCAAGGGCGACGTGGTCGTGATCACCGCCGGCAGCCCCCCGGGCATCCCCGGCTCGACCAACCTCGTCCGCGTCCACCACATCGGCGAGGACGACACGGTGAGCTGACGCACCGCGGAGGCGCGCCTCCGGCGGGGGTGGCCGGGTGGGGAACCAGGGCATCGCCGTGCGCGTGGGCCCGCGCACGCGGAACGCCGCGCCCGGCCGCCGCTGCTCGCCGCAGGCGGCAGCGGTGAGCCTCGCAACTCCCGCTCCCGCCGGCGGAGCCGCGGACCGGGCCGTGCCCGGCCCGCGCCCGGGGGAGAGGCGCTCAGTGCGCCGCCGACTCCCAGTCCGGGCCGACGCCCACCGCGACGTCCAGGGGCGCCCGCAGGGACACCGCGCCGGCCATCTCGCGGCGTACCAGCTCCTCCACCCGCTCGCGCTCGCCCGGCGCCACCTCCAGCACGACTTCGTCGTGCACCTGGAGCAGCAGCCGCGTCCGCAGCGACGCCGCCGTCAGCGCCCGGTCCACCCGCAGCATGGCCAGCTTCACGATGTCCGCCGCCGTGCCCTGGATCGGCGCGTTGAGCGCCATGCGCTCGGCCATCTCGCGCCGCTGGCGGTTGTCGCTGTTGAGGTCTGGCAGATACCGGCGGCGGCCGAACATCGTCTCCGTGTAGCCCGTGGCCCGGGCCTCGTCGACGACGCGGCGCAGATAGTCCCGTACGCCGCCGAAGCGCTCGAAGTAGTTCTCCATCAGCTTGTGGGCCTCGGCCGTCTCGATGCCGAGCTGCTGCGAGAGGCCGAACGCGGACAGACCGTAGGCCAGCCCGTACGACATCGCCTTGATCTTCCGCCGCATCTCGGCGTCGACCTCGGTGCGCGGCACCGCGAACACCTGCGAGGCGACCGTGTCGTGCAGGTCCTCGCCGGACGCGAACGCCTCGATCAGGCCCTCGTCCTCCGACAGATGGGCCATCACGCGCAGCTCGATCTGGCTGTAGTCGGCGGTCAGCAGCGACTCGTACCCCTCGCCGACGACGAAGCCGCGCCGGATCGCCCGGCCCTCGTCGGTACGGATGGGCACATTCTGCAGGTTCGGATCGGTCGAGGACAGCCGACCGGTGGCGGCGACGGTCTGGCTGAACGTGGTGTGGATCCGGCCGTCCGCCGCGATGGTCTTGATCAGCCCCTCGACCGTGGAGCGCAGCCGGGCCTGCTCGCGGTGGCGCAGCATGATGACCGGCAGCTCGTGGTCGGTCTTGGTGGCGAGCCAGGCCAGCGCGTCGGCGTCCGTCGTATAGCCCGTCTTGGTCTTCTTCGTCTTCGGCAGGTCCAGCTCGCCGAAGAAGACCTCCTGCAACTGCTTGGGCGAGCCGAGGTTGAACTCGTGCCCCACCGCGTCGTGCGCCTCCCGGACGGCCTGCTGCACCGCGCCGGCGAACTGCTCCTCCATGGCCTCCAGATGGGCCCGGTCGACGGCGACGCCGGCCCGCTCCATCCCGGCCAGCACCGCGGAGACCGGCAGCTCCATGTCGCCCAGCAGCTCCGCCGCGCCGACCTGCGCCAGCTTCTCCGACAGCGCCTCGCCGAGGTCCAGCACCGTACGGGCCGTGCGCATCAGCGCGTCCCGCTCGGCCGCCTCCTGGTCGCCCTCCGCGCCGTCGAGGCCCAGCTCCAGTTGCCCGTCGGCCGCCGGGGGCTCCAACTCGCGGCCCAGATAGGCGATCGACAGCGCGTCGAGCGCGAACGTCCGCCGTCCCGGGGTGACCAGATAGGCGGCCAGGGCCGTGTCCATCGCCACGCCCTCGACCGTCCAGCCGTGCTCGGCGAAGACGCGCATCGCGCTCTTCGCGTCGTGCACCGTCTTGGCGCTGCCGGCGTCCGCGAGCCAGCCGGCGAACGCCTGCTCGTCCGCGGCGTCCAGCCGGGCCGGGTCGAACCACGCGGCGGGCCCCTCCGCATGGGCCAGCGCGACCTCGGAGACGCTGCCGACGCCCAGTTGCCAGGTCCCGACGGTGGCCATGCCGAGGGGCGCGGAGCCGTGCTCGGCGAGCCACGGCGCCAGCTCGCCCGTCGCCAGCACCCGGCCTTCGACCTGCACGCCCGGCTCGGGCTCGACCTCCGCCTCGGCGGCGCCCGGATCGGCGTTGAACAGCCGCTCGCGGAAGTTGGGGTTGCGGAACTCCAAGGCGTCCATGACGACCTGGAGCGACGTCCGGTCGTACGGCTTGCGCTCCAGGCCCTCGGGTCCGGTGGGCAGCTCGACGGCGCGGTCCAGCTCGGTCAGCCGGCGGTTGAGCTTCACCGCGTCGAGGTGGTCGCGCAGGTTCTGCCCGGCCTTGCCCTTGACCTCCTCGGCGCGCTCGGCCAGCTCCGCGAACGACCCGAACTGCTTGATCCACTTGGCCGCGGTCTTCTCGCCCACGCCCGGGATGCCCGGCAGGTTGTCCGAGGGGTCGCCGCGCAGGGCGGCGAAGTCCGGGTACTGCGCGGGCGTCAGGCCGTACCGCTCCTCGACCTTCGCCGGGGTGAAGCGGGTCAGCTCGGAGACGCCCTTGGTGGGATACAGCACCGTCACCTGGTCGGAGACGAGCTGGAAGGAGTCCCGGTCGCCGGTGACGATCAGCACCTCGAACCCGGCGGCCTCGGCCTGCGTGGCCAGCGTGGCGATCACGTCGTCCGCCTCGAAGCCCTCGACGGCGAAGCGCGGCACGTTCATCGCGTCCAGCAGCTCGCCGATCAGCTCGACCTGGCCCTTGAAGTCGTCGGGCGTCGACGACCGGTTCGCCTTGTAGTCCGCGAACTCCGCGGAGCGCCAGGTCTTGCGCGAGACGTCGAAGGCGACGGCCAGGTGCGTCGGCGCCTCGTCACGCAACGTGTTCGACAGCATCGACGTGAAGCCGTAGATCGCATTGGTGACCTGCCCGCTGACGGTGGAGAAGTTCTCCGCGGGTAGCGCGAAGAACGCCCTGTATGCCAGGGAATGTCCGTCCAGCAGCATCAGGCGGGGGCTGCTGGGCTTACGGGGTTTCGATGCGTTCTCAGCCACGGCCCCGATCCTGCCATGCCGTACCGACAACGGAGCCCGTGACGGTGCGGCATGGCAGGATCGGTCCCGTACGTCCCACACCAGAAAGGGTGACCGCCATGGCCGGCAAACCGCCCGTCGGCGACCCCGTGCAGGACGCCCCCGAGGTCACCCCGCCCCAGCAGTCGGCCGTCGGCGCCGCCGCCATCGCGCACGCGCTGCGCACCGGGCAGGAGCAGATGGGCGTACGGCGTACGGCCCGCACCCTGCTGCGCGTCAACCAGCGCGACGGCTTCGACTGCCCCGGCTGCGCCTGGCCCGACCCGGACCGGCCGCACACCTTCGAGTTCTGCGAGAACGGCGCCAAGGCCGTCGCCGAGGAGGCGACGCTGCGCCGCGTCACCCCCGAGTTCTTCGCCGCGCACCCCGTCGCGGACCTCGCCGGCCGCAGCGGCTACTGGCTGGGCCAGCAGGGCCGGCTCACCCATCCCGTGTACCTCGCCGAGGGCGCCGAGACGTACGAGCAGGTCTCCTGGGAGCGGGCGTTCGCCATCGTCGCCGAGGAACTGAAGGCCCTCGACTCACCGGACGAGGCGGTCTTCTACACCTCCGGGCGCACCGGCAACGAGGCCGCGTTCCTCTACCAGCTCTTCGCCCGCGAGTTCGGCACCAACAACCTGCCGGACTGCTCGAACCTCTGCCACGAGTCGTCCGGTTCCGCGCTCACCGAGACCCTGGGCGTCGGCAAGGGCAGCGTCCTGCTCGACGACCTCCACCAGGCCGACCTGATCATCGTCGCCGGCCAGAACCCGGGCACCAACCACCCGCGCATGCTGACCGCGCTGGAGCGCGCCAAGGAGAACGGCGCCCGCGTCATCACCGTCAACCCGCTGCCCGAGCCCGCCATGGTCCGGTTCAAGAACCCGCAGACCCTGCGCGGCCTCGCGCGCGGCGGCACCCCGCTGACCGACCTGTTCCTCCAGGTCCGCGTCGGCGGCGACCAGGCGCTCTTCCGCGCCCTGGCCCGGCGGGTCCTCGCCGCGCAGGACTCCGGCGCCGGGGCCGTCGACGAGGAGTTCGTCGCGGAGCACACCCACGGCTACGAGGAGTACGCGGCCGCCGCCCGCGGCTACGCCGACGCGGACGCCGAGCGCGCCACCGGCCTGACCGCCGCCGACCTCGACCGCGCCGCGGAACTGGTGCTGGCCGCCGACAAGATCGTCGTCTGCTGGGCGATGGGCCTCACCCAGCACAAGCACGCCGTGCCCACCATCAAGGAGATCGTCAGCTTCCTGCTCCTCGGCGGCCACATCGGCCGCCCCGGCGCCGGCGTCTGCCCCGTGCGCGGCCACAGCAACGTCCAGGGCGACCGCACCATGGGCATCTTCGAGCGCCCCGCCCCCGCCTTCCTGGACGCGCTGCAGAAGGAGTTCGGCTTCGACCCGCCCCGCCACCACGGCTACGACGTCGTACGCGCCATCCGCGCGCTGCGCGACGGCGCCGCCAAGGTCTTCTTCGCGGTCGGCGGCAACTTCGTCTCCGCCTCGCCCGACACCGGGGTCACCGAGGCCGCGATGCGCCGCGCCCGGCTGACCGTGCACGTCTCGACCAAGCTCAACCGCAGCCACGTCGTCACCGGCGCCCGCGCGCTGATCCTGCCCACCCTGGGCCGCACCGAGCGCGACCGGCAGCCGGGACCCGACGGCCGCGGCCACGAGCAGTTCGTCACGGTCGAGGACTCCATGGGCGTCGTGCACGCCTCCCGCGGCCGGCTCGCCCCGGCGAGCGACGCGCTGCTGTCGGAGGTCGCGATCGTCTGCCGGCTGGCCCGCGCGGTGCTGGGGGAGGACAGCGCCACGCCCTGGGAGGAGTTCAGCGGCGACTACGGGCGCATCCGCGACCGCATCGCGCGCGTGGTGCCCGGCTTCGAGGACTTCGACGCCCGCGTCCGCCGCCCCGGCGGCTTCACCCTGCCGCACGCCCCGCGCGACGAGCGCCGCTTCCCCACGAGCACCGGCAAGGCCAACTTCACCGCGGGCCCGGTGACGTACCCCGAGGTGCCCGAGGGGCGGCTGCTGCTGCAGACGCTGCGCAGCCACGACCAGTACAACACCACGATCTACGGCCTGGACGACCGCTACCGCGGCGTGCGCGGCGGGCGCCGCGTCGTCCTCGTCCACCCCGACGACGGCGCGGACCTCGGCCTCGCCGACGGCGCGTACGCGGACATCGTCGGCGAGTGGCACGACGGCGTCGAGCGGCGCGCGGACGGCTTCCGCGTCGTGCACTACCCGACGGCCCGGGGCTGCGCGGCCGCGTACTACCCGGAGACCAACGTGCTGGTGCCGCTGGACTCCACCGCGGACACGAGCAACACCCCCACGAGCAAGTCCCTGGTGGTCAGGCTGGAACCGGCCGCGTCTACGGTGGAGCCCGACACGACGGTGTAAAGGACGGAGCCGGGCGCCCATGGGCGAGCACACCACGAAGTTCCCCCGAGAGATCCTCGACGAGTTCGCCGGCGTCGGCGTCGACCTGGAGAAGCTGTTCTCCGCCGGCGCCCTCGGGCAGCGCATGGGCCTGCGGGTGCTGGAGGCGGCGCCCGAGCGCGTCGTCGGCACGCTGCCGGTGGAGGGCAACACGCAGCCGTACGGGCTGCTGCACGGCGGCGCCTCCGCGGTGCTCGCCGAGACCCTCGGCTCCGTCGGCGCGATGCTGCACGGCGGCCCGGCGAAGGTCGCGGTCGGCGTCGACCTCAACTGCACCCACCACCGGGGCCTGCGCGCCGGCGTGGTCACCGGCGTCGCCACCCCGCTGCACCGCGGCCGGTCCACCGCGACATACGAGATCGTCGTCAGCGACGAGGAGGGCCGCCGGGTGTGCACCGCACGGCTCACCTGCCTGCTGCGCGACGCCTGACCCCGCGGCGGACCGGCGCACGGCGGCGGCCGGAGCGGCCGGGGCACAGGGCCTGCCCGGACCGCCGGCCGCCGCCGGGCGGCGTCAGCGGCGCGGCGCCCTCAGCCCGTCCCTGACGACGACCTTCTTCACCGGCCCGCGGTCCCCGTGGGCGTGCGTCCGCTTGGCCTTCTTGCAGTGCCCCCGGGGCACGTCCTTCACGTGCACCCGCTTGCCGGCCTGGCCCGCCTGGCCGGCCGGACCGTGCGAGACGTGCTTGGCCTGCGCCGCGCACGGGCGCTGCGGCGCGGCGTGCCCCTCGGCGGCGCTCGCCGCGCCCGCGGTGCCCAGCAGTACCGCCAGCGCCGCGACCGCGGTGACCGCGGCGCGCTTCATCGTGACGTTCATGGTGAGATATCCCTTCCGTGCCGGTCCGTCCGGCACGGGCACCACCTTCGACCGCGCCGCCCGCGGGTCCGAACTCCCGCCGCCCGCCCGCGTGTCCCGCCGCGGGACACCGCCGCGGCGCCGGGGATGAGAAGCCCATGAGAATCGTTCACCCGATACGCTCAGAGCGGCCGCCCCCGGGGCCGTCCCCTCTCATCGCGCTCTCATGCTTCTCAGCACCCCCTCACCCTGGCGGCGCCGGCGCCGCGTGCGGAATTCACCCGTCCGGGCGGTGCGAGGCAGTGCCCGGGACGGGATCCCGCAGGTCTGCGCGGGCCCCCCGAGGTCGCTGTGACCAGCACCACTCCGCATCAATCAAACTAGCTATGACCTGCGTGTTTAGCGAACATGCCGCGCGGGTACGTTGCTCGTCTCACAAACGCCTTCTAGCCTCGGGGCGCATGAACCTCCTCCGGAAGCTCAATCACAAGCTCGGCGCGACCACGGGTTTCGAGATCCGCAAGGCCGGGCTGCCGCATGCGCCTGCCCCGAAACCCGCCCCGGCCAAGGAGCCCGTGGAGCAGAAGCCGGTCGCCCAGGTCGCGTACCGCCCCCCGGAGGACCCCGAAGTCGACCGGCTGCTCAGGCGGCCGGTGTTCATCATGTCGCCGGTACGCTCCGGCTCCACCCTGCTGCGTCTGCTCCTCAACGCGCACTCGCGCCTGCACTCCGCGCACGAGCTGCACTTCCGCCGGCTGGAGGTCACCACCAGCACCAAGCTCGCCGAGCGCGCCATGGCCGAGCTGGGGCTGGAGCGCGGCGACCTGGAGCACCTGATCTGGGACCGGGTGCTCCACCGTGAGCTGGTCCGCTCCGGCAAGGACTTCCTGGTGGAGAAGACGCCCAGCAACACGTTCGCGTACAAGCGCATCGCCGCCTGCTGGCCCGACGCCCGGTTCATCTTCCTGCTCCGCCACCCCGCCTCCATCGCCAGCTCCTGGTACGAGGCCGACCCGGAGAAGCGCACCGAGGAGGAGGCCGCACTCGACGCGCTGCGCTACATGCGGGCCACCGAACGCGCCCGCCAGGCCCTGCCGGGGCACGTCGTGCGCTACGAGGAGCTGACCGACGACCCCGAGTCGGCGATGAAGGGCATCTGCTCCTACCTGGAGATCGACTTCGAGCCCGGCATGCTCGACTACGGCTCCCAGAACCAGGCCGGCTACAAGAAGGGCCTCGGCGACTGGAAGGACAAGATCCGCAGCGGCCAGGTGCAGGCCGGCCGCGCGCTGCCCACCGCCGAGGAGATCCCCGAGCCGCTGCGCGAGATCAGCGCCGCCTGGAGCTACATCGAGGGCCGGGCGGAAGACCGGGACGCCGCGGCCGCCGCCCGCGAGCCGCACGCCGAGATCGCCGAGGTCTGGCCCCGCGACGGCTCCGTACGCCTCACCGGCAGCCTGCACGGCGTCACCGACGGCGGCACCGGCTCCTGGGAGATGCTCCTCGTCCGGCGCGACCACGAGGACCAGCAGTTGCGCTATCCGGCCGGAATGGCCGACGGCGGGTTCGACGTCACCGTGCCCGTCACCGACCTGGCGCCCGCGGGGCTGACCACCCCGGCCCAGTGGGACATCCACCTGGCCGCGGGCGAGGGCGACGCGGAGGTCCGGCTGCGCGCCGGCCGCCACCTCGACGGGATCACCGGAAAGAAGAACATCATGGTCTACCCCGGGCAGCCCGCCCAGATCGACGGCGCCGACGTCGAGGTCAAGCCGTACTACACCATCAAGGACAACCTCTCCGTCGAGGTACTGCCGGCCTCATGAAGATCCGCTATCTGCTCATGCACGCCTACGGCACGGGCGGGACCATCCGCACCGTGTTCAACCAGGCCGGGTCCATGGCCGCCGCGGGCCACGACGTCGAGATCGTCAGCATGCAGCGCACCCGCGACGAGTTCCACTTCCCCCTCCACCCGAAGGTCACCGTCACCACCCTGGTCGACCAGCGGCCCGCCGCCCGCGAGGCGGAGCTGGCCGCGGCCGGCCCCCGGGCGGCGGAGAAGCGCGTCGAGCGCGAGGGGCAGCCGCCCCGGCACATCCCGTCGGGGGAGTTCGCGTACGAGCGCTACAACCGCCACGTCGAGGACACCGTCGTCGACTGGCTGGAGCGGCAGCGCGACGCCGTGATCGTCCCGACCCGGCCCGGGCTGAACTTCCTCACCGCCCGGTTCACCCCGCGCTCCTGCCACAAGATCGCCCAGGAGCACATGAACCTGGGGACGCACCCGTCGGACATCCGCACCGCCATCCAGCGCGAGTACCCGCGGTTCGACGCCGTCGCCGTCCTCACCCACGGTGACCGCGAGGACTACCAGGAGCTGCTGCCCGGCACCCGCGTCGTCCGCATCCCCAACGCCGTGCACACCGGCGACAAGAAACTGACCACCTACGCGGAACACGTCGCCGTGGCCGCCGGCCGGCTCTTCCCCCAGAAGGGCTTCGACATGCTGATCCCCGCGTGGGCGCAGCTCGTGGAGAAGTTCCCCGACTGGCAGTTGCGCATTTTCGGCACCGGCGAGAAGAAGGCCGAGCTGCGCCGGCTGATCAACGAGAACCACCTGTACAACCACGTCTTTCTGATGGGGCACACGCACAAACTGGACGACGAACTTGCGAGAGCATCCTTTTATGTGCTCAGCTCGCGGTTCGAGGGCCTGCCCATGGTGATGATCGAATCGATGACCCACGGACTTCCCGTGGTCAGCTTCGACTGCCCGACGGGCCCCGCCGACGTGCTCACCCACGGGAAGGACGGGCTGCTGGTGCCCCGGAAGGACGTGGACGGGCTCGCCGAGGCCATGGGGCAGCTCATGGACGACGAGGGCCTACGGGCCGACATGGGAGCGGCGGCACTGCAGACGTCGCGCTCCTACACTCCCGAGGCGGTCCATCCGCAGTGGGAGGCACTTTTCGAGGAGATTCACGGGAGTGGGAGTGCCTGACAACGCACCCGGCGCCGACGGCGTACACGCGCGCGGCGCCACGATCTGGCTCACCGGCCTGCCCAGCGCCGGCAAGACGACGCTGGCGCGCACCTTCGGCGAGCGGCTCCGGGACGCCGGCCACCGGGTGGAGGTGCTGGACGGCGACGAGATCCGGGAATTCCTCACCGCAGGACTCGGTTTCTCCCGGGGTGACCGCGACACCAACGTGCAGCGCATCGGCTTCGTCGCCGAGCTTCTCGCGTCGCACGGCGTGAAGGTCCTCGTGCCGGTGATCGCCCCGTACGCGGACAGCCGCGAGGCGGTGCGCAAGCGCCACCAGACGGAGGGTACGACGTATGTGGAGGTGCACGTGGCCACGCCTGTCGACGTCTGCGCCGAGCGCGACGTGAAGGGCCTCTACGCCAAGCAGGCGGCCGGCGAGATCTCCGGACTCACCGGCGTGGACGACCCGTACGAGCCGCCCGCGGACCCCGATCTGCGCATCCCCACGCACGAGCAGAGTGTCGAAGAATCCGCGGCGATGCTTCACGCCGCACTGGTGGAACGAGGTCTCGCATGAGCCAGTTCGAGCAGGCCGCCGCCCAGGACTTCCAGTTGCCGCACCTGGACGTGCTGGAGTCCGAGGCGGTGCACATCTTCCGCGAGGTCGCGGGGGAGTTCGAGCGTCCGGTGATTCTCTTCTCCGGCGGCAAGGACTCCATCGTGATGCTCCATCTGGCGCTGAAGGCGTTCGCGCCGGCCCCGCCGCCGTTCGCGCTGCTGCACGTCGACACGGGGCACAACTTCCCCGAGGTGCTGGAGTACCGCGACCGCGTCGCCGCGCAGCACAACCTGCGGCTGCACGTCGCCTCCGTCCAGGAGTTCATCGACCGCGGCGAGCTCAAGGAGCGCGCCGACGGCACCCGCAACCCGCTGCAGACCGTGCCGCTGCTGCGCGCCATCGAGGGGGCCCGCTACGACGCGGTCTTCGGCGGCGGCCGCCGCGACGAGGAGAAGGCCCGCGCCAAGGAGCGCATCTTCTCCCTGCGCGACGAGTTCGGCGGCTGGGACCCGCGCCGCCAGCGCCCCGAGCTGTGGCAGCTCTACAACGGCAAGCACGCCGTCGGCGAGCACGTCCGGGTCTTCCCGCTGTCCAACTTCACCGAGCTGGACGTCTGGCAGTACATCGCCCGCGAGAAGATCGTGCTCCCGGAGATCTACTACGCGCACCGCCGCGAGGTCTTCCTCCGCAGCGGCATGTGGCTCGCCCCCGGCGAGTGGGGCGGCGCCAAGCAGGGCGAGCGCGTCGAGACCCGCACGGTGCGCTACCGCACCGTCGGCGACATGTCCTGCACCGGTGCCGTCGACTCCGACGCCGACACCATCGAGAAGGTCATCGCCGAGATCGCCGCCACCCGCCTCACCGAGCGCGGCGCCACCAGGGCCGACGACAAGATGTCCGAGGCCGCCATGGAAGACCGCAAGCGCGAAGGCTACTTCTGATCATGACTGTGAACCCACCCGCCCCCGCCACGGAGCCGGCCGCGCTCACCGAGGTCTCCCTGCTGCGCTTCGCCACCGCGGGCAGCGTCGACGACGGCAAGTCGACCCTCGTCGGCCGGCTGCTGCACGACTCCAAGTCGGTCCTCGCCGACCAGTTGGAGGCCGTCGAGCGCGCCTCCGCCAGCCGCGGGCAGGAGGCCCCCGACCTGGCGCTGCTCACCGACGGGCTGCGCGCCGAGCGCGAGCAGGGCATCACCATCGACGTGGCGTACCGCTACTTCGCCACCCCGCGGCGCCGCTTCATCCTCGCCGACACCCCCGGCCACGTGCAGTACACCCGCAACATGGTCACCGGCGCCTCCACCGCCGAGCTGGCGGTCATCCTCGTGGACGCCAGGCACGGCGTCGTCGAGCAGACCCGCAGGCACGCCGCGGTCGCCGCGCTGCTGCGCGTGCCGCACGTGGTCCTGGCCGTCAACAAGATGGACCTCGTCGGCTACGCGGAGGACGTCTTCGCCACCATCGCGGCCGAGTTCACCAAGTACGCCAAGGCCCTCGGCGTGCCCGCCGTGACCACCATCCCGATCTCGGCGCTGGAGGGCGACAACGTCGTCACCCCGTCGGCCGTCATGGACTGGTACGCGGGCCCCACGGTGCTGGAGCACCTGGAGACCGTCCAGATCGACCACGACCCGCGCGGCCGCGTGACCCGCTTCCCCGTGCAGTACGTGATCCGCCCGCAGACCGCGGAGCACCGCGACTACCGCGGCTACGCCGGGAAGATCGCCTCCGGCATCTTCCACGTCGGCCAGCCCGTCACCGTGCTGCCCTCGGGCCACACCTCCAGCGTCGCCGCCATCGACGTGCTGGGCGAGAGCGTCGACGCCGCGTGGGCGCCGCAGTCGGTCACCATCCGGCTCGCCGACGACATCGACATCTCCCGGGGCGACATGATCGCCCCGAGCGAGCAGGCCCCCGACGCCACGCAGGACATCCAGGCCACCGTCTGCCACCTGCACGACACCGCGCTCACCCCCGGCGCCCGGGTGCTGCTCAAGCACACCACCCGCACCGTCAAGGCGATCGTCAAGCAGATCCCCGACCGGCTCACGCTCGACGACCTCTCCCACCACCCCGCCCCGGGGTCCCTGGAGGTCAACGACATCGGCCGGGTCGTGCTCCGCACCTCGGAGCCGCTGCCGATGGACGCCTACGGCGACTGCCGGCGCACCGGCTCGTTCCTGCTGATCGACCCCGCCGACGGCTCCACCCTCGCCGCGGGCATGGCGGGCGCCGCGTTCGCAGGCGCGGACAGCGAGAAGCGGGCCGAACTCGACGACGCCGAGTGGGACTTCTGACCGCACCCCGCCCGGCCGCCGGCCCGCCGGGACGCTGACGGCGTCCCCGCGGACCGGTCGCGGGCCGCGTACGCACGACGGCGGCGGGAGTCGGGGCACGGGCCCCGACTCCCGCCGCCGTCGCGTACGTTCGGTAGTCGGACGCGAGTACGTACGGGCCGCTGCGCAGCGGCCCGTACGCCCTTACTCTGTCCGCCATGAGCGCCCCCACCCGGCCCGAGCCCGGCCCAGAACCGGACTCCGGCCCACCCGCGGAGGTCCTCGGCGGCGGCTCCGCGGGGCCGCGCCTCGGCGAGCGCTGGACGGCGCTGCCGCCCCGCTCCCGCCGGCTCGCCGCCGCCGGCGCCGGACTGGCCGTGCTGGCCGCCGTCGGCGTATACGCCCTGGCCACACGGCCGGAGCCGGAGCCGCCCGCGCCCGTGCCGTACCCGATCCAGTCCACTCACTTCTCCTTTCTCGGGATAGAAACCCCCAAAGCGGGCGATAGCGTCTTTGACGCGCAGCTCATGGCCACGTCGGACAGCGGCGCCTCACTGGAGAAGATCACCCAGGGCTACAGCGGCCTGAAGCTGTCGGTCCGGCCCGCGCTGCCGCTGGACCTCGCCCAAGGCCAACCCACCCGGGTCACCGTCAGGTTCGAGGTCGTCCGGTGCGCGGGGCTTCCCCTCGACGCGAGTCTGCCCTCCCTGCGCGTAACGCTGCGTAACACGCGCGCAATACAGGACTACAGCTCCATCCTCGGCGGGACCTACGCCGCCGAACTGTCCCGGGCGCTGCGTACGATATGCGAACCCGCCCCGCGGGCGGCTCCCGGCGCATAGGACATCAGCAGCGGCTTCGCGCCCGTTCGGGCGTCCGGACTCCGTGGATCCGGCACAGACCACGCCCGCCGACGCGGAAGGTGGCTGTAAGGGTCATAACAAGAGAGTCACAGCATTGCCTGCACCTCTGCCCCCTCGACCCGGGGCGGCTTAGAGTCACGCCCAGTCACCGCGCAGCAGGTCACCTTCCGACGCCTGCCGCGTGCACCGGCCCACTCTGCGCAGTCGAGGCCGCGCCAGGGGAAAGGACAGATCGTGCGTCACCGTTCCTTGCTCATACTCACCACTGCGGTCACCGCAGGGGCTCTCACGCTGTCTGCTTGCGGTTCCCGCGACGACGACAGCGAAGGCGGGGGCGGTGGCGACGGAACGACCGTCGTTATCGGCCTCGACGCCCCGCTGACGGGTGACCTCTCCGCCCTGGGCATCGGCATCCAGAACTCCGCCGAGCTCGCCGTGAAGACGGCCAACGAGAACGAGGAGGTCAAGGGCGTCACGTTCGAGCTCGAGCCCCTCGACGACGTGGCCCAGGCCCAGCAGGGCCAGCAGAACGCCACCAAGCTCGTCGGCAACGAGGACGTCATGGGCGTCGTCGGCCCGCTCAACTCCGACGTCGGCCAGTCCATGCAGAAGGTCTTCGCCGACGCCGACCTGGTCCAGGTCTCGCCCGCCAACACCAACCCCGCCCTGACCCAGGGCGAGGAATGGCAGAGCGGCGAGAAGACGCGCCCGTTCGACACGTACTTCCGCGTGTCCACCACGGACGCGATCCAGGGCCCGTACGCGGCGCAGTACCTCTACAACGAGCAGAAGCTGAAGAAGGTCTTCGTCATCGACGACAAGAAGACCTACGGCGCCGGCCTCGCCGGCACCTTCGCCGACGAGTTCGAGAAGCTCGGCGGCAAGGTCGTCGGGACCGACCACGTCAACCCCGACGACAAGGACTTCGCGGCCATCGCCACGAAGGTCAAGAACTCCGGTGCCGAGTTCGTCTACTACGGCGGCGAGTACCCGGCCGGCGCCCCGCTGGCCGCCCAGGTCAAGAAGGCCGGGGCCAAGATCCCGACCGTCGGCGGCGACGCCCTGTTCAGCGCCGAGTACGTGGCCCTGGCCAAGGAGAACGCCGAGGGCGACATGGCCAGCTCCGTCGGCGCCCCGCTGACCGAGCTGGACACCGCCAAGGAGTTCATCAAGAACTACGAGGCGGCCGGCTACGAGGACGCGTTCGAGGCGTACGGCGGCTACTCCTACGACTCCGCCTGGGCGATCATCCAGGCCGTGAAGACCGTCGTCGAGGACAACGACGGCGAGCTGCCCGGTGACGCGGACGAGGCCCGCAAGGCCATCACCGAGGCCATGAACGACGTTTCCTTCGAGGGAGTGACCGGCAGCGTCGGCTTCGACGAGTTCGGCGACACCACCAACAAGCAGTTGTCGCTGTACCAGGTCAAGGACGGCGAGCACGTGCCGCTGACCAGCGGCGAGTTCGAAGGCTGACCAGGGCGACCACCACCGCCCATTGATCACATAGACCGCAAGCGGCGCGGGGGGCGCACACAGCGCCCCCCCCGCGGCCATATCTGACACCCACTCGGAGGCCCAGCGGTGAACGATCTGCCGCAGCAACTTGCCAACGGCCTGCTACTCGGCGCCTTGTACGGGCTCATAGCCATCGGCTACACGATGGTGTACGGCATCGTCCAGCTCATCAACTTCGCCCACGGCGAGATATTCATGATCGGCGGCTTCGGCGCCCTGACGATGTGGCTGTGGATGCCGAACGGCACCAGCCTGCTCGTCGCCCTGCCGCTGATGATCCTCATGGCCGTCATCTGTTCCGTGCTCGTCGGCGTCGGCGCGGAACGTTTTGCCTACCGTCCCCTGCGCGGGGCCCCCCGCCTCGCCCCCCTTATCACCGCGATCGGCCTGTCCATCGCCCTCCAGCAGGCCATCTGGGCCTGGTACCCCGAGGCCACGAAGTCGCGGCCCTTCCCCGAGTTCTCCGGCCCGCGCATCGACTTCGGCGCGTTCACCATCGAACGCGGCGAGCTCTACCTGCTCATCGCCGCCCCCGTGTGCATGATCGCCCTCGGCTTCTTCGTCTCCAAGACCCGCACCGGCCGCGCCATGCAGGCCACGTCGCAGGACCCGGACACGGCCAAGCTCATGGGCATCAACACCGACCGCATCATCGTCATGGCCTTCGCCATCGGCGCCGCCTTCGCGGCCATCGCGGCCATCGCCCACGGCCTGCGCTACGGCGAGGTCAACTTCAAGATGGGCTTCATCGCCGGCCTCAAGGCGTTCACCGCCGCCGTCCTCGGCGGCATCGGCAACATCTACGGCGCCATGATCGGCGGCGTAGTCCTCGGGCTCTCCGAGGCCATGGCCACCGCCTACATCGCCGACATCCCCGGCATGGAGCAGCTCGGCGGCGGTGCGTGGAAGGACGTCTGGGCGTTCGTCCTGCTCATTCTCGTACTGCTCTTGCGGCCCCAGGGCCTCTTGGGCGAACGCGTCGCGGATCGGGCGTGATAGCGATGACCACCCTGGAGAAGAACACTCCCTCCGCCACCGCCCCCGCGGGCGGCGCGCTGCCCCTCCCCCCGGGCGTCGCCCGGCCGCTCGCCTACGCCGGCGCCTTCGGCACGTTCGTCTCGACGTTCCTCTCGTGGACCTACACGGAGGAGTTCCCGGGCAACCTCACCGTCTACGGCTACCCCGGCGGGCTGCAGCTCCTGACGCTCACCGGCGCCCTGCTCACCCTGCTGTTCCTGCTCTCCGGCAGCGGACTGCGCGGACTGCGCTGGCTCACCCCCGGCGGCGCCAACAGCGCGGTACGGCTGCTCGCGCTCGGCACCCTCGGCGTCACCGGCTACACCGTCGGCGCCATCATCAAGAACCTCGGCGGCCTGATCAACGTCGACCCCGGCGGCTACATCGCCGTGGCCATGGCCCTGACCGCCGTCATCGGTACCCTCGGGCTGCCGTCCGACGTCCCCCCGGACGCCGAGAACCCGCCCGCCAACCCCTGGGCGCACCTGGTGCACTCGCTGAAGGCGCCGGTCCCGGGACGGGTGCGGGACCTGCCGGGCTGGGTGGAGATCGTCATCATCTCCGCCGCCTTCGCCCTCGGCCTGTACGTGTTCACGTTCGGCATCGACACCGACTACGCCGAACTCTTCATCGGCTACATGGTGCTCGTCTCCTTCGCGTTCCCCGCCGTGGGCCGCGCGGGCCTCACCCGGCAACTGGGCCAGCTCACCGCCAAGCACCGGAACGTGACCGTGACCGCGGCCTTCGTCGCCGCGTTCGCCTTCCCGTTCACCCAGAGCAACGACGCCTACGCCAGCATCGGCACCAACATCCTCATCTTCGCCACCGTGGCGCTCGGCCTCAACGTCGTCGTCGGCCTGGCGGGCCTGCTCGACCTCGGCTACGTCGCCTTCCTCGGCGTCGGCGCGTACACCGCCGCCCTGGTCTCCGGCGCACCCACCTCCAGCATCGGGGTCACCTTCCCGTTCTGGGCGGCCGTGCTCACCGGCGCCGCGGCGTCCCTCGTCTTCGGCGTGCTCATCGGCGCCCCGACCCTGCGGCTGCGCGGCGACTACCTCGCCATCGTGACCCTCGGGTTCGGCGAGATCTTCCGCATCGGCGTGCAGAACCTCGACGGCGACTCCGGGCCCGACGTCACCAACGGCCCCAACGGCATCCCGAACATCCCGGAGCTGGAGATCTTCGGCTTCAACCTCGGCGAGGAGCACACCATCCTCGGCCAGGAGCTGGGCAGGTTCTCCAACTACTTCCTGCTCATGCTGCTGTTCACCGTCGTGATCGTCACGATCTTCCGGCGGGCCGACCAGTCGCGCATCGGCCGTGCCTGGGTCGCCATCCGCGAGGACGAGACCGCCGCCCGCGCCATGGGCATCAACGCCTTCCGGCTCAAGCTCCTCGCGTTCGCGCTCGGCGCCACCCTGGCCGGCATGGCGGGCACCGTACAGGCGCACGTGACGTACACCGTCACGCCCACCCAGTACAAGTTCGTCGAAGCCGTGCCGCCGAACTCCGCGTTCCTGCTGGCGGCCGTCATCCTCGGCGGCATGGGCACCGTCAGCGGCCCGCTCATCGGCGCGTCGCTGCTCTACCTGATCCCCGCCAAGCTGCAGTTCGTCCAGGAATACCAACTGCTGCTCTTCGGCGTGGCGCTGGTCCTGCTCATGCGCTTCCGCCCGGAGGGCCTCATCGCCGACCGCCGGAAGCAGCTCGAGTTCCACGACACCGGCCAGTTGGACGTGCCCAAGGAAGATACCGACCTCGGCAAGAAGGTGGGGGTGTGACACAGATGGTCAGCGAAACCGTCCCCGCCAAGGGACCCGGCGGCGGGACCGTCCTGGACGCCCGCGGCGTCACCATGCGCTTCGGCGGCCTCACCGCCGTACGCAACGTCGACCTGACCGTCGACCACGGCGAGATCGTCGGGCTCATCGGCCCCAACGGCGCCGGCAAGACCACCTTCTTCAACTGCATGACCGGGCTCTACATCCCCACCGAGGGCACGGTCAGGTACAAGGGCACGGTCCTGCCGCACCGCTCCCACCGCGTCACCGAGGCGGGCATCGCCCGTACCTTCCAGAACATCCGTCTCTTCGCCAACATGACGGTCCTGGAAAACGTCCTCGTCGGCCGGCACACCCGCACCCACGAAGGGCTGTGGTCCGCGCTGCTGCGCAACCCCGGCTTCAAGCGGGCGGAGCGGGAGTCGGAAGCGCGCGCCATGGAACTGCTGGAGTTCACCGGGCTGGCCGCCAAGCGCGACCACCTCGCCCGCAACCTCCCCTACGGCGAACAGCGCAAGCTGGAGATCGCCCGGGCGCTGGCGAGCGAACCGGGGCTGCTGCTCCTCGACGAGCCCACCGCGGGCATGAACCCGCAGGAGACCCGGGCCACCCGCGAACTGGTCTTCGCCATCCGCGAGCAGGGCATCTCGGTGCTCGTCATCGAGCACGACATGCGGTTCATCTTCGGGCTCTGCGACCGCGTCGCCGTCCTCGTCCAGGGCGAGAAACTGGTCGAGGGCACCCCCGAGGTCGTCCAGAGCGACGAACGCGTCGTGGCCGCGTACCTCGGGACCCCCTACGAGGGCGTCCCCGAGGACGAGGCCGTCGAGGAGGTCGCCGCCGCCGAGGACGCGGTCGCCAAGAACACCGGGAGCACCAGCGCCCCCAAGAAGAGCAAGGAGGGCGACGCGTGACCGCGCTACTGCAGGTCGACGACCTGAAGGTCGCCTACGGCAAGATCGAAGCTGTCAAGGGCATCTCGTTCAGCGTCCAGAGCGGCGAGGTCGTCACCCTCATCGGCACCAACGGCGCCGGCAAGACGACGACCCTGCGCACCCTCTCCGGACTGCTGAAGCCCTCCGGCGGCAAGATCTTCTTCGACGGCACGCCGCTCAACGGCGTCGGCGCCCACAAGATCGTCGCCATGGGCCTCGCCCACTCCCCTGAGGGCCGCCGGCTCTTCCCCCGCCTCACCATCACCGAGAACCTCCAACTCGGCGCCTTCCTCCGGAAGGACGCGGCGGGCATCGAGCAGGACATCAAGATGTGCTACGAGCTGTTCCCGATCCTCGGCGAACGGCGCAAGCAGGCAGCCGGCACCCTGTCCGGCGGCGAGCAGCAGATGCTCGCCATGGGCAGGGCCCTGATGTCCCGGCCCAAGCTGCTCATGCTCGACGAACCCTCCATGGGCCTCTCGCCGATCATGATGCAGAAGATCATGGAGACGATCCGGGAGCTGAAGGCCCAGGGCACCACCATCCTGCTCGTCGAGCAGAACGCCCAGGCCGCGCTCTCCATCGCCGACCACGGCCACGTGATGGAGGTCGGCAAGGTCGTCCTGTCGGGCACCGGAGAGGAACTGCTGCACGACGAATCCGTGCGCAAGGCGTACCTCGGCGAAGACTGAGAGCCCAGCGCACGGCCAGAGCGGCCCGCGCCCCGGGGAGGGGGGCACGGGCCGTTCGCGCGCGTTCGTGGCGCAGGTCGCGCGGAAGCCCGTAGAGGCTCCGCGGACTAAGCCTGCTTCTTCTTGGCCTTCTTCTCCGCGTCGTCCTCGATCACGGCCTCGGCCACCTGCTGCATCGACAGCCGGCGGTCCATCGACGTCTTCTGGATCCACCGGAACGCCGCCGGCTCCGACAGCCCGTACTCGGTCTGCAGGATGCTCTTCGCCCGGTCCACGAGCTTCCGCGTCTCCAGCCGCTGGGTGAGGTCGACGACCTCCTTCTCCAGCGTCTTCAGCTCCGTGTAGCGCGAGACGGCCATCTCGATGGCCGGCACCACGTCACCCTTGCTGAACGGTTTCACCAGATACGCCATGGCCCCGGCGTCCCGCGCCCGCTCCACCAGCTCGCGCTGGGAGAAGGCGGTGAGCATGAGCACCGGCGCGATGGAGTCGGCGGCGATCCGCTCGGCGGCGGAGATCCCGTCGAGCACGGGCATCTTCACATCCAGGATCACCAGATCGGGCTTCATCTCCCGCGCCAACTGCACCGCGGTCTCCCCGTCCCCCGCCTCCCCGACGACGGTGTACCCCTCCTCCTCCAGCATCTCCTTCAGATCGAGCCGGATGAGGGCCTCGTCCTCCGCGATGACGACCCGGGTGGTCAGCGGCGGCACGTGCTCGTCGCCTCCCGCGCTGGCGGCGGCGATGTCCTCCGGGGTTTCGGGGGTCTCGGGGGCGCTCACGGTGCTCCTCGGGGTATTGCCTGGCTGCGATAGGGGGGCACCCACGAGGGTACCGACCGCGCCATCGGCGGTGAGCACGCGGTAGGCTTGGCCCGCGCAGAGCGAGCCCGGTTGGTGGAACTGGTCAGACACGCGGTTCTCAAACAACCGTGCCTTCGGGCATGTGGGTTCGAATCCCACACCGGGCACTTCTCGCTCGACCGGAGTGCATCATTCTCGTGAATTCCGGCGGCGCATCCGTGCGGCCGCGTTCGGTCGCGCACAGTTGTTCCATGCACACGCACGGCACGGATGTACGTGATCGGGCACTCGCCCTGCTGCGCACGGGCGCGCGGAACGCCGACATCGCCCGAGACCTCGGCGTTCCCGTAGGAACGGTCGGCTACTGGCTTTGCCGGGACCGGGCCAGGCGCGGGACATCACCGGGTGCCCCGGACCGCCCGTGCCCGCGGTGCGACGGCCGGCCGCTGGACGACACGGCCTACGCCTACCTCCTGGGCCTCTACCTGGGCGACGGCCACATCGTCCGGTACTCCGGGCACCGGGTCCCCAGCCTCATGATCACCTGCGCCGACGCCTGGCCCGGCCTGATGGGCGACTGCCACCGCGCCATGAGCGCGGTCTTCCCGCACAACAAGGTCTGCTCGGTCGCACGGACGGGCTGCCACAACGTGAAGGTCTACTCCCGGCATCTGCCGTGCCTGTTCCCCCAGCACGGCCCCGGCCCCAAGCACGAGCGGGCGATCCGTCTGGAGACCTGGCAGCAGGGCATCGTCGACGCGTATCCGTGGCCGTTCATCCGGGGGCTGGTCCATTCCGACGGGTGCCGGATCACCAACTGGACCGCGCGCACCACCGGGGGCGTGACGAAGCGATACGAGTACCCCCGCTACTTCTTCACCAACCGCTCCGCCGACATCATCCGGCTGTTCTGCGACACGCTCGACCGGGTCGGGGTCGAGTGGAGGGCCGGTGGGCAGCGGGCGCGGGCGGCCAAGAACATCTCCGTCGCCAGGCGTGCCTCCGTCGCGCTCATGGACGCGCACGTCGGGCCCAAGTACTGACCCCACCCCTACCTCCGCCCCGCCGGTGTCCTAGGGGTATCCGCGGGGTGTGCGGGTGCGGTCACCGTTCATCCACAGGCGGTAGAACGCGGCATCAACTTGACGTATGGTCGCGAGCATTGCTGTGCGGGGGAGCCTGCAGACCTACGGAGGGGACGGGTAGGCGATGTCTGCGCCGACGCGACGACGACTGCGCAAGGGTGCGATGACCGCGGCGGTGGCCGCCGCCGCGATGGCGGCGCTCACGGCCTCACAGGCGCCGGGGCTTTCCGCCGGGCCCGACGCCCCCGGGAAGAGCGCCCCTGACCAGGCGCCCGGCGGCGGGGAGGACTCGATCACGGGTGGCTCCCCTTATTACACCGACCTGCCGCCGCTGGAGAGCGCCAACCCCTCGCCCGGTGACGAACTGGAGGACGAGGCAGACGACTCCGGTATCCCGGCGACCGTCCTCGACGCGTACAAGCAGGCCGAGAGCCGGCTCGCGAGCACGAACCCCGGGTGCAACCTGGAGTGGGAGCTGCTGGCGGCCATAGGCCGGGTCGAGTCGGGGCACGCCCGCGGCGGTGACGTGACCGCGAACGGTACGACCCGGAACCCGATCCTCGGTCCCGTGCTGAACGGCAACGGCTTCGCGAACATCACGGACACCGACGGCGGCGAGTACGACGGGGACACCACCCACGACCGCGCCGTCGGTCCCATGCAGTTCATCCCCTCGACCTGGGCCACCTGGGGCAGCGACGGGAACGACGACGGCGAGCGGGATCCGGACAACGTCTACGACGCGGCCCTGTCCGCCGGGCGCTATCTGTGTGCGGGCGGGCGGGATCTGTCCTCGCAGGCCGACCTGGAAGCCGCCATCCTCGGGTACAACCAGTCGGAGTCGTATCTCCGTACGGTCCTGACCTGGTACGACTTCTACAAGGAGGGCGGCGCCGACTCGGTGCCCGACGGCACCGGCGCCGATCCGGGCGACCGCAGCGACGGCATCAACACGCCGACGCCCTCGCCGAGCCCGTCGGGGAGCGACCGCCCGGGCAAGGGCGGCGACGACGGCAAGGGCGGCGGCGAGGAAGACGGCAAGGACGACGGCAAGGGCGGCAACAGCCCCGGCCCCGGCCCCACCGAGCCGCCGCCGCCCGGCGGCGAGGACCCCGGCGACCCGTCGCCGGCACCGACCATCGCGGATCTGCGCGTGGTGAGCCCGCAGTCCCCGACCGCGTACACCGGCGCCGACTTCGCCGAGCGGCCGAAGGTGCGGGGCGTGACCTCGCGCGGCACGGGCGTGTCCGGCAAGACGGTGACGTTCACCATCAGCGGCCAGACCGGCGCGGTCTTCGCCGGTGGCGGCAAGACCGCCTCGGTGACCACGAACGGCTCCGGCTACGCGACGGCGCCCGTGGTCAAGGCGGGCCAGTTGACCGGGGACTTCACGATCCGCGCCACGACGAGCGGCGGCGTGAGCCCGGTGGAGTTCGCCGCCGAGGTGGAGGCGTCGTACGGGCTGGCCCGGGTCGGTGACGCGGCGCTGAAGGCGGCGGCGGGCGGCGAGTTCGGCACCGTCGAGGCCAAGGTGACGTACCGCGGCGGTCCCGCGGCGAAGGCGCCGGTGACGGCGGCGATGGTCACGGAGGCGGGCGAGCCGAACGACAAGGGCCCGTACTTCGAGGACACCGAGGGCAACCCGGTCCGCAAGCTGAACCTGACGACGGAGGACGACGGCACGGTGAAGCTCCCGACGATCCACGCGGGCGACACGGCGGGGACGTACCTGCTGCTGCTCACGACGAGCGAGGGCGTGACGCTGACGCTGGAGCTGACCGTCGAGCAGGGCGCGGCGTAGGACGGGCAGGGCCGGCGGTCAGCCGGCCCCACCGGTCAGCGGCCGGCGTTCGTGCGGCGCGTCGTGTGCCGGGTGGGCGTGGCGGTGGCCGGGTCCTCGGGCCAGGGGTGCTTCGGGTAGCGGCCGCGCAGCTCGGCGCGGACCGCGGGGTAGCCCTGCCGCCAGAAGGACTCCAGGTCCGCGGTGACGGCGGCGGGGCGGCCGGCGGGTGACAGCAGGTGCACCAGGAGCGGTACGCGGCCGTCCGCGATCCGCGGGGTCCGGTCGAGGCCGAAGAGTTCCTGGAGCTTGACGGCGAGCACGGGCTGCTGCGGGTCGTCGTAGTCGACGCGGATGCGGGAGCCGCTGGGCACGTCGATGCGTTCCGGGGCGAGTTCGTCGAGGCGGGCGGCTTCGCCGCGGGCCCAGGGGAGGAGCCCTTGGAGTACGCGGCCGGCGTCGATGCGGCGCGGGTCGTCGTCCAGCCAGTCGTCGGCGCGGGCGAGGAGTGCCTCGTCGGAGACGTCGGGCCAGGGGTCGCCGAGTGCGCCGTGGAGGAACGCCAGCCGGCGGCGTAGCGCGCGGGCGTGCTCGGACCAGCGCAGCAGCGCGGTGCCTTCGCGGCGCAGTCCGTCGAGGCGGGCGGCCCGGAGGCGGTCGGGGTCGGGGCGGGGAAGGGGCCGGGCGCGGAGTTCGACGGCGCCGAGGCGGGTGACGCGGCGGGCGACGGTTTCGTGCCGCTCGGCGGACCAGGTGACTTCTTCTTCGGTGCGGAGCAGGGTTTCGGCGGCCCGTAGCGCGGTGGCTTCGTCGAGGGGGGCGCCGAGCCGCAGCCGGGCGCCGGCGGCGCCGACGGGCCGGTCGGCGACGGCGACGGCGAGCCACGGCTGCCCGCGCAGGGCGGATTCGGCGCCGGCTTCCACGCGGGTGCCGGATGCCATGAGGTACGAGCCGTCGCCGCGGCCCCGGGCGACGCGCTCGGGGAAGGCGAGCGCGGCGACGAGACCGGCGACGGCGTCGTCGCCGAGTCCGCCGCCGCCCTGGCCGCCGACGTCGCGGGAGGCAGCGGTGCGCCCGGCGGCGCCGTGGGCGGCGGCTTTCGCGGGTGGGGTCGCGCCTTCGCCCGTGGCGGGTGTGCGGGACGGGGTGCCGGGCTCGTCTTCCCAGTGCGCGCCCGCCGGATTCGGGTCGTCCGCCGGTGGCCGCAGCGCCCGCCGCAGGCGCTGGGCTTCGCGGCGCCAGCGGGGGGCGTAGGCGTCGCCGCCGCGGCGGGCGCGGCGCCAGGCGGCGGCGAGGTCGTCGCCGTACGAGCGCGGCGGCTCTTCGCTGAGCAGCGCCACCGCCTCGGCCGCCGCGCGGGGGCCGGCTTCCGCGGCGGCGTCGAGCAGGGCGCGGCCGAGCCGGGGGTGCAGGCCGAGGCCGGCGAGGCGGGTGCCGCGGGGCGTCGGGCGGCCGGCGGTGTCCACGGCGCCGACCGCCCGCAGCACGTCGCGGGCGGCGGCCAGCGCGCCCGGCGGCGGGGTGTCGAGCAGGGCGAGCCCGGTGGCGTCGGGGTCGCCCCAGCAGGCGGCTTGCAGGGCGAAGCCGGCCAGGTCGGCGACGGCGATCTCCGGCGACGGGTAGCGCGGCAGCCGCCCGTCCTCGGCCTGCGACCAGCAGCGCAGCGCCAGTCCTGGCCCTTCGCGCCCGGCGCGGCCCAGCCGCTGCGTGGCGGTGGCGGCGGAGACCCGTACGGTCGTGAGTGCCCCGAGCCCGCGGGCGTGGTCCATGCGCGGTTCGCGTGCGAGACCGCCGTCGACGACGATCCGCACGCCCGGCACGGTCAGGCTGGACTCGGCGACCGCGGTCGAGAGGATCACGCGCCGCTCGCCGGGGGCGCTGCCGCGCAGCACGGCGTTCTGCACCTCGGCGGGTGCCTGTCCGTGCAACTGCAGTACGTCTGCGGCCGTGTCCGCCAGCAGTCCGGCGACCCGGGCGATCTCGCCGACGCCCGGCAGGAAGCAGAGCACGTCGCCGTCCGGCCGGCGCAGCCCTTCGCGTACGACGTCGGCGATGTGGGCCAGCAGCGCCGGGTCGACGCGGGTGCCGTGGGCGGGGCGTACGCCGGCGGGCGGGGGGCGGTAGCCGATCGCGACGGCGTGCATCGTGCCCTCGCCGCGTACGACGGGGGCGGGCGCGGCGGCGTCGGGCGCGGTGAGGAGGCGCGCCCAGGCGGCGGTGTCGGAGGTGGCGGAGGCGGCGACGAGCCGCAGTTCGGGGCGGAGGGTGGCGCGTACGTCGACGAGGAAGGCGAGCGCGGTGTCGGCGTCGAGGTGGCGTTCGTGGCACTCGTCGAGGAGCACGGCGTCCACGCCGGCCAACTCGGGGTCGCGCTGGAGGCGTTGCAGGAGGACGCCGGTGGTGACGACCTCGACGCGGGTGCGGGGCCCGGCGCGGCGCTCGCCGCGGACGGTGAACCCGACCCGTTCGCCGGTCTCTTCGCCGAGCAGCCACGCCATGCGGCGTGCGGCGGCCCGCGCCGCCATGCGGCGGGGTTCGGCGACGAGCACCCGGCGGGGCCCGTCGCCGGTGCCGGGGACGAGTCCGGCGAGGGCCAGCGGGACCAGCGTGGTCTTGCCGGTGCCGGGCGGTGCGCCGAGCACGGCGGCGCCGGGTCCTTCGAGGGCCGCGCGCAGGGCGGGCAGCGCGTGCCGTACGGGCAGGGCGTCGAGTGCGTCGGAGCGGAGGGCCACGGACGCCAGTGTGCTACGGACCGCGCCCCGGCCGCCGCCCGGGGCCGCTGCCCGCGGCGGGCTCTAGGCCGCTTCGCAGACGAAGATCGCCGTGCCGGGGATCAGGTGCCCGCGCAGCGGCGACCAGCCGCCCCACTCCTGGTCGTGCCACTGCGGCCACTCCGGCTCCACGAGGTCCAGCAGCCGGAAGCCGCCCCCCACCACGTCGCGCACGCGGTCGCCGAGCGTCCGGTGGTGCTCGACGTACAGTGCGCGCCCTTCTTCGTCCTGCTCGACGTACGGCGTGCGGTCGAAGTACGACGCGGCCACCGAGAGCCCCTCGGGCCCCGGTTCGTCGGGGAACGCCCAGCGCACGGGGTGGGTGACGGAGAAGACCCACCGCCCGCCGGGCCGCAGCACCCGCCTGACCTCCCGCATCACCGCGACCGGTGCGGCGACGAACGGCACGGCGCCGTATGCCGAGCACGCCAGGTCGAACGCCCCGTCGCGGAACGGCAGCGCGGTCGCGTCCGCCTGCAGCAGCGGGAACGGCGCGGCCTGTGCGGGCGCTTCGAGGGCCAGGCGGCGCGCGTGCTGCAACTGACGGTGGGAGAGGTCCAGCGCTACGGGCCGCGCCCCCTGCTCGGCGAGCCAGCGCGAGCACTGCGCCGCCCCCGCGCCCACCTCCAGCACCGCCCGCCCGGTCAGCGAATCCGGGGGGCCGAGCAGCCGGGCCTCGGCCTCGTCCAGCCCTTCGGGGCCCCAGATGAAGCGGGCGCCGTCCGCGCCGCCGAGGAAGCCGCCGTGCTCGCGCTGGTAGTCGTCGGCGTTGCGGTCCCACCAACCACGGCTCGCTTGCCGGGTTTCCCGCGCTGGGACGGGCCGTCGGGTAGCCTCTGCCGGAACATCCGCGTCAGCGGCCCCGCCGACACCGCCCGTACCGTTTTCGTACTCGTGGACCATCGGCGGACCCGTCGTAGTACCTTCCTGCCACGCGCGAGAGTGACGGAGCGCCACTACTGCCGGGTATGGGGCGGCATGCCCCAGGTGCACTCTTCGCGCATTGACCATGCCCGGCTGCCCCCGTATGCTACAAGTTGCGCTGCGGGCCTGCGCGCCTCGGACGGAGTAGGTCGCGCTCGCATCTGTTGTATGTCCCCTCGGTTCACGAGGCGCTGCCGGACTCCCGGGTGGAGTCGGGAAAGCGCCTCTTAGGCTGTCCGGCTTCGGCGGTGCGATCACAGGGCTCTCGGCGTGGAGTGACGACGACTCAACTTGCCCGTACCGGAGCCCAATCCCACATGACGAGCAGCACCGAGAACACCGCGGCCGCCACGACGCAGGTCGCGGTCAACGACATCGGTTCCGAGGAAGCCTTCCTCGCCGCGATCGACGAGACGATCAAGTACTTCAACGACGGCGACATCGTCGACGGCGTCATCGTGAAGGTCGACCGGGACGAGGTCCTGCTCGACATCGGCTACAAGACCGAGGGTGTCATCCCTTCCCGGGAACTCTCGATCAAGCACGACGTCGACCCGAACGAGGTCGTCGCCGTCGGCGACGAGATCGAGGCCCTTGTCCTGCAGAAGGAGGACAAGGAAGGCCGGCTGATCCTCTCGAAGAAGCGCGCGCAGTACGAGCGTGCGTGGGGCACCATCGAGAAGATCAAGGAAGAGGACGGCATCGTCACCGGTACCGTCATCGAGGTCGTCAAGGGCGGTCTCATCCTCGACATCGGCCTGCGGGGCTTCCTGCCCGCGTCGCTGGTCGAGATGCGCCGCGTGCGCGACCTTCAGCCCTATGTCGGCAAGGAGCTCGAAGCCAAGATCATCGAGCTGGACAAGAACCGGAACAACGTGGTTCTGTCCCGCCGTGCCTGGCTCGAGCAGACCCAGTCCGAGGTCCGCCAGACCTTCCTCACCACCCTCCAGAAGGGTCAGGTGCGGTCGGGTGTGGTCTCCTCGATCGTCAACTTCGGCGCCTTCGTGGACCTGGGCGGCGTGGACGGCCTGGTGCACGTGTCCGAGCTGTCCTGGAAGCACATCGACCACCCGTCCGAGGTCGTCGAGGTCGGCCAGGAGGTCACGGTCGAGGTCCTGGACGTCGACATGGACCGCGAGCGCGTCTCGCTGTCCCTGAAGGCGACCCAGGAAGACCCGTGGCAGCAGTTCGCGCGCACGCACCAGATCGGT
The DNA here is from genome assembly GCF_042874195.1 of Streptomyces sp. NPDC004134. NCBI lineage: Bacteria > Bacillati > Actinomycetota > Actinomycetes > Kitasatosporales > Streptomycetaceae > Streptomyces > Streptomyces sp. NPDC004134. The sequence continues at coordinate 101,155 of NZ_JBIAMS010000012.1, read as the reverse complement.
CAGGTCGTGCCCGGCAAGGTCACGAAGCTGGTTCCGTTCGGCGCGTTCGTCCGTGTCGACGAGGGCATCGAGGGCCTGGTCCACATCTCCGAGCTGGCCGAGCGCCACGTGGAGATCCCGGAGCAGGTCGTCCAGGTCGGCGACGAGATCTTCGTCAAGGTCATCGACATCGACCTGGAGCGCCGCCGCATCAGCCTCTCGCTGAAGCAGGCGAACGAGACCTTCGGTCCCGACCCGATGGCCGTCGACTTCGACCCGACGCTCTACGGCATGGCGGCGTCGTACGACGACCAGGGCAACTACATCTACCCCGAGGGCTTCGACCCCGAGACCAACGAGTGGCTCGACGGGTACGAGAAGCAGCGCGAGGAGTGGGAGGGCCAGTACGCGGAGGCCCACACCCGCTTCGAGCAGCACCAGGCGCAGGTCGTCAAGTCCCGCGAGGCCGACGCCCAGGCGGCGGCCGAGGCGGGCGACTCGGCGCCGGCTCCGTCCGGCGGCGGTTCGTACTCCTCCGAGGGTGCGGACGACTCCGGCGCGCTGGCCTCGGACGAGGCGCTGGCGGCCCTCCGCGAGAAGCTGGCCGGCGGCCAGAGCTGATCGCGGGCCTGCCGGCCCGGGTAGTAGTACGCAGCACGACAGACGGAAGCCCGTCGTCCCCTCCGGGGGGCGGCGGGCTTCCGCCGTGCGTGCCCCTTGCGGGCCGTACGGCCCGGGCTCGCGGGGGCCGGCGCCTTCGCTCCGGGGCGTGCGCCCGGGCACGTACGCTGGGGTCATGCCCCTGCCCGTACGTCAGCTCCGCCTGCCCCAGGGCCGCGCGGCGGACACCGCCCTCGCGGCCGGTACGGGTGCGCTGGTGGCGCTGGGCACGGTGCAGGCGTTCGTCGGCCAGCGCCGGGAGCCGTGGGCGACGACGGCGCTGGGCTGGGCGCTGATCGCGCTGGCCTGCGGGGCGCTGTACTTCGCCCGCCGCCGTCCGGTCGCCGTGGGTGCGTTCGTCGTCCCGGTCGTCGGCGTCTACTACGTGAGCAGCGCGTACGACGGTCCGCTGTTCGTCGTGCTCGTCATCGCGCTGTACTGCGTGGCCGCCGCGGGGCGGCTGCGCGCGGCGGCGGCGCTGGGCGCGCTCGTCGTCGCCGGTACCGCGGCGGGGACGCTGTCGGGCAACGACGACGTCAACGGCATCGCGCTGTTCATGCTCACCGGCTGGGTGGTCGCGGTGGTGGCGCTGGGCGCGATGTGGCACGGCAGGCGCGCGCACGTCGAGGGCGAGGCGCGCCGGCGCGCGACCGAGGAACGGCTGCGCATCGCACGTGAGTTGCACGACGTCATCGGGCACAACATCTCGCTGATCAACGTCCAGTCCGGCGCCGCCCTGCACCGGCTGAAGAAGAGCGCCACCCCCGACCCGGCCGCCGCCGGCGCGCTGGCCGCCATCAAGGAGACCAGCCGCGAGACGCTGCGCGAGCTGCGCACCACGCTGGGGGTGCTGCGGCAGGTCGACGACGAGGCGCCGACGGCGCCCGCGCCGGGGCTGGCGCGCCTGCGCGAGCTGACGGAGCGGGCGGCGGACACCGCGGGGCTGCGGGTGAAGACGGTGGTGGAGGGCGCGGAACGGACGCTGCCGGCGGAGCTGGACCTGACCGCGTACCGGGTGGTGCAGGAGTCGCTGACGAACGTCGCGCGGCATGCGCGGGGGGCCACGTCCGTGACCGTACGGCTGGACTACGGTGACCGGGAACTGCGGCTCGCGGTGGAGGACGACGGCCGGGGCGCCGCAGCCGAGGCCCGCGCAGGGGGCGGGTCCGGCGCCGGACCCGGCACCGCCGCGGTCGGCGGCGGCAGCGGCATCGGCGGGATGCGGGAGCGGGCGCGGGCGGTCGGCGGGGAGCTGGCCGCGGGCCCGCGGCCGGGAGGCGCCGGGTTCGCCGTCACCGCCCGGCTGCCCTACGGAACGGAGCACGCCCAGGCATGATCAGGATTCTGCTCGCCGACGACCAGAAGCTGGTGCGCGCCGGCTTCCGCTCGATCCTGGCGGACGAGGACGACCTCGACGTGGTCGGGGAGGCGAGCGACGGCGACCAGGCGGTGGCCGCGTGCCGCGAACTGCGCCCCGACGTCGTCCTGATGGACATCCGGATGCCGGGCACCGACGGCCTGGAGGCGGCCCGGCGGATCGCCGCGGACGAGCGGCTGGCGGACGTCCGGGTCGTCATCCTGACGACGTTCGACCTCGACGACTACGTGTACGGCGCGCTGCGCGCCGGCGCCGCCGGGTTCCTGGTCAAGGACACCGAGCCGGAGGAGCTGATCCACGCGGTGCGGGTGGCGGCCCGCGGCGACGCGCTGATCAGCCCGTCGGTGACGCGGCGGCTGATCGCCGAGTTCGCCGGCCGGGTGAAGGCGCCGGAGCCGAGTCCGCGGCTGAACGCGCTGACGGAGCGGGAGGCCGAGGTGATGCAACTGGTCGCCGCCGGGCTGACGAACGACGAGATCGCGGCCCGGCTGGTACTGAGCCCGGCGACGGCGAAGACGCACGTGAGCCGGATCATGACGAAGCTGGGAGTGCGCGACCGGGCGCAGTTGGTGGTGCTGGCCTATGAGTCGGGGATGGTCCGCCCGGGCTGGCTGGCCCCCTGACGCCCCCGCGCCGGCCCCGCGATGTCACGCGCCTCATTCCCAGCGCCGGACCCGACGTGCCCGACTCTCTGCGCCGGACCCGACGTGCCCGACTCCCTGCACCCGGCCCGACGTGCCCGACTGCACACGCCCGCCCTGATCCGCCCCACTCCATGTCCCCGCGCTGACGTGCCGCCTCCGCGTGCTCGACCCGACGTGCCCGGCTCCGTGCCCCGTCCCGACACCCCCGGTTTCGCACTCCGACCCCCCGTCCCCCACGCACCCGCCCAAGGGTAGGCCGCCCCGCCGACAGCGACCCGTCCCCCGGACCCTGACGACCCGGTGACCCGCCCCGCCGCAGCGCCGGTGGGCGGAGGCCGTAGGGGATTCGGGAGCGCCCCCTAGGGGACTCGGCGGCGTTACGGGGGCGGGCGCAACCCGGGTAGTACGGGACCGGCGGCGGGCGCAACCAGCGGGGTAGGGGCGGTGTCCGCGCCCGGCCGACGTGCCCGCCCCAGCCGGCCCCCCACGCTGGCGTCATGTCCGCACACCGCGCAGCTCCGCCGCCCACCGATCCCGGCACCCGCCCCGGTCTCTTCGCCCGCCTCGCCGACTGGTCGCGCCGCCGCCGGCGGCTGGCGATCCTCCTCTGGATCGTCGTCCTCCTCGGCGTCACCGCCGCCTCCCAGGGCGCCGGAAGCAACTGGCGCAACGACTTCTCCCTCCCCGGCACCGACTCCCAGGCCGCCACCGACCTGCTGGAGAAGCACGGCTCCGCGCAGGCGGGCGACAGTCTGGAGATCGTGTTCAAGGACGAGCGCGGGCTGCGGGCTGCGGGCACCGAGCAGGACGTCGAGCGCATGCTGGAGCAGGTGCGCGGGCTGCCGAGCGTCGTGGACGTGCGCAGCCCGTACGCCGACGGCGGCGCGGCCGTCTCCGAGGGCGGCGACGTCGCGTACGCCACCGTCACCCTCGACGGCAAGGCGGAGACCGTGCCGAAGGCGGACGTCGAGAAGATCATCGACACCGCGCAGGACGCACGGACCGACGCGCTCCAGATCGAGCTGGGAGGCGAGGCCGTGCGCGGCGCCGAGGAGGAGGGAGGCGGCGGCGCCGAGGGCGCGGGCATGCTCGCGGCGCTGGCGATCCTCGTGCTGCTCTTCGGCTCGCTGGTGGCCGCCGCGGTGCCGCTGGTCACCGCGCTGTTCGCGGTCGGCACGGCCGTCGGCCTGATCACCATGGCCGGGCACGTCTTCACCGTCGCCGATTTCACCCCGCCGATCATGATGCTCGTCGGCCTCGGCGTCGGCGTCGACTACGCGCTGCTGATCTTCTACCGGTACCGCCACGAGCTGATCCGCGGCGCCGACCGCGACAGCGCCGCCCGCATCGCGCTCGACGCCGCCGGCCGCACGGTCTTCTTCGCCGGCTGCACCGTCATCGTCGCCCTCCTCGGCCTCGTCGCCCTCGGTCTCGGCTCGCTGCAGGGCGTGGCGCTCTCGGTGGCGCTGACCGTGCTGGTCACGATGGCCGCGTCGCTGGTGCTGCTGCCCGCGCTGCTCGCCGTGCTCGGCCGGCGCATCCAGCGCCACGTGCTCAAGCGCGCCGAGAAGGCGGCGGCCAAGGGCAAGGTCGAGGGCAGCCGCTGGCGAGCCCTGGCGGACGCCGTGCAGCGCCGCCCGCTGCCCGCGCTGGTCGCCGCCCTGGTCGCGCTCGTGGCCCTGTCGGCGCCGGTGCTGGGCATGCGGCTCGGCTTTGCCGACGCCGGGAACGACGCCCCCTCCAGCACCAGCAGGAAGGCGTACGACCTGCTCGCCGAGGGCTTCGGGCCCGGCTTCAACGGCCCGCTCTTCGTCGTGGCGCAGGGCGGCGCCGGAGCCGGCGCGGCCGGTGCCGCCGAGGCGGGGGAGCAGGCGCAGGCCCGTATCGCGGCGACCGACGGCGTCGCCGCGACGACCCCGCCGCTGCCGTCCGAGGACGGCGAGGTCGCGACCGTGATCGTCTTCCCCGCGTCGGCGCCGCAGGACGAGGCGACCGCGGACCTCGTGCACGACCTGCGCGACGACGTGCTGCCGCCGCTGGCGGCGGAGACCGGCGCCGAGTACCTGGTCGGCGGGGCCACCGCCGGTACGCAGGACTTCTCCGACACCGTCGCCGACCGGATGCCGCTGTTCGTCGCCCTCGTCGTCGGCTTGTCGACACTGCTGCTGATGGTGGTCTTCCGGTCCCTCTGGATCCCGCTCAAGGCGGCGGTGCTGAACCTGCTGTCCATCGGCGCCGCGCTCGGCGTGATCACGCTGGTCTTCCAGGAGGGCTGGTTCGGTGTGGAGCAGGGGCCCATCGAGGCGTTCATCCCTGTGATGATCTTCGCGATCGTCTTCGGGCTCTCCATGGACTACGAGGTCTTCCTCGTCTCCCGGATGCACGAGGAGTGGGAGCGTACGAAGAACGCCGGGCACGCGGTACGCGAGGGCCTGGCCGTCACCGGGCAGGTGATCACGGCGGCGGCGCTGATCATGATCGTGGTGTTCGCGGCCTTCATCCTGAGCCCGAGCCGGATGCTCCAGCAGTTCGGCCTGGGGCTCGCGGTGGCGATCCTGCTGGACGCGCTGGTGATCCGCTGCCTGATCGTGCCCGCGGTGATGCAGTTGCTCGGCCGGCACGCCTGGTGGCTGCCCGGCCCGCTGGCCAGGAAGCTGCCGCGGGTGGCGCTGGAGCGGCCCGAAGGGGCCGAAGGGCACGACGAGGGGGAGCGGTCCGAGCAGCGGGGGGTCGGGGTCTCGTAGGGCACCACCGGCAACCGCCGGGCGCGCGGAGGCCCGCCCGTACGGCCATGGCTGCGGTCACGGCGGTACGGGCGGGCCCGTGCGCCTACGGCGGGGCTGTACAGGGCCTCTGCCCGTACGGCGGGGCTGTACGGGCGGGGATCCCCTGCGCGTGCGGCAGGCGCGCGGCCACGCCCGCACCCGCCGGGGGCGCGCCCCCCGCGCTCAGCGGCGCTTCTCCGCCTCCTGGTGCCACTCGCCGCCCTCCCGGCGGTCGAGCCACACCACCGGGTGCGCCTCGGCCTGCGACAGCTCCTTCCACCAGCCGCCCAGCGTCCCGCGCACCTGCACCGTCGGCAGCGCCTCGGCCAGCGCCGCGCGGGCCAGGTCCGGCTCGTTGCTGTTGCGGTCCTCCGCCGAGACGGTGTCCCAGGCGGAGAGCATGGCGCGGGCGGCGTCGTAGGTCTCGACGGCGTACGGGCGGCCGGCCAGGTCGTCGCCGAGGGCCTTGCGGACGGCGGCGCGGCGGCCGGCGTCGGGGTCCAGGCGCACGTCGTAGTGGCCGCGGACGGTCAGCCAGCCGTCCGGCACGGAGAAGTCCGCGTCGGCGGCGGCGTTGCGTCCTGTGCACGTCGGCGCGGTCGGGTCCCACAGCGCCTTCACGCCGGTGAACCCGCTGTTCTCGACCTGCTCCAGCCAGTCGGCCAGGTTCCCCGCCCCGCCTTCCAGGAACACCGCGTCGGGCTCGAACCGGCCGATGGCGTCGGCGAGCTGCCCCGCGTCGTCCGTCTGTACCTCCACGCCGTCGGCGCGCAGCCGGTCGACCAGGGCCCGGGTCGGTCCCGCGGCGGTGTCGCCGCGGACGTAGACCTTCCTGACCCCGGGCTCGGCGGCGAGGTGGCGGGCCATCACGACGCCCATGTCGGCGGTGGACGCGGAGGAGCGCAGCTCGTTGGTGTCCGCGTACCGCGGCTCAGGGCTGAGGCCGGCGCCGTCGTGGCGGCAGGCGCGTACGACGGGGAGGCGGAAGGACGTCAGGCCGCTCTCCGGCAGCTTGAGCGCGGGGTCGCCGCCGACGACCCCGGTCAGGCCCGGCTCCATCTCCAGCCAGCGCGCTATGAGCCGGCGGTTCGCGGGCTCGGTGGACTCCTTGTGGGCGGTGAGGTCGGAGACGGCCAGCGGGGGCGTGGCCACGCCGCCGTTGCCGCCGCCGGTGCCGGTCCCGTGGTCGGAGAGCGCCCGGGTCACGCTGCGGTTCAGCACGGTGTCCTGCCCGCCGCCCGGGTCGGCGTCGCCGAGGGCGCCGATGCGGTACACGCCCGTGAAGGCGGCGGCCGTGGTGGCGTCGGGCGACGGCGTCCCGGGTGGTCTGAGCCCGGTGCCGCCGGGCCATGCGGACACGACGATGCTCGCGATCACGAGGACGCAGGCACCGATGGCGGCGAGCGTGAGGGAGCGCGACATGCGGCGCCGCCCCCCTCGGCGGGGCCGTAGCGGCTCCCGCAACCCACCGCGCCCGTCCGGGACTTCTCCTCCCGGCCCCTCCTCAGGCACGACGACCCCCTCCTTCTGCGAAGAAGGACGCTATACGCAGCGGCGAGGTTCCGCCGCCGTACGTCATGATCCAGCCAGTTCACCGGCCGGCTCCGGGGGCGGGGGAGAGGGCTGCCCCGGTGTATGCAGACGCCGCGGCCGCCGCCCGCGGAATCCGTCCGCGTCACCGGGAATCACCGCGGGCACGCGGGGTGTTACACCCTCATGAGCATGTACGAATGGGACCCCAGCGGGCTCGCGGCCGTCGACGCGGTGCTGGAGCACGACTCGGCGGGGCTGACCCTGCTCTACCACCTCGAAGGCTTCATGGACGCCGGCGAGACCGGCGCCCAGATCAACGAGCGGCTTCTCGACGACCTTCCGCACGAGGTCGTCGCCCGCTTCGACCACGACCGGCTCGTCGACTACCGCGCGCGCCGGCCCCTCATGACGTTCCGCCGCGACCACTGGGCCGCGTACGAAGTCCCCAAGCTCGAACTGCACCTCGTACGCGACGCGACCGCCAGCCCGTTCCTGCTGCTGACGGGCCCCGAGCCGGACGTGGAGTGGGAGCGCTTCGCCGAGGCCGTCCGCGAGATCGTGGAGCGGCTGAACGTGCGCCTGGCGGTCAACTTCCATGGCGTCCCCATGGGCGTGCCGCACACCCGCCCCGTCGGCCTCACGCCGCACGGCAACCGCATCGACCTGGTGCCGGGCCACCGCGGCGTCTTCGACGAGGCCCAGGTCCCCGGCAGCGCCGACGCGCTGCTGGAGTACCGGCTCGGGGAGGCCGGGCACGACGTCCTCGGCGTCGCCGCGCACGTGCCGCACTACCTGGCCCGCACCCCGTACCCCGACGCGGCGCTGACCGTCCTGGAGTCGATCACCTCCGCGACGGGCCTCGTCCTGCCGGGCGTGGCGCACGCGCTGCGCTCCGAGGCGCTGAAGGTGCAGAACGAGATCGAGCGCCAGGTCGACGAGGGCGACGAGGAACTGGTGGGCATGGTCCGCGGGCTCGAGCACCAGTACGACGCGCTGGCCGGCGGCGACGACCGGGAGAACCTGATGGCAGAGCCCGCCGAGCTGCCCTCGGCGGACGAGCTGGGCAACGCTTTCGAGCGGTTCCTCGCGGAGCGCGAGGAGGGCGACTGAGGCGCGGACCGCGCGGGGGCGGCCGCCGGAGCGCGGGCTGTACGCTCCGGCGCCCGCCCCCGCGCGTTTGCGGCCTACGCTGGACCCATGCTGACGGTGGGACTGACCGGCGGGATCGGCGCCGGCAAGAGTGCGGTGTCGCGGCTGCTCGCCTCGTACGGGGCGGTGCTCGTGGACTCCGACACGATCGCCCGCGAGGTGGTGGAGCCTGGCACCCCGGGTCTCGCCGCGGTCGTCGCGGAGTTCGGTGACGGCGTGCTCGCAGCGGACGGCAGTCTGGACCGGGCGGAGCTGGGGAGCATCGTCTTCGCCGACGCCGAGCGCCGCCGCGCGCTGAACGCCATCGTCCACCCCCTGGTCCGCGAGCGGTCCGCGGCGCTGCAGGAGGCGGCGGGCCCGGACGCGATCGTCGTGAACGACGTGCCGCTGCTGGCCGAAAACGATCTTGCCGGGCTGTACGACGTCGTCGTGGTCGTCGACGCCGCGCCCGCCACCCGGCTCGACCGGCTGGTGCGGCTGCGCGGCATGGCGGCGGACGAGGCGCGCTCCCGGATGGCGGCGCAGGCCACGCGCGAACAGCGGCTGGCGATCGCCGACATCGTCGTGGACAACGACGGGACGCCGGAGGAGCTGGCGGAGCGGGTACGGAAGGTCTGGGAGGAACTGGTGGCACGCAAGGGGGTCAGGGGGCGGAATAGCGGGGCATGATCCCGTGTTGGGAGGGCGCATCGCCTCCCGCTGGTCTCCCGGCGTGGAAGAAGGCGGGCGGGAGACGGAAAGACGCAGCAGACGAGGAAGGAGTCCGCCGTGGCCGAGCGCAGCCCGGAGACCGACGTCGTCGACTACCGGGCGGCCGAGCAGTTGCTCGCCGCCCGCGATCCGCGCGGCGCGGTCCAACTGCTCGACCCGCTGGTCGAGGCCCATCCCGAGAAGGTCTCGCCGCGGCTGCTGCGCGCCCGCGCGTACTTCATGAGCGCCCGCCTCGGCCCGGCGGAGGCCGACTTCCGCACGGTCGTCGACCGCGAGCCGGACAACGCCTACGCGCACTTCGCCCTGGCCCGCACGCTGGAACGGGCGGGGGGCGACCCGGACGAGGTGCGCCGGCACTTCCGCCTGGCGGCGGCGCTGGACCCGCGGCCGGACTTCGTGGACGCGGCGGGCTTCGAGGAGTAGGAGCCGCGGGCGGGCGGGCGTCCGCGGGTGTGGGTGTGGGCCCGGCGCGGGCGTTCGGCTCGTATCAGGTCTGGGCCAAGTCCGCGGGACCGTGCTCTGCTGGGCTGATGACGACCTCGCAGCCGTGTCCGGCCCCGTATCCCACCGTCCCGTACGAGCCTCTCGGCGTGCCGGCGCCGGACGCGGAGGTGCGCAGCCGCGCCTTCCACGACGCGATGACCCGCCGCCGCACCGTACGGGACTTCTCGCCCCGCCCGATCCCGGACGGGGTCCTGGAGTGGGCGATCCGCACCGCGGCCACCGCGCCCAGCGGCGCCAACGTGCAGCCCTGGCGCTTCGTCGTCGTCACCGACCAGGACCGCAAGAGGCGGCTGCGGGAGGCGGCGGAGCAGGCGGAGCGGGAGTTCTACGCGCGCCGGGCGTCGCCGGAGTGGCTGGCGGCGCTGGCGCCGCTGGGCACGGACTGGCACAAGCCGTTCCTGGAGGCGGCGCCCGCGGTGATCGTCGTCTTCGAGGTGCACAAGGGGCCGCAGAGCCCGCGCCCGTACTACACGAAGGAGTCGGTCGGCATCGCCGTCGGCTTCCTGCTCGCCTCGCTGCACCAGGCGGGGCTCGCGACGCTCACGCACACGCCGAGCCCGATGCGGTTCCTCGGCGAGGTGTGCGAGCGGCCGCCGGAGGAGCGGGCGGCGTACGTGATCCCCGTCGGCTACCCGGCGGACGGGGCGCGGGTGCCGGACATCCGGCGCAAGGAACTGGACGACGTGCTGATCCGCCTCTGAGCGCACGGAGCACGCCGGGCACTCCGGCGTGAGGTGCCCGGTGCGCGCTGGAGCGCGCTGACGTGCGCCTGTTTGGGCCGCGGGGGCCGCAGAAGCTGCTGCGGTGCACCGAACCGTTGACCGCATGACGCGGGCCGCTTACTCTGATGCGCGCATGCCAGAAAGCGCTTTCTAGACGGACGGGTCAGACGCGGGAGAGGCGGTTGTGCGCATGATCGGCAGGCACGAAACGGACCAGGGAGCCGACGGGACGAGCAGGTCCCGGCGGCCGGCGAACAGCGGGCTGGGAAGGCGCGCTCTGCTCACCGCGGCGCTCGGCGCCGGTACCGCCGCCGCCCTCGGTGGCGCGGCGGGACCCGCGGCGGCGGCCGAGGCGGAGGCGTGCGCCGGCGGCGGCCGGCCGGGCAAGCGGCGTATCCCGCCGGGCGGCATCGGCATGCACCTCTACACCATGCGCGGGCCCCTGGCCACGGACTTCGCCGGGACGCTGCAGCAGTTGTCGGACATCGGCTACGCCACCGTCGGCGTCAGCGGCCGGCACGGCCACAACGCGCAGCAGATCCGCGGCATGATCGACGACGCCGGGCTCTCCGCCGTGCTGGAGCACGTCGGGTGGGACATCGTCTCCGGCAGCGGGCTGCCGAAGGCGATCGAGGACGTCCACACCCTGGGCGGCAAGTGGGTCGTCGTCCCCAGCCTGCCCGGCGCCATGCACACGCCGGCCGGCTTCCGCGAGGCCGCGCGCAAGATGAACGCGGCGGGCCGCGCCTGCCGCGACGCCGGCCTGCAGCAGGTGCTCTTCCACAACCACGGCAGCGACCACGCCACCGTCGACGGCGAGGTGCTGTTCGACATCCTCGTCAACGAGACCGATCCCCACCTGGTCGCCTTCGAGTTCGACGTGTACTGGGGAGCGCGCGGCGGCGCCGACCCGCTCACGTACTTCCGCCGGCACCCCGGCCGCTTCCCCGCCCTGCACGTCAAGGACATGGCGCCGAACGGCGACTTCGCCGACGTCGGCTCCGGCGTGCTGGACTTCCCGAGGATGTTCCAGGGGGCGAAGAGCGGCGGGGTCAAGCAGTGGCTCGTCGAGCACGACAACCCGTCCGACCCGTTCGCGACGGCGCGCAACAGCTACGAGTACCTGGCGGCGCTGCGCTACTGAAGCGCTGCCGTCCCGCGCCGCTCAGGGCGCGCCGCGGGCGCTGACGGCGCAGCCGGTGCTTCCGGTGCGCTCCCGGGCGGGGAGCGCACCGGGGCGGACCCGCACCCCGGGCGGGTGTTCGCGGGTCCCGGCGCGGCGGCAGCGGCCACCTCGGCGGGACCTCCTGGCCCCCGTCGACGGCCGCTGCCGCTCGGGCCGTTGCCGCTCGGGCCGTTGCCGTGAGAGCCGCGGCCGCTCCGGCTGCTGCCGCAGTGCCGCACCCGGAGCGGCCGGCGCCGGGCCGCGGACCCGGCGTGGCCCCCCTGCAAGGACCGCCCCGCTACGCCCGGTTCAGCGCCCGAGCGGCGCCGGTGGCCACGGCGGTGGCGAGGATCCACCCGGCGGCGGCGAGCAGATACGCCACCCACTGCGCGCCGCCGCCGGGCGCGAACGCGTTGCCCTGGCCGAAGTCGACGACCGGCAGCAGCGTGTCCAGCGTGTAGACGAACGGGTTGAACTCGATCTCCTTGCCGGGCTCCAGCGGCCGCGGCTCCTTCGCCCAGAAGAGCAGCGAACCCAGCGCCAGCAGCCCGGCAAGCCAGGCCACGGCGCGCTCGGGACGGTAGCCGTAGCCGACGACGGCGTCCTGGATGCCGCCCCAGGCGCGGGCGTACCAGGGCAGTTGGCCACGGCGGGCGCGCTGCTTGGCGAGCAGGACGCGGCGGGCGTCGTCCTCGTGCCCGAGGTGGCGGTACACGGCGGCCAACTGCTCGTACGGCTGCGGAATGTACGCGCCGTCGCCGCGGCTCAGCCAGGGCAGCCGCTCGGCGGCGGAGAGCGGGTCGTGGAGCTGTTCGTACACCGCGCCGTCGAGGCGGACGCGGGGCGGCCAGGTGGCGGCCGCGTCGTGCAGTACGCCGAGTGCCGAGTAGCGCATGTCGAGGGCTCCGTCGAGGCGTGTGGTGCGCATGTCGGCCTCGCGGGCGGTGGTGCGGCGCAGGCTGAGCGCGGTGGCGCCGGGAGTGTGGCCGCTGACGCGGCTGCCGTCGGCCTCGATGCGGCCGGTGATCTGCGCGCCCGACAGCCGGACCAGGCCGGTGGCCGTCACGTGGTCGAGCACGGCGTCGGCGCCGATCTGGATCCCGTACGCGTCGAGTGCGGCGTCGTCCGCCTCGGCCCGCAGATGGGCACCGCTCATCACCAGCCGGCCGCCGACGGTCGCGTCGGCCAGCCGTATCTGGCCGTGGGACCTGAAGTCCCTGTCGAGCACGACGTCGGAGCCCACGTGCATGCCCGGGGCGTCCAGGGTGCGGCCGCCGGGGTTGTCGAGGGTGGCGGAGCGCAGGAAGGTCGCGCCGGCGACGGTGGCGTTCCGGAGGCCGAGCCTGCCGGTGGCCGACAGCCGGTACGCGGAGAAGTCGCCGTCGACCTGCACCCGGGCGGCGTCGAGTGCGGCCTCTCCGGACCCGCCGTCGAGCCGGGCCGTGCGCAGGTCGAGGCTGCCGCCGATGCGGGCGCTGCGCAGCACGACCGTGCCCTGCGCGGAGAAGCCGTCGCGCATGAGGACGTCGTTGTCGACTTGCAGACGGGTGGCGTCCAGCGCTTCGCCACCGGGGTTGCGGAGCCGGGCGCCGTTGAGGATGAGGGTCCCGGCGATGCGGGTGGCGACCAGCCGGATCTTGCCGTTGGCCGTGCAACCGGTGAAGCGGAGACTTCCCTCCGCCCAGAGGTGGGACGCGAGCATTCCCGGCAGGTGCGAGCCGTTGAAGCTGAGCTGCCGCGTACGGGCGCCGTACAGGTCGACGGACTCCTCGAACGAGCAGTCCTGGAGCCGTAGATGGTGCTGTACGTCGGCGTGGTCGAGCGCGAAGCGGCCGGTGATCCGGGCACCGGTGAGCTGCACCGCGGCGGTGTGCCCGGACTCGCCGTCGCGGGCGCCGAGCAGCAGCGCGGTGACGACCTCGGCGCGCACGACCCGCTCCGGGCCCCAGGCGGCGCCCCCGGCCGGGTCGTCCGCGGCGGGGTCGCCGGTACGGAGGTCGACCTGCCCGGCGGTGGGGAAGGCGTCCCACAGCCGCCGCTCGGGCGGGCTCAGCTCGTCCGGTCCCACGTGTGTGCCCCCTGCCTGCGGCGCGTCGACCGCGGTACGCCTGCTCACATCCGCTGCCCGTACTCAACCACCCCCGCCGTCCCACCGGTTGGGCAGCCCGCAGATCACCCGGCAGAGCCGCGGCGGGGCAGCCCGCAGCGGCGCCGCCCCGAAGGCCGCCGTGCGCTCGGGAGAGCCGCCCGCGGGAGAGCCGCCCGCGCCGAGCCGGCCGGGCCACCCGCCGCCCCGATCACCCAGTCCCCGGCCCCGCGCCTGGCCGCACGCGGGCCCACGCCGACGACACGGCTTCCGGTGACGTATACGCGCCGGCAGATCCCCCCTCGCCGCGCGGCCCCCAGCCGTGCTCGGGCGACCTCCTCCCGCCGCGCGGCATCATGGGGCCGTGCAGTTGGAACCGATCTCCTGGGAGCGGCTCACCGAGGCGCTGGCCGAGCGCATCGCCGAGACGAAGGCGGCGGACGGCGGCCCGTGGCTGCGCGTCGCCGTGGACGGCGCCCCCGCGGCGGAGCCCGGGGTGCTCGCCGCCCGGGTGGGCGACGCACTGCGGCTGCGCGGGCGCGAAGCGCTCGTCCTCGACGCGGGCGGGTTCCTGCGCCCCGCCTCGCTGCGCTACGAGTTCGGGCGCGAGGACCCCGACGCGTACTACGACACCTGGCTCGACACCGCCGCACTCTGGCGCGAGGTCTTCGGCCCCCTGGAGCCCGGTGGCGACGGCCGCGTCCTGCCCGACCTCTGGGACCCCGCCACCGACCGGGCCACGCGCAGCCCGTACGTCCAACTGCCGCCCGGCGCCGTCGTGCTGCTGCACGGGCCGCTGCTGTTCGGCCGCTGGTTCCCCTTCGACTTCGCGGTCCACCTCCGTCTCTCAACCGCCGCCCTCGCCCGGCGCACACCCGTGCAAGAGCGCTGGACACTGCCCGCCTTCGCCCGCTACGAGGACGAAGCCGACCCCGTGGCCTCCGCCGACGTGCTCGTACGCCTGGATGATCCGCGCCGCCCGGCCTGGCGCCCCGAGCGGCCGTAAGCGACGACCGCCCGTGACCGGGCTATACGTCACCGCAGGCCCGCACCAGACCGGTTGTTCCCAGGGCCCCGCCACCGTCAGCGCCGCCGCCTCGGCTCGTGGAGTTCCCTGGTGTCACGTACCGGCTCGTGCGGTTCCTCGTCGCCGCGTATCGGCTCGTGCCGTTCCCCGGCCCCGCGTATCGGCTCGGGCGGTTCTTCGTCCTCGCCCGTCGGCTCGTACGGCGGCACTTCCGGGCCCGGCTGGAAACGCGAGCCCTCTCTGATGTGCCGGAGCACCACCGCGATGTCGATGGCCGTGATCAGGGCGAGGGCCGCGGTCACCCCTGCCCACACCGGTTGGTTGACGGCGACGAAGAACACCGTGCCCGCGATCATCCAGAGCGTTCCCCACAGCGCCAGCCAGAAGCGCATGCGAAGCGGAGAGCGGGCGTGCACGGGCTCGTCGCCGGAGCGGATCGGCCTCATGCCTAGCACCTCCTACCTCCAGCATCCGACTCTCCGGGGCCGAGGTCCAACCAGGCACGTTGCGCTTACGACCCCCTACTGCGCGCAGCGCGCCAGGGATATCTGCCGGCCCCGCTGCCAGTCCGCCTCCGGCAGTCCCTCCGCCCGCTCGGCGTCGGCGAGCCCGTCGGCCCTGCGGGCGGACCACACCGCGGCGTCGGCCCCCTCCCACGCCTCCTCGGGCGCGGCGCCGGGGCGTCCCGCCCCGGTCGGCTCCGCACGTTCCGCCAGCTCGGCGGCCATCCCCGCCAGATCCAGCCCGGCGCCCTCGGTCTCATCCACGTCGCACGCGGCCAGGCCGAGCTCCTGCTCCGCCGATTCGAGCTCTGCGACAACGTCGTGGTAGTCCATGCCCTGGAAGCTACAACCCCCCACTGACAGCGGCCGCCCCGACTGCCCTCAGCGCCCCATTTCCCCCGGCATATGACACCCTGCCGCAGACGCCCCGCTGCGCCCGCCTGGCGCCCGTCCGGTGCCCGCCGGGCGCCCCGCGGCCGCGGCCCGGCGCCCGCCACCACCGCCGCTTCGCGCGCCCGCCCGCTGTTGCTACGGTGCCTAGCGTGACCACGCCGACCGACGAGAACGGCCACGCGAGCCTGCCCGGCCAGCACGGCCCCACCGCCACCACCGAGATAGACCCGCGCGCCGCAGGTGCCGTACGCACCTCGTACGCGCCCGACCCCGACGGCGACCCGGATCCCGGCGAGGTCGTCTGGACCTGGGTCCCGTACGAGGAGAACGACGGCCGCGGCAAGGACCGCCCCGTCCTCGTCGTCGCCCGCGAGACCGCCGGTACGGTCCTGGCCGTCCAACTGTCCAGCAGGCGCCGCGACGACGACCACGACTGGGTGCGCATCGGCGCCGGGCCCTGGGACCGCGAGGGCCGCGAGTCGTGGGTCGACCTGGACCGCGTGCTGCGCCTCCACGACGGCGGCATGCGCCGCGAGGCGTGCTCGCTTGACCGCCAGCGGTTCCACCTCGTCGAGCACCGCCTGCGGCTGCGCTACGGCTGGCGCTGACCCCCGGCTACGTACCGGACACGGCCCTCACAGCGCCGTCAGCACCCGCGGGCCGTCGTCCGTCACCGCGATCGTGTGCTCGATGTGCGCCGCCCTGCTGCCGTCCGTCGTCCGCAGCGTCCAGCCGTCGCCGTCGACCCCGTAGTCGTCGGAGCCGCCCGACAGCAGCATCGGCTCGATCGCCAGCGTCAGCCCGTGCCGCAGCTTGAAACCGCGCCCCGCGCGCCCGCGGTTGGGCACGTGCGGGTCCTCGTGCATCCGCCGCCCGATGCCGTGCCCGCCGAAGTCCGCCGGCATCCCGCAGCCCGCCTGCGCAGCCACGCGCCCGACGGCCGCCGAGATGTCGCCCAGCCGCCCGCCCGCGACGGCGGCCGCGATCCCGGCGTCGATCGCGCGCTGCGTGGCGGCGATCAGCGCGGTGTCCTCGGGGCGGGGCGTGCCCACGGTGAAGCTGATCGCCGCGTCGCCCGTCCAGCCGTCCAGCTCCGCGCCGAAGTCGAGGGACACGAGGTCGCCGTCGCGCAGCCGGTACGCAGTGGGGATGCCGTGCACGATCGCGTCGTTGACGGAGGTGCAGAGGACCGCGGGGAAGGGCGTGGAGGCGAACGACGGCCGGTAGCCGAGGAACGGCGAGCCCGCCCCCGCCTTGTCCAGCACCTCCCGCGCGACCTCGTCCAGCTCCAGCAGGCTGACGCCGACACCGGCCGCGTCCCGCGCGGCGGCGAGGGCCTGGGCGACGATGCGGCCGGCCTCCCGCATGGCGTCCAGCGCGGCGTCGTTCTTGATTTCGACCATGATGCGGCTCTCCCTCGGCCTCCCAATTACTATACCGGTATTAGTATCACGCTCATGGTTCGTACTCCACTGACCCCCGAGGAGCGCCGCCGCGGCGAGCGCTTCGGCGCCCTGCTGCGCGCCGCCCGAGGCGAGCGCAGCATGACCGACGTCGCCGCGGCGGCCGGCATCTCCGCCGAGACCCTTCGCAAGATCGAGACCGGCCGCGCCCCCACCCCGTCCTTCTTCACGATCGCCGCCCTGGCCACCGCCCTCGGCGTCTCCCTCGACGCCCTGGCCGACACCTGCGCCGCACCCGAGCCCGAAGCCCCGGCGGACAGCACCGTCCACGCGGCGTAGCGCCCAGGGGTCAACTCCCGGCCCCGGGCCCCGCCCGACCCGGTGAGTCCGCCGCCGTAAGGCCGTAGCGGGGCGCGGCGGCGGGCATGGCGCACCCATGACGTACGCGAACGGCATCCGCGAGACCTCCGGCGGCTGGGAGGCGCGCTACCGCGCCGCCCTGGAGCGCGGCGCAGGACGCGGCGAGGCGCTGCTGACGGGGGTGGCGGCGCTGGCGCTGTACGGGTTCCGCAGCGTGCCCGCCGCCCCGGACGTGCGCGTGGTCGACGTGCTCGTGCCGCCCCGCCGCCGCTTCACCGCGCCGCCCGGGGTCCGCGTCCACCACGCGCTACGCCGCCTGCCCCCGCCCGTCCGCCTGGCACCCGGACTCCCCGCCGCCCCGCCGGTCCGCGCCGCCGCCGACGCCCTGCGCGACGTACTCGACCACGACCGGACCGCCGCCCTGTTCCGCGAACTGCTCGACGCCCGCGCCACCCCGCCCGCCGCCGTGGCCACCGCGCTCCGCGCCGCCGGCCTGCACACCCGCCCCGACGTCGCCGCCTTGCTCGCCGCCCTCGGGCCCGCGGCCCGCCCACCCGCCGAGATCCGCGCCCGCACCGTGATCCGTACCGCGGAACTGCCGCCCCCGCTCTGGCACATCCCCCTGCACCTCGACGGCTACTGGCTCACCACCCCGCACGCGCACTGGCCGCGCACCGGCGTCCTCCTCCACCTCACCGAGCCGCCGTACCGCCACGACGACGGCACCGTGGAACACCACAACGCCCTGGAATCCCTGGGCCTGCACCTCGTCCACACCACACCGCGTCAGTTGTTCCGCGAACCGGACGCCTTCACCGCCGCCGTCCGCGACGCCCTCGCCGCGGGCCCGCACGGCCCGGCGCGGGACCGGCTGCGCGCGCGCCCGCGCCGCAAGCGCGTGTGCTGACGCGCGGAGCCCCCGGACCCACCACCGCGCGCCGCTACGCCCCTTGCCCCGGCCGTCCGCCCGGGGTACGGACCGCCGTTGCCGCCGTGGCGCAGCCCGCCGCCGCGGCCGTCCGCGGGTCGCTGCCGGCCTGCACGGCCGCCAGATAGGCGCCCGTGAAGGCGTCGCCCGCGCCCGTGGTGTCGAGGGGGACGACGGGGGTGGCGGGGATGTGCACCGCGGGCGCGCCGGGGATGGCGAGGTGTGCGCCCTCGTCGGCGGCGGTGACCACGGCGGTGGCGTCGAGCGCGGTTGCCAGGGCCGCCGCCGCGGCGGCGGGGGAGGGGAGGCCGGAGAGCAGCGCGGCCTCCGCGGAGTTGGGGAACAGGGTGTCGGCGGTGGCGATCGCGGCGAGGAAGGCCCGTACCCCCGCCTTCGCGAGGAAACCGGCCGACGCGGGATCCACGCTGACCGTCGCCCCGCGCGCGTGCGCCTCGGCGGTGGCGAGCACGGCGAGGGCGCGGCCGGGGGCGGTGAAGAACAGGTAGCCGGAGAGGTGGACGTGGGTGACGCCGGCCAGCAGCCCCGGCGCCCAGTCGGCCGGGCCCAGCCGGAACGACGCCCCGTTGTCCGCCAGGAACGACCGCTCCCCGCCGCCGTCGACCAGGGCGACGACCTTGCCGGTGGGCGCCTCGGGGTCGACGCGGACGTGGGCGTCGACCCCGGCGCGCACGAGAGCGGCGCGGTGCCAGTCGGCGGAGTCCCGTCCCGCGCGCGCCAGCAGACGCACCCGCGCGCCGCAATGCGCCGCCCACGCGGCGACGTTCGCGCCGGCGCCGCCGGGCAGGATCGCGATGTCGGCCGGTGTGTCGGTGCCGGGGGCGAGCGGGGCGGCGTGGCGGGCGACGACATCGGTGACGACGTCACCGATCACGAGCAGCACTCCGCGACGAGCACCGTCCCCGCGTGGACCGCTACGCCCGTCCGTCCGCGCTCCGGTGCGTGCCGGTGTCCGCGCTCCGGTACGCCGCGGTCCCGTCGGCCCGCGCGTACCCGACTCCGTACGATCGTCCGCCCCCGTGCCCCCGCTCACACCCGCCCCCTCACACCCGCCCCCTCACACCCGCCCCCTCACACCCGCCCCCTCACGCTCCGCCCGCCACCGCGATCTCCGCCGCCAGCCGCACGTTCCCCCGCACCGCCGCGAGGTTCGCCTCCAGCGACGCCCCCCGCGTGTGCTCCGTGAGGTACCCCAGCAGGAACGGCGTGATCGCCTGCCCGCTCACCCCCCGCCGCCCCGCCTCTCCCAGTGCGTCCGCCAGCACCGCGTCGTGCACCGCCGGGTCCAACTGCTCGGCCTCCGGCACCGGATTGGCCACGATCACCGCCGACGGCGGCACGTCCAGCTCCCGCTGGGCGCGCAGCACCGCCGCGACCTCCGCCGGCGTACGGACCGTCCACTCCACCGGCTCCCCGGACGTCCGCAGGTAGAACCCCGGGAACTCCGCCGTGCCGTACCCGAGGACCGTCACGCCAAGCGTCTCCAGACGCTGCAGCGTCGCCGGCACGTCCAGGATCGACTTCACCCCCGCGCACACCACCGCGATCCGCGTCTCCGCCAGCAGCCGCAGGTCCGCCGACTCGTCCTGCGACTGCGTCCACTCCCGGTGCACCCCGCCGAGCCCGCCGGTGGCGAAGACGCCGATGCCGGTGCGGGCCGCGAGGAACGCCGTGGCCGCCACGGTCGTCGCGCCGCTGGCGCCGAGGGCGGCGGCCGGCGCGAGGTCGCGTACGGTCAGCTTCCGCACGGTGGCGTCGGAGGCGATCCGCTCCAACTGGGCCCTGCCCAGCCCGACATGCGGCCTGCCGTCGAGGACGGCGATGGTGGCGGGCACCGCACCCGCCGAGCGGACGATGTCCTCCAGTTCGGCCGCCACCTGCAGATTGCGGGGGCGGGGCAGGCCGTGGGCGATGATCGTCGACTCCAGCGCGACGACCGGCCGCCGGTCCGCGAGCGCGGCGCGTACCTCGTCAGTCAGGTGCATGCGCCCACGGTACGTGCCGGGCGTACCCCGGTGATCAGCCCCTACGTGTCGTACAGGCCGTCCCACGGCTCGTGGAACCCGAGCCGGTCCGGGTACAACTCCGCCCAGTCCGGCTCGTCTTCACCGGCGCCCGCCGCCGGCTCCGCGTGCCGCTCCGCGACCAGCCCGAAGCGGATCCCGTCCACCGACACCTCGAACGGCCTGATCGCGATGTCGCCGAACACCAGCCCCGGCAGGTCGTCGAGCCAGCCCTCCATCTTCGCGTCCATCCGCCCGTCGGCGGGCACGCCGGGGCCCGGGGTCCAGATGTCGGAGCCGGTGTGGTGGCCGTCGGCGCCGAAGCGGTGCAGCACGGCGTACCAGCGGCGGTGCTCCAGCCAGTCGGGGCCCATGCGGTAGTCGGGCGGGTACGCGGCGGTGATCGAGGCGAGGAACTGCCCGTCGTCGTAACGGCCGATGTTCTCGGTGCGGTAGCCGGGCTCGTGACGTATCGGGATGACCTCAGGGATCGCCATGGCCCAGACCTTAAGGGGTGGCCGCGGCGGCCGGCATCCGGGTCCCCGTCGGCGCGCGGCGCACGCACCGACGGAAGCGGGCGGCCGCGCGGGGGGATACGCGGGCGACGTCAGCCCTTACCGTCGATGGATGGACGACGTTGACCGCGCTGCCGACCCTGACGCCGCCCCCGACGCTCCTGACGCCCCCGCCCGTCCGCTCCTCCTGCTCGACGTCGACGGGCCCCTCAACCCGTACGCCGCGCGCGTACAGCCGCCGGGCTACGGCGAGTACGTGGTCACCGGCATGCCCGCGGGCCCCATCCGGCTGTGGCTGCGGCCGGAGCACGGCGAGCGGCTGCTGTCGCTGCCGTACGAACTGGTGTGGGCCACGACGTGGATGCACGAGGCCAACACCGTCATCGGCGACCGGGTGCTGGGGCTGCCGCCGCTGCCGGTCATCGAGTGGCCGTCGATGTTCACGACCGACGACCCGGACGGGCTGTACTGGAAGACGCGGCAGGTCGCCGCCTGGACCGCCGGGCGGACGTTCGCCTGGGTGGACGACGAGATCACGGCGGCGGACACGGCGTGGATCGAGGAGCACCACGCGGGGGAGGCGCTGCTGCGGCGGATCGACCCCGCGCGCGGGCTGGTGGAGGAGGACTTCGAGGCGCTGGAGGCGTGGGCCGGGGAACGGGACCAGACGCGCCCGTGACGGGCCGCAGCCCCCTCTCCCCTCCCGCGCACCCAGGCGTCAACCGTCCGCCATCTCCAGCAGCTTGAGGACCGTGTTCCAGTTGCGCGCCGTCGCCGTCACAGCCAGCCTGCGGCCGGAGAAGTCGGCCGCCAGCTTCGACCGCCCGATCCCGCCGGGGCACCAGACGTAGACGACGCGGTCCCCGATCGCGAACCTGTCGGGCGCGTACGACGCGGGGTCGGCGGTACGGAACCACGCGTCGGCCGGCGCGGGACCCGAGAGGAACACCGCGAGGAACCGCGCCGGTTCCGCGGCGCCCTCCGGCAGCGGGTTGCCGGCGACGACGGCCGCGATCTCGTCCCGTGTGCGGGCGACGACCGCTATCCGCAGGCCGAACTCCCGCTCCACGACCGCCTCGACCGCCGCGGCGGTCTGCTCCGGCGGCGTGCCGGGGTCGTCGAAGACGACGTTCCCGCTGGCCACGTACGTGGCGACGCCGCCGAAGCCGTGGTCGGTCAGCGCCTTGCGCAGCCCGGCCATGGGGACCTTGTTCCTGCCGCCGACGTTGATGCCGCGCAGCAGGGCGATCTGCTTGCTCACGCCCGGTGCCTCCCTTGCCTGTCCGCCCGGCCTGCCCGCGCGCCGTGGCCGGGCTCGGGCCGACCTCCTCGCACCGTCAGAACAGCGGCTCCGGCAGGACGCCCTCCAGCGCCAGCAGGCTCCGCTTCGTGTCGAGTCCGCCGCCGAAGCCGCCCAGGCCGCCGTCGCTCTCGACCACGCGGTGGCAGGGGACCACGATCGGCAGCGGGTTCGACGCCATGGCGCGGCCGACCGCCTGCGCGGCGCCCGGCTCCCCGACCCGGTCGGCGAGGAACTGATAGCTGACCACCGAGCCGAACGGCACCTCGGCCGCCAGCTCCTCCAGCACCCGCCGGTTGAAGCCGTCGGACAGCGACCAGTCCAGCTCCAGCCGGAACTCCTTCAGCTCGCCCGCGAAATACTCCCGCAACTGCCGCTCGGCCACCGCTATGTGCGCCGCGGGGCCCGCCGGCTCCTCCCGGCCCGCCGGGCCCGCGGCGCCCGGCTTGGCGTGGAACCCGACCTTGACCAGCCCCCGGTCCGTGGCGGCGAGGAGCAGCGGGCCGATCGGCGAGTCGACCACCCGGCGGCCCTGCCGGGGTGCGATGGCATCGGTGGCGTCCATGCCGCGAGCGTAGGACACGGCACTGACAACCGCAGGCGCCCGCGCCCCGCCCCGGTTCCCGCCCAACGCGACAAATCGGCCGCGTACCGATTGCGTATCGGCTGCGCCGCGGGCGGTGGAAACACGTCGGTCCCGACTCGCACAGACCTACGATTCCTTCTGGTTGCCCTGTACATCTGTCGACAGATCTGTAGACACATCAGTAGACCCGGGAGTCACTCCGTGCTTGCTGCCCCCGTGCCCGTCGACGGGTTCACGTATGGCCTGCTCACCCCCGTCACCGCCTTCATCATGGCCGCGGTCGGCAGTGCCCTGGGGCTGCGCTGCACCATGCGCGCGCTGACCGTCGAGCCCGCGCGGCGGGCGGGCTGGCTGCTGCTCGGCGCGGTCGCCATCGGCACGGGCATCTTCGCCATGCACTTCATCGCGATGATGGGCTTCACGGCCGACTCCGTCCACATCAACTACAACGTGCCGATCACGCTGGCGAGCCTCGGCGTGGCCATCGTCGTCGTGGGGATCGGCGTCTTCATCGTCGGCTACCTCGGCCGCACCGCGTTCGCCCTCACCACCGGCGGCATCGTCACCGGGCTCGGCGTCGCGGCCATGCACTACCTGGGCATGGCGGGGATGAAGATGGACCGGGGCCGACTGGTCTACGACGGCACGGTCGTGGCGCTGTCCGTGCTCATCGCCGTGGTCGCCGCCACCGCCGCGCTGTGGCTGTCGATGACCGTGAAGCGGTTCGGCGTCGCGGTGGGCGCCGCGCTGATCATGGGCGTGGCCGTCTCCGGCATGCACTACACGGGGATGGCGGCGCTGGAGGTGCAGGCCCACGCCGCCAACGCGGCGGCGGAAGGGAAGAGCCCGGCGGAGATCCTGGCGCCGATCCTGATCGGTCCCGTGCTGCTGCTGGTGTTCGTCGGGCTGTTCGTCGGCATGGACCCGCTGGAGAACGAGTGGCGGGTGTCCGTGGCCGACGAGGGCATCGTGGGCGGGGACGCCGCCGCTCCCGAGCCCGCGGGCTCGGGAGCGACGTCGTACTTCGAGCGGGACGGCGGCCGGCCGGGCGGTATCTGACCCGCGGGCCGGGGCGGAGGCGGTCCTGAGGGCTCTACGTACCGGAAGCCCCGGCGTCCCGGCCGGACCAGGCGCCCCGGGCCCGCGGCCCGCCGCCCCCGGCCCGTACCGGAAGACCGCCTTCTGCCGCTACTCCGCGGCGACCCCGAACCCGGCGTCCGCCAGCGCCTCGGCGATCAGGTCGGGCTTGTTGGTGATGATCCCGTCCGCGCCCCACTCTGCCAACTGGACGGCCCGCGCCGGGTCGTCGACCGTCCACGTGTAGCTCTCCAACTGCTTGCCGTGCGGCCCCTTCAGGGCGTGCACGGCCGCGTAGTACTCGGCGGACATGGTGCCGTGGTTGGAGTTGATCTGGTCCGAGAAGGTGGCGTACTCGGGCAGGTCCGCCACCGCCGGGGCGCCGAGGAAGCCGGTTTTCACGTCCGGCCGCAGCTCGTGCACGGTCTTGATGGAGTCCGCGCCGAAGCTCTGCACGACCAGCTTGTTCTTCACGGCCGGGCGGCTCAGCCAGCCGCTCTTGCGCAGCTCGGTGAGGATCTCCTTCTCGATCCCCGGGTACAGCTCCGGCTTCTTGATCTCCAGCACCAGCTTCTGGTGGTTCTGCGTGACCCGCTTCATGTACTGGTCCAGGTTCGGCACCCGCGTGCCCGCCCACTCCGCGCCCTTCCAGCTACCGGCGTCGAGCGTGCGGATCTCCTTCCAGGTGAAGTCGGAGACCTTCCAGGGGGCGCGGTCGGGGAACACCTCCTCCACGTTGGTGGTCCTGGCGAGCGTGTCGTCGTGCATGATGACCAGCTCGCCGTCCTTGCTGCGCTGCACGTCGTTCTCGACCCAGTCGATCCCCATGTCGCGGGCCGTGTCGATGGCGGCGAGGGTGTTCTCGGGGGCGTACGCGGAGGCGCCGCGGTGCGCGACGGTCACGATCGGTGCGGCGGAATCGGGGTCGGCTGCGGGCTCGGCAGCGGTCGCGGTGGCGGAGGTGGCGGCCGCGGTGAGCACGAGGCCGGCCAGCGCCGTCAGAGCGCCGGACGCGCGCGTAAGCGTGCGGGAGGGCATGCAGTCTCCTCGACTAGAGGTGATCACTTGTCGCCGCAGGGTCCCAGTGGCAGGCGACAGAGTACGAGGCCGGGGATGGCCAGAGATTGAACGCCGATATCGGCGCGGTGAACGCGTGCCGATTCCGGTCGGCGCAGGTGGAAGGCTTGAGGAAGCGCTTGCTATGCCGTTTCGGGGCCCGCCGATCTGGCTGGAATTGATCTGGTCGGCGGCCCAGGGAGTTCGGTATTGGGCCAGGTCAGCGAGGACGCCGGGGTGATGCGCGGCGCGTTGTCAGCGGCGGGTCGTACGGTGGGGGCATGCGGCCCGTCACAGACATCCAACGCACCACGGCGCCTTTCGAGGTCGTCAGCTCTTATCAGCCGAACGGCGACCAGCCCGCCGCCATCGACGAGCTCGAACGGCGGATCAGGGCGGGCGAGCAAAACGTGGTGCTGCTCGGCGCGACCGGCACGGGCAAGTCGGCCACGACGGCCTGGATGGTCGAGCGCCTGCAGCGCCCCACGCTGGTCCTCGCGCCCAACAAGACGCTGGCCGCGCAGTTGGCGAACGAGTTCCGCGAGCTCCTGCCGAACAACGCGGTGGAGTACTTCGTCTCGTACTACGACTACTACCAGCCCGAGGCGTACGTCCCCCAGACGGACACGTACATCGAGAAGGACTCCTCGATCAACGAGGAGGTGGAGCGCCTGCGCCACTCCGCGACGAACTCGCTGCTCACCCGGCGCGACGTCATCGTGGTCGCCTCCGTCTCGTGCATCTACGGCCTGGGCACGCCGCAGGAGTACGTCGACCGGATGGTGCCGCTCAAGGTCGGCGAGGAGATCGACCGGGACCAGTTGCTGCGCCGCTTCGTCGACATCCAGTACGCCCGCAACGACCAGGCGTTCACCCGCGGCACGTTCCGGGTCCGCGGCGACACCATCGAGATCTTCCCGGTCTACGAGGAACTGGCCGTCCGCATCGAGATGTTCGGGGACGAGATCGAGGCCCTGTCCACGCTCCACCCGCTGACCGGCGAGGTCATGAGCGAGGACGACGGCCTCTACGTCTTCCCGGCCTCGCACTACATCGCGGGACCCGAGCGCATGGCCAAGGCCGTCGCCGGCATCGAGACCGAGCTGGGCACGCAGCTCGGGACGCTGGAGAAGCAGGGCAAGCTGCTGGAGGCGCAGCGGCTGCGCATGCGCACAACGTACGACCTGGAGATGCTCCAGCAGATCGGCACCTGCTCCGGGGTCGAGAACTACTCGCTGCACATGGACGGCCGCGAGACCGGCTCCCCGCCGCACACCCTGCTGGACTACTTCCCGGAGGACTTCCTCCTCGTCATCGACGAGTCG
The DNA here is from genome assembly GCF_042874195.1 of Streptomyces sp. NPDC004134. Classification (NCBI taxonomy): domain Bacteria; kingdom Bacillati; phylum Actinomycetota; class Actinomycetes; order Kitasatosporales; family Streptomycetaceae; genus Streptomyces; species Streptomyces sp. NPDC004134. The sequence goes on along the minus strand of NZ_JBIAMS010000012.1, from coordinate 75,365 downwards.
CACGTCACCGTCCCGCAGGTCGGCGCCATGTACGAGGGCGACGCGTCCCGCAAGCGGACCCTCGTCGACCACGGCTTCCGGCTGCCGTCCGCGCTGGACAACCGCCCGCTGAAGTGGGAGGAGTTCCTGGAGCGCATCGGCCAGACGGTCTACCTCTCCGCCACCCCCGGGCCGTACGAGCTGTCCCGCGGCGACGGTGTCGTGGAGCAGATCATCCGCCCCACCGGGCTCGTCGACCCCCAGGTCGTCGTCAAGCCGACCGAGGGCCAGATCGACGACCTTGTGCACGAGATCCGCACGCGCGCGGAGAAGGACGAGCGCGTCCTCGTCACCACGCTGACCAAGAAGATGGCCGAGGACCTCACGGACTACTTCCTGGAGCTGGGCATCCAGGTGCGCTACCTGCACAGCGACGTCGACACGCTGCGCCGCGTCGAGTTGCTGCGCGAACTGCGCGCCGGGGAGTACGACGTGCTGGTGGGCATCAACCTGCTGCGTGAGGGCCTGGACCTGCCCGAGGTGTCCCTCGTCGCCATCCTCGACGCCGACAAGGAGGGCTTCCTCCGCTCCGGCACGTCGCTGATCCAGACCATCGGCCGCGCCGCGCGCAACGTCTCCGGCGAGGTGCACATGTACGCGGACAGGATCACGCCGGGCATGGAGAAGGCGATCGACGAGACCAACCGGCGCCGCGCCAAGCAGATCGCGTACAACGAGGAACACGGGATCGACCCGCAGCCGCTGCGCAAGAAGATCAACGACATCGTCGCGCAGATCGCCCGCGAGGAGGTCGACACCGAGGCGCTGCTCGGCTCGGGCTACCGGTCCACGAAGCCCGACGCCGCGGCGAAGGCGCCGGTGCCGGAGCTGCGGCAGAAGACGAAGCCCGCCCGCCGCGGCGGGGCCGGGGCCGGTGCGGCGCCCACGGAGACGCCCGCCGCCGATCTCGCCGCGCAGATCGAGGACATGACCGCCCGGATGCGGTCCGCCGCCGCGGACCTCCAGTTCGAGGTGGCGGCCCGGCTGCGCGACGAGGTAGCGGAGATGAAGAAGGAGCTCCGGCAGATGAAGGAGGCCGGGCTGTCGTAGCGCCGGGTTGTGCGGGGCGTGGGAGCGCCCCGGGCGTACGCGGAGCGTGGCCGTCCGGGAGCGCACAACCGGTGGTGTGTAGCAGGAGCGCCACAAATCCTCCTCCGGGGGGAGCACAGGGCCGCTGTCCTGCGTAATGTGCGTGGCAGCGCGCCGGTCATGGCGCGTTCGGAGCAGGAGGGGAACGTAAGCGTGTCGATCAACTTGTCCAAGGGTCAGGCCATCAGCCTGCAGAAGTCCGATGGCGGCACCCTCAGCTCGGTCCGCATGGGGCTGGGCTGGCAGGCCGCCGAACGGCGCGGTCTCTTCGGTAAGCGCACGCGCGAGATCGACCTCGACGCCTCCGCCGTGCTCTTCGCCGACAAGGAGCCCGTCGACGTGGTGTTCTTCCAGCACCTCGTGAGCGACGACGGCTCGGTCCGGCACACCGGTGACAACCTGGTCGGCGGCGCGGGCCAGGGCGGTGACGACGAGTCGATCCTGGTGGACCTGCAGCGCGTGCCGGTGCACATCGACCAGATCATCTTCACCGTGAACTCGTTCACCGGCCAGACCTTCGAAGAGGTGCAGAACGCGTTCTGCCGGCTCGTGGACGAGAGCAACGGCCAGGAGCTGGCGCGCTACACGCTCACCGGCGGCGGCACGTACACCGCCCAGATCATGGCGAAGGTGCACCGGACGGGGTCCGGCTGGGGCATGACCGCCCTCGGCTCGCCGGCCAACGGCCGTACCTTCCAGGACCTGATGCCGTCGATCCAGCCGCTTCTCTAGGAGCGCGGGGACGACCGGTTTCCGAGGCATGACGCGACGTCGACGGCCGCAGCGAGTGCAGGGGAGGGCCGCATGACGGCCGAGTTGGTCCGCGGGCAGAACCATCTGCTGCCGCAGACCCGGGTGGAGATCAGGATTTCGGCGGGGAGCCCGGTGACGCCGGGCGCCACGCTGGGGGGAGAGGACGGCAGGGTCAGCGACCCGGGCCGGATCGCGCACCCCGGCGCGCCGCAACTGCCGGGACTCGAGGTGCCGGGACAGGCGGCGGCGGAGCACCGGCTGGCGGTGGACCTGGACGCGGTGCCGCCGGACGTGGAGCGCGTGCACGTGCTGCTGGCGCTGCCCGCGGGCGTGCCGGGGCCGCGGAGCTTCGGCGCCATAGCGCCGCCGTCGGTGGCCGTCACGGGCCTCGACGGCACGGCGATCGCGCGGTTCGTCATCACCGGCCTGGACAGCGAGTCGGCGGTCACCGCCGTGGAGCTGTACCGGCGGGGCGACGCGTGGAAGATCCGTGCCGTGGGCCAGGGGTACGCGGGCGGGCTCGCCGCCATGCTCGCGGACCAGGGCCTGCCGGAGGCGCAGCAGCTCGCCGCCGACATCGAACGGGCCGTGGCCGAGGGGCTGGCGCGCGCCGTCGCCCCGGCGCCGCCGCCGGTCACCGGCCAGCCGGCCGGTTCCGGGGCCAGGCGGCCGCAGCAGGCCGCCGAGGAGCGGCAGGCGCAGGCAGGACCCGTCGACTACCGCCACCCGCGCCGCGCCGCGGCGGCGGGTGCCGCGGGCGCGTCGGGTGGTTCGAGCGGCGGACCTGGTACGCCTGGCGCGTCCGGTGCGCCGCGCGCCCCCGCGTCCGCCGCGGCGCCCCCGCCCCCCGGTGTCGGGGCCGGCGCGGGCGCGCGTCCCGGCGCCCCGGCCGGCGCGGGCAGCGCCGCCGGCGGCGTACCGCCGCAGTCCGGGGGCTCGCAGTCGGGCCCCGCCGCACCGGTCGCGGGGGACGCCCCCGGCTGGAGCATGGAGGAGCGGCTGTACAACCAGGTCTGGGGCATGTTCGAGGACCTGGCCCGTACGGTCGCGGCGTACCGCAGCGCCGTCGACTTCGCCGACTCCCGGATGGACCGCGAGCTCGACCAGCTCCTGGCCGACCCGCGCGCCCGGATGGGCTCCATCGCCGACTCCGCGCGCGCCGAGGTGCTCGCCCGCCACTCCACCCTGGTGGACCGGGCGCGCGAGGTCCTCGACCGCGACCTCGGGCAGCTCGTCGCCGAGGCCGGCGTCGTCGAGCCCGCGCTGCCGCCCGCGTTCGCCTCCTGGGCGAGTCCCGTGTGGCACGAGTACGAGGTGCCGGAGGACGCGCCGATGGCCCTGCGCCTCGGCGACCTCCACCTGCCCGAGCACACGGAGCTGCGCGTTCCGCTGCTCGTACGGCTGCCGCTGCAGCGCGGCCTGTGGGTGGACAGCGGGACCTCCTCGCTCGGTCCCGGCGCGCTCGAAGGCGACTCCGAGCACGGCTTCCCGGACTCCGCGGAGCGGCGCGCGCTGGCGCTCGACACCGCCGTGGCGCACGCCGCCCGGCTGCTGTCGGTGCACCCGGCGGGCGAGTTCAACGTGCACTTCATCGACCCGGGCGGCACGGCCACCACCGCGCTCACCCCGCTGCTCCACTCCGGCGTCCTGGCCGAGCCGCCGCCGAAGGGCGCCGCGGGCGTCACCGACACGCTCACCCGGCTGACCCAGCGCATCGACCTCGTCCAGATGGCACTGCGCAGCGGCGCGGCCGACGCGCTGCCGCCGGACCTGGACCCGGCGCAGCAGCTCCTGGTGGTCAACGACTTCCCGCACGGCTTCGACGACCGCGCCATCAGCCAACTGCGGTACCTGGCGGACGAGGGTCCTTCGGTCGGCGTGCACCTGCTGGTCGTCGCCGACCGCGAGGACGCCAAGGGCTACGGCCCGCTGCTGGACCCGTTCTGGCGGGGCATGCTGCGGCTGACGCCCACCCCGGACGACCACCTGGCCGACCCCTGGATCGGCCACGCCTGGACGTACGAACCGGCGCGCGCGCCGATGGGCAGCCGGGTGCTGGAACAGGTGCTGGCCCAGGTCGCGGCGGCCCGCCGGGCGCTGCGCCGCTGACGTCGATCGGTCCCGCGTCACCCACGGCCCGCAGGCACTGCGCCTGCGGGCCGTTCGCGTGCCGTACCTCTCCGGCTCGTACAGGCTGTGACCTGCATACTTGATCGGAACTTTGCCATGGCTTGGCTCGTTCTATACAGTCGACGGTTGGGGGTGAGCTTCCAGTTCCACAAGTGGAAGGCACGCCCGGCAACCATCACGCTGAACATGCCGGACTTGCCGCGGAGGACGAGTGGACGTATCGCTGACCCTGTGGGTGCTCACGATCGTGGGCCTGTGTGCCCTGATCGGCACCGACTTCTTCGTCGGCCGGAAGCCCCATGAAGTGACGCTCAAGGAGGCGGGCACCTGGACGATCATCTGGATCGTCCTCGCCGGGCTCTTCGGCGTCGGGCTGTTGATCTGGGGCGACGGCCAGGCGTCCGGTGAGTTCTTCGCCGGCTACGTCACGGAGAAGTCGCTGAGCGTCGACAACCTCTTCATCTTCGTGATCATCATGAGCAAGTTCGCGGTCCCCCCGCAGTACCAGGCCCGGGTGCTCATGGTCGGTGTCCTCATCGCGCTGGTGATGCGCGCGGCCTTCATCGCCGCGGGCGCCGCGCTGATCGCGTCCTTCTCCTGGGTCTTCTACATCTTCGGCGCGTTCCTCATCTACACCGCCTGGAAGCTGATCCAGGAGGCCAAGGGCGACGACGAGGAAGAGGAGTGGGAGGAGAACCGGCTGCTCAAGATGGTCGAGCGCCGCTTCGCCGCCACCGACAAGTACCACGGCACGAAGCTGTTCATCACCGAGAACGGCAAGCGGCTGATGACGCCGATGCTGATCGTCATGCTGGCGATCGGTACCACGGACCTGCTCTTCGCGCTGGACTCCATCCCCGCGATCTTCGGCCTCACCCAGGACCCGTACATCGTCTTCACGGCGAACGCCTTCGCGCTGATGGGCCTGCGGCAGCTCTACTTCCTCATCGGCGGCCTGCTCAAGAAGCTGGTCCACCTCTCGTACGGGCTGTCGGCCATCCTCGGCTTCATCGGCGTGAAGCTGGTGCTCCACGCCCTGCACGAGTCCGGGGTGCACGTCCCCGAGATCAGCACGGCGATCTCGCTGAGCGTGATCGGCGGCGTCCTCGTCATCACGACGATCACGAGCCTGCGGGCCTCGCGCCGCCTGGAGGCGGAGCAGAAGGAGAAGGAAGAGGAGCCCGCCGAGGCCCGCCGCCCGGGCGCGGGCGACGACTGACGAAGACCCTCTGCGTGCCCGGCCCGGAGGGCGTCCGGGCCGGGCACGCGGAGTCCGCCCGTTCGACGGGCAGGGGAAGCCGCCGTCTGCCGGACGGCGGCTTCCGCGCTCACCAGCCGCGTTCGCGCCACTCCGGCAGGTGCGGGCGTTCCGCGCCCAGGGTGGTGTCGTCGCCGTGGCCCGGGTAGACCCAGGTTTCGTCCGGCAGCTCCGCGAAGATCTTGGTCTCCACGTCGTGCAGCAGTGACGTGAAGCGCTCCGCGTCGCCCCAGGTGTTGCCCACGCCGCCCGGGAAGAGGCAGTCGCCCGTGAAGACGTGGGGGTGGCCGTGCGGGTCGTCGTAGACCAGGGCGATGGAGCCCGGGGTGTGGCCGACGAGGTGGCGCGCGGTGAGGGGGATGCGGCCCACCGTGATCGTGTCGCCGTCGTCCACGAGGACGTCCGTGGGGACGTCGATGTCGGCGGCGTCCGCGCGGCCCGCGTAGGTGCGGGCGCCCGTGGCCGCGACGACCGGGGCCAGGGCCTGCCAGTGGTCGCCGTGGCCGTGGGTGGTGACGGCGGAGGTGATGCCGTCGCGGCCGATGAGGGTGAGCAGCGTGTGGGGCTCGTTCGCGGCGTCGATCAGCAACTGCTCGTCCGTCGCGCGGCAGCGCAGCAGATAGGCGTTGTTGTTCATCGGTCCGACGGCGACCTTGGAGATCATCAGGTCCGTCAGCTCGTGCACCTCGGCGGCGCCGCCGACGGTGACCTTGCCCGTGTACGACATGGGGCCAGCCTCTCAGAGCGGGGGCAGGGTCGGCAGTGCGGCGCCGTCCTCCGTGCGTACGCCCGTGCCCGCGGTGCGGCCGGCGAGCCAGCCCATCAGGGCGTACGGGGCGCCGGTGACCCGCACCGGATCGCCGGCGGACTGCGGGGCGCCGGTGGTCCAGGTGCTGCCGTCGGGCGCGGAGAGTGACAGGGGGGTCACCTGTTCGTTGCCCGCGAAGCGTGCGGTGAGGAAGTCGATCTCCCGGGTCACGAACTCCTCCGGGAGCTGGTCCAGGGTGTAGCCCGCGTCCAGGTCCACGTGGTGCAGCTCCACCTCCACCAGCCGCCGGAAGGGGATCCGGGCCATGACATCCGTCACGCCGTTGCGCAGCTCGCAGCGGGCCGCCCAGCCGTCCGCCGGGATGTCCGCCGCGGTCTGCGCCAGCCGGTCCGCGGTCGCCCGTACGTCGTCGAGCTGCTCGGCCAGCGGGCGGTGGGCGCCGGCCTCGATGCCGGCGTCCCGGGCTTCCGCGCTCGCGTACATGGGGCGGCCGGAGAGCACGTTGACCAGGGCGTCGGCGTTGCGGGCGAGGTGGGCGAGCACGTGGCCGCGGGTCCAGCCGGGCAGCGCGCTCGGCGCCCGTACCGCGTCGTCCCCGAGGGGACCGAGGCGGGCGGCGCCGGCGAGGAGGCTGTCGGTGGCGGCTCGTAGGGTGGCCATGTCGCGTACGGGGTCGTACGTGCGACCTGCGCTTTCTGTCATCGGATCCCCTGGAGGCGAGCGGGTGGGAATGCTGGGCCGGACGTCGTTGTCAGACCCAGACGTTAGCGTGTGGCTCGATGGGAGAAAGCTGCGGACAGCTCCGCCGCCACCCCCATACGCTTGACAAGGGGCGCCGTCCGTCCGGACGGTCCCCGCCGCTCATCAAGAAAGGTCCGACCGGCGTGGCCGACCGTCTCCTCGTCCGTGGCGCTCGCGAGCACAATCTGAAGAACGTCTCGCTCGACCTGCCCCGCGACTCCCTCATCGTCTTCACGGGACTCTCGGGGTCCGGCAAGTCGTCCCTGGCGTTCGACACGATCTTCGCCGAGGGCCAGCGCCGCTACGTCGAGTCGCTGTCCAGCTACGCGCGGCAGTTCCTCGGCCAGATGGACAAGCCGGACGTCGACTTCATCGAGGGGCTGTCGCCGGCCGTCTCGATCGACCAGAAGTCCACGTCGCGCAACCCGCGGTCCACCGTCGGCACGATCACCGAGGTCTACGACTACCTGCGGCTGCTCTTCGCCCGCATCGGCAAGCCGCACTGCCCGGTCTGCGGCCGGCCGATCACCCGGCAGTCGCCGCAGGCGATCGTGGACAAGGTGCTGGCGCTGCCGGAGGGCAGCCGCTTCCAGGTGCTGTCGCCGCTGGTGCGCGAGCGCAAGGGCGAGTTCGTGGACCTCTTCTCGGACCTGCAGTCGAAGGGGTACAGCCGGGCGCGGGTCGACGGGCAGACGTCGTCGCTGACCGACCCGCCCAAGCTGAAGAAGCAGGAGAAGCACACGATCGAGGTGGTCGTCGACCGCCTCACGGTCAAGGAGAGCGCCAAGCGCCGGCTGACCGACTCCGTCGAGACCGCCCTCGGGCTCTCCGGCGGGATGGTCATCCTCGACTTCGTCGACCTGGACGCGGACGACCCGGACCGCGAGCGGATGTACTCCGAGCATCTCTACTGCCCGTACGACGACCTGTCGTTCGAGGAGATGGAGCCGCGCTCCTTCTCCTTCAACTCGCCGTTCGGCGCCTGCCCCGACTGCACGGGCATCGGCAGCCGGATGGAGGTCGACCCCGAGCTGATCGTCCCCGACCCGGACAAGTCGCTGGACGAGGGCGCCATCCACCCGTGGTCGCACGGCCACACCAAGGACTACTTCGCCCGGCTCGTCGGCGCCCTCGCCGACGACCTCGGGTTCCGTACGGACATTCCGTGGGCCGGGCTGCCGCAGCGGGCGCAGAAGGCGCTGCTGCAGGGGCACCGGACGAAGATCGAGGTGCGCTACCGCAACCGGTACGGGCGCGAGCGGTCGTACACCACCTCCTTCGAGGGCGCCGTGCCGTTCGTCAAGCGGCGGCACGCGGAGGCGGAGAGCGACGCGAGCCGCGAGCGCTTCGAGGGCTACATGCGGGAGGTCCCCTGCCCGACCTGCAACGGGACGCGGCTGAAGCCGGTCGTCCTCGCGGTCACGGTGCAGGACAGGTCGATCGCCGACATCTCGGCGATGTCGATCAGCGACTGCGCCGACTTCCTCGGTGCGATGGAGCTGAACGACCGCGAGAAGACCATCGCCGAGCGGGTGCTGAAGGAGGTCAACGAGCGGCTGCGGTTCCTGGTCGACGTGGGCCTGGACTACCTGTCGCTCAACCGCGCCGCGGGCACCCTCTCCGGCGGCGAGGCCCAGCGCATCCGGCTCGCCACGCAGATCGGCTCCGGTCTCGTCGGCGTGCTGTACGTGCTGGACGAGCCGTCCATCGGGCTGCACCAGCGGGACAACCACCGGCTGATCGAGACCCTGGTCCGGCTGCGCGACCTGGGGAACACGCTGATCGTCGTCGAGCACGACGAGGACACCATCAAGACCTCCGACTGGGTCGTCGACATCGGCCCGGGCGCCGGCGAGCACGGCGGCAGGGTGGTGCACAGCGGCTCGCTGAAGGAGCTGCTGGACAACGACGCGTCGGTCACCGGGCAGTATCTGTCGGGGAAGAAGGAGATCCCGACGCCGGAGATCCGGCGGCCCGTCGACGGCACGCGGGAACTCGTCGTCCGCGGGGCGCGGGAGAACAACCTCCAGGACATCGACGTGGCGTTCCCGCTCGGGGTGCTCACGGCGGTCACGGGCGTCTCGGGGTCGGGCAAGTCGACGCTGGTCAACGACATCCTGTACACGCATCTGGCGCGCGAGCTGAACGGCGCCCGGAGCGTGCCCGGGCGGCACACCCGGGTCGACGGGGACGACCTGGTCGACAAGGTGGTGCACGTCGACCAGTCGCCCATCGGCCGTACGCCGCGCTCCAACCCCGCCACGTACACCGGCGTCTTCGACCACGTCCGCAAGCTGTTCGCGGAGACGACGGAGGCGAAGGTCCGCGGCTATCAGCCGGGCCGGTTCTCCTTCAACGTCAAGGGCGGTCGCTGCGAGAACTGCTCCGGTGACGGCACGATCAAGATCGAGATGAACTTCCTCCCGGACGTGTACGTGCCGTGCGAGGTCTGCCACGGCGCGCGGTACAACCGCGAGACCCTGGACGTGCACTACAAAGGCAAGTCCATCGCCGAGGTGCTGGACATGCCGATCGAGGAGGCGCTGTCCTTCTTCGAGGCGGTGCCGGCGATCGCGCGCCACCTCAAGACGCTCAACGAGGTGGGGCTGGGGTACGTGCGGCTGGGCCAGCCGGCGCCGACGCTGTCGGGCGGCGAGGCGCAGCGGGTGAAGCTGTCGAGCGAGCTGCAGAAGCGGTCGACGGGCCGCACGGTGTACGTGCTGGACGAGCCCACGACCGGGCTGCACTTCGACGACATCAAGAAGCTGATCGGCGTGCTGACCGGCCTGGTCGACAAGGGCAACACGGTGATCGTCATCGAGCACAACCTGGACGTCATCAAGACCGCCGACTGGGTCGTCGACCTCGGCCCCGAGGGCGGCAGCGGCGGCGGCCTGGTGGTCGCGGAGGGCTCGCCGGAGGAGGTGGCGGCCGTGCCTGCCAGCCACACGGGGAAGTTCCTGCGGGAGATCCTGGGCGACCGGGTGAGCGACTCGCCGCCGGCGCGGAAGCGGGTGACCGCCAAGAAGACGGCGAAGCGCGCGAAGGCGACGCCGGCCAAGGCACCCGCCAAGAAGGCGGCGGCGAAGAAGACGGCCGCCAAGCGGCGCGGCTGAGGTCCGGACCGCGGCGCGCGGCCGGCCGTGCCGCCGGCCCGCGCCGCCGCGTCCCGGCGGCGTACGCCGCCAAGACACCCAGCGCCGCCTCGCGCGCGGTGTCCCGCGGGCCGCGCGGCCGGGGCGCCCGGGCACCGGTCAGGACTGTCACGGCGACACGCCCGCCGCCTCCCACCTGGTACGGACCTTCCTGACACGATCTCAAATGACGGACCGGCGGCGGCAATTGTTCGGTCGGAGTTTGCGCGCGCCCTCTGGTGTAGACCACTCTCCACTGCCAGGCTGTGGCCCGCCGTGCGCAAGAAGCGTGCGTTCCCGTGTCGTTCCAAGGAGAAAACGTGCTCAGAGCGGGAGTACGCAGTAAACCCTTCCGACCCAGGGCCGTCGCGGCAGCGGCGGCTTCCTTGTTGCTCCTCGGCGCCCCCGCGGCCGTCGGCCAGGAGCGGCCCGCCGCCGCGACCGGCGCCGCCGGTGCGGTGTCCGTACCGGCAGGCGAGGGCATGGACATCGCCTCCGTCTCCCGGCCCGTCGCCCCCGGCATGGAACTGACCTCCTTCGAGCGGCTGGAGACCGACAAGTGGCTCAAGGCCGACGCGCTCAGCGTCGACCTGGGGGCCGGCACCCGCGTCGACTACCTCGGCGGCAAGGTCTCCGAGCGCGCCCCCGTCTCCAGGCTCGCCGCGGAGCACGATCCCGGACCCGGCCGCACCACCGTGGCCGCCATCAACGCCGACTTCTTCGACATCAACGAGACCGGCGCCCCCCTCGGCCCCGGCGTCGAGGAGGGCCGCCCGACGCACTCGCCCGCGCCCGGGGTCTCCGAGGCGGTCGGCGTCGGCCCCGACCAGGCGGGCCGCGTGCTCGACCTCTACTTCGACGGCACCCTCACCCTCCCCGACGGCGAACACCCCCTCGGCGGCCACAACGCCGCCAACGTCCCCGCGGACGGCATCGGCGCGTACAACGCCCAGTGGGGCAAGGCCGACCGCGCCATGACCGTCGACGGCGCCACCGAGGTCACCGAGGTCGCCGTGCGCGACGGCAAGGTCGCCGAGGTGACCGCCGGGCCGGGGAAGGGCGCGATAGCCGAGGGCACCACGGTGCTCGTCGGCCGCGACACCGGCGCCAAGCTCCTCGCCCGACTGCGGCCGGGCGACGCGGTGCAGGTGGAGTACGACGTCCGCACCGACGACGGCAGCCCCGTGCCCCGTACCGCGGTCGGCGGCCGCGGCGTCCTGGTCGAGGACGGCGTACCGCAGAACTGGGAGGGCCGGCCGAACAACACCGCCGCCCCCCGCACCGCGGTCGGCTTCTCCAAGGACGGCGGCACCATGCACGTGCTGACCGTCGACGGCCGCCAGGCGGACGCCGGCGGCGTCACGCTCACGCAGTTGGCGAAGATGATGGACGCCCTCGGCGCGTACGACGCGCTGAACCTCGACGGCGGCGGCTCCTCCACCCTCGTCGCCCGCGCGCCCGGCTCCGACGAGCGGTTCGTGGAGAACTCCCCGTCCGACGGCGAGGAGCGGGAGGTGCCCAACGGCCTGGCGTTCACCGCCCCCGGCGGCAGCGGCAAGCTCAAGGACTTCCGTGTCACCACCGTCGCGGAGCCCGCGCTCGCGCCCGGCGTCGACCCGGTGCCCGGCGGCCACCCCGACCGCGTCTTCCCGGGGCTGACCCGCGAACTCGCCGCCGCCGGCTACGACGAGACGTACGGGCCCGCGCCCGGCCGCCCGTCGTGGTCCAGCAACCGCGGCGACGTCGGCGGCGTCGACGGCGACGGTACGTTCACCGCCCGCCGCGGCGGCACCGCGAAGGTCACCGCCCGGCGCGGCGGCGCGTCCGGAAGCGTCGAACTGACCGTCCTGGACGAGCTGGAGCGGATCACGCCCACCAGCGAGCGCGTCGGCCTGGCCGACCCCGGGGACGCGGCGGCCTTCGGGATCGTCGGCCGCGACGCCCACGGCGCCAGCGCCCCCGTCGACCCCGCCGACGTACGACTCGACTACGACCGCGCGCTGTTCGACATCGCCCCGGACGAGCGCAGCGGCGGCTTCACCGTACGGGCCCGCACCACCGAGCCGACGGCCTCCGGCGTGCTCAAGGTGACCGTGCAGGGCAAGGTCACGCACGTCGCGCTGACCGTCGGCCTCACCGAAAGCGTGCTGGCGGACTTCGGGAACGCGGCCGACTGGAAGTTCTCCACCGCCCGCGCCACCGGCTCGCTCGCCCCGGAGCCCGCGGGCCACGCGGGCGCCGGGATGAAGATCACGTACGACTTCTCCCAGTCCACCGCCACCCGCGCCGCGTACGTCACGCCGCCGCAGCGCATCGAGATCCCGGGCCAGCCGCTGAGCTTCGGGCTGTGGATCAAGGGCGACGGCAAGGGCGCCTGGCCGTCGTTGCAGCTCAAGGACGGCGCCGGCGCCGACCTGATACTCCGCGGCGACTACGTCACCTGGCAGGGCTGGAAGCAGGTGGTCTTCCAGGTGCCGGAGGGCACGCAGTACCCGCTGTCGGTCTTCCGCTTCTACCTCGCGGAGGCCAAGCCCGCCAGCCAGTACAGCAGCGAGGTCGTCATCGACGAACTCACCGCGCAGAGCCCGCCCGGGGTCGACCTGCCGCGCACGGCGGCGCACCGCGATCCGCTGATCGACTCGGGCGCCGGGACGGCGGGCCGGGACTGGCGGTACGCGGTGATGTCCGACGCGCAGTTCGTCGCCCGCGAGCCGGACAGCGCGCTCGTCCGGCAGACCCGGCGCACGCTGCAGGAGATCAGGGCGGCCCGGCCGGACTTCCTCGTCATCAACGGCGACCTGGTCGACGAGGGTTCGCCCGCGGACCTGAAGTTCGCCCGCACGATACTGGAGGAGGAGCTGGGCGACGCCGTGCCCTGGTACTACGTGCCGGGCAACCACGAGGTGATGGGCGGCTCCGTCGCCAACTTCGTCGCCGAATTCGGCCCCGCGCAGCGGACGTTCGACCACAAGGGCACCCGCTTCCTCACCCTCGACACCTCCTCGCTGACCCTCCGCGGCGGCGGCTACCCGCAGATCGCGGAGCTGAAGCGGCAGTTGGAGGCGGCGGCGGCGGACCCGTCCGTGCGCTCGGTGACCGTGATCCAGCACGTTCCGCCGCGCGACCCGACCGCGCAGCGCGCCAGCCAGCTCAGCGACCGCAAGGAGGCGCGGGTGCTGGAGGACTGGCTGGCGGACTTCCGGGCCCGTACGGGCAAGGGCGCGGCGTTCGTCGGCGGGCACGTCGGCACGTTCCACGCCGAGCACGTCGACGGGGTGCCGTACCTGATCAACGGCAACTCCGGGAAGGCCCCGGCCACCCCGCCCGGCGAGGGCGGGTTCTCCGGCTGGTCGCTGATCGGCGTCGACCAGGTGACGCCCGGCGAGCAGCAGCGGGCGCGGAACACGCCCTACCGCGGGCTGCCCGACTGGGTGTCCGTGCAGACCCGGCCGCACGTGGACGCGCTGGCGGTGACCGCGCCCGAGGAGGTCCGCGCCGGCCGCTCGGCGGCGGCGTCGGCCTCGGTCGCGCAGGGCGCGCGGCAGGTGCCGGTGGCCTGGCCGGTCAGCGCGGACTGGTCCGGTACGGACCGGCTGCACATCGGCCCGCCGCGGGAGGCGGACCGGGGTGACATCGCGGCGTACGACCCGGCCACCGGCGAGGTGACGGGGCTGCGGCCGGGAACGGTCACGCTGACGGTGACGGTCAACGGCGTCACGCAGGGGGACCGGGTCACGGTCACCCGGTAGCGGGGAGGGCGGTCGCGGGGGGGCCCGGGGGCCCCCCCCCCCCCCCCCCCCGGGGCCGCGGGGGGCCGCCCCCCCCCCCGCCGCCGCGCTCCGCGGGCCGCGCCGGCCGGGCGG
>NZ_JBIAMS010000012.1:0-61579 GCF_042874195.1 Streptomyces sp. NPDC004134 | reverse complement strand
CGGCCCTTGGGGGCGGCGGCCGGGGCGGGCGGGGGGGGGGGGGGGGGGGGGGGGGGCCGCGCGGGGGGGGGGGGGGGGGGGCGGGGCGCCCCCCCCCCCCCCCCCCCCCCCCCACCGCCGCGGTTCAGCCGTCGGCGAACTCCGCCAGCTCCGCCGCGTACGGCGGCTCGGCGCCCGCGCGCGAGCAGGTGATCGCCGCGGCGCGGGCGGCGTGGCCGAGCGCGGCGCGCCAGCCGGCGGGACCGAGGCCGGCCAGGGCACCGGGGGAGAGGGCGTCGTGGGCGTCGAACCAGTGCAGCAGCGCCGCGTTGACGGTGTCGCCGGCGCCGATCGTGTCGACCACGTCGACCGGCGGCGCGGCCACGTCGTACCGCTCCAGGCCCCGCGCGACGACCGCGGTCAGACCCTCGCCGCCGCGCGTCAGCACCGCCGCCCGCGGCCCGGCCGCCAGCCACTCCGGCAGCGCCTCGGCCCACGGCCGCCCGCCGGCCAGCCACTGCGCGTCCTCCACCGACAGCTTCAGCAGGGCCACGTGCGGCAGCCAGGAAAGGAAGCGGGCGCGGTACGCGTCGGCGTCGGGGATCAGTCCGGCCCTGATGTTCGGGTCGAGGAGGGTGAACAGGCCGTCCGCGGCGGCCCGTTCGAGCAGCGTCTCGTACGCGGTCGCCCCCGGCTCCAGCACCAGCGAGCACGTCCCCACCGCCAGCGCCCGGGCCTGCGGGGGCAGCCCGTCCGGCGCCCGGAACAGCCGGTCGGCGGTGCCCTCGGCGTAGAAGCGGAACCCGGCGGACCCGTCCGGGCTGACGTCGGCGACGGCCAGCGTCGTGGGCTCCGCACCCCGCTGGACGAGCCCGGCCGCCACCCCCGCCGCGTCGAGCCCGGCCATCAGCGCCGCCCCGAAGGCGTCCGTGGAGACCCGGGAGGCGAACGCGACGTCCGCGCCGAGCCGGCCCAGCGCCACCGCCGTGTTGTACGGCCCGCCGCCCCGCACCGGCTGCAGCGCGGGAAGCACCCCGCCGCCCCCGGCCGGCACGAGATCGATCAGAGCCTCACCACCAACCACGATCATGTGCCCAGCGTACGGTCCGACCGCGGCCCACAGGCCCCCGGAAGGCAACACGGGCACGCCCCGGCGACCATACGGTCACCGGACTGTCGCGGGCTCGGTACACGGGTGTGGACGGACGGGCCGGCGTCAGTGGTCGACAGTAGGGTGGGAACCATGGCCGATCCGTCCAGTTACCGTCCCAAGCCCGGGCAGATTCCCGACTCCCCGGGGGTCTACAGGTTCCGGGACGAGCACGGCCGGGTCATCTACGTCGGCAAGGCCAAGAGCCTGCGGCAGCGGCTCTCGTCGTACTTCCAGGACCTCGCCGGACTGCACCAGCGCACGCGCACGATGGTCACGACCGCCGCCTCCGTGGAGTGGACCGTGGTGGCCACGGAGGTCGAGGCGCTCCAGCTCGAGTACACCTGGATCAAGCAGTACGACCCCAGGTTCAACGTCAAGTACCGGGACGACAAGAGCTATCCGTCCCTCGCCGTGACGCTCAACGAGGAGTATCCGCGGGTGCAGGTCATGCGCGGCCCCAAGCGCAAGGGCGTGCGCTACTTCGGGCCGTACGCGCACGCGTGGGCCATCCGCGAGACCGTCGACCTGATGCTGCGCGCCTTCCCCGTGCGGACGTGTTCCGCCGGGGTGTTCAAGCGCAGCGCGCAGATCGGCCGGCCCTGTCTGCTGGGGTACATCGGCAAGTGCTCCGCGCCCTGCGTCGGCCGGGTCACGGCCGCGGAGCACCGGGAGCTGGCCGAGGAGTTCTGCGACTTCATGGCGGGCCGTACGGGCGCGTATCTGAAGCGGCTGGAGCGGCAGATGCACGATGCCGCCGAGGAGATGGAGTACGAGAAGGCGGCGCGGCTGCGCGACGACATAGGGGCGCTCCAGAGCGCCATGGAGAAGAACGCGGTCGTC
Source organism: Streptomyces sp. NPDC004134 (assembly GCF_042874195.1). Lineage (NCBI taxonomy): Bacteria > Bacillati > Actinomycetota > Actinomycetes > Kitasatosporales > Streptomycetaceae > Streptomyces > Streptomyces sp. NPDC004134. The sequence goes on along the minus strand of NZ_JBIAMS010000012.1, from coordinate 59,607 downwards.
CTCGCCGACGCCACCGACGCCGACCTGATCGCCCTCGCCGAGGACGAGCTGGAGGCCGCGGTGCAGATCTTCCACGTCCGCGGCGGCCGGGTGCGCGGCCAGCGGGGCTGGGTCACCGACCGGGTGGAGGCCGTCGACACCGCCGGCCTCGTGGAGCACGCGCTCCAGCAGCTCTACGGGGACGAGCAGGCCGAGGCCATCCCGCGCGAGGTGCTGGTCCCGGCGCTGCCGCAGCCCGCGGGGCCCGTACGGGAGTGGCTGACCGAGCGCCGCGGGGCCCGGGTGGACCTGCGGGTGCCGCAGCGCGGCGACAAGAAGGACCTGCTCGCCACGGTCGCGCGGAACGCGCAGCAGGCCCTCGTCCTGCACAAGACCAAGCGCGCCTCCGATCTGACCACCCGCTCCCGGGCGCTGGAGGAGATCGCCGAGGCGCTGGAGCTGGACTCCGCGCCGCTGCGCATCGAGTGCTACGACATCTCGCATCTGCAGGGCGAGGACGTGGTCGGCTCCATGGTCGTCTTCGAGGACGGCCTGGCCCGCAAGAGCGAGTACCGCCGCTTCGAGATCAAGGGCTTCACCGGCCAGGACGACGTCCGGGCGATGCACGAGGTGATCACCCGCAGGTTCCGGCGGTACGTGCAGGAGAAGCAGAAGACGGGGGAGTGGGGCGACCCGGAGGCCGAGGCGGCGGCCGAGCGCGGCCACGGCGGGGAGCCGGCGGCGGAGGGTCCCGCGGGGCGGGATCCCGACACCGGGCGGCCCAGGAAGTTCGCGTACCCGCCGCAGCTCGTGGTCGTCGACGGCGGTCAGCCGCAGGTCGCGGCCGCCAAGCGGGCCCTCGGCGAGCTGGGTGTGGACGACGTGGCCGTGGTCGGCCTGGCCAAGCGCCTCGAAGAGGTCTGGCTGCCGGACAGCGACGACCCCGTCATCCTGCCGCGCAGCAGCGAGGGCCTGTACATGCTGCAGCGGGTACGGGACGAGGCCCACCGCTTCGCGATCGCCTACCAGCGCAAGAAACGGGCCAAGAGCATGAAGGCCGGACCGCTGGACGACGTGCCGGGCCTGGGGGAGAGCCGCCGCCGGGCGCTGCTGAAGCACTTCGGTTCGGTGAAACGACTCAGAGCTGCGACTATTGATCAGATCTGTGAGGTTCCCGGCATCGGCCGCAAGACGGCGGAAAACATCGCCGCGACCCTCGCGCAGGCGGCACCTGCCGCGCCGGCGGTGAACACCGCCACCGGAGAGATCATGGACGAGTGAGGACCGGGGGACAGAGCGATGAACGACAACGGGACAGACGAGACCGACGAGACCACCGTGACCACGGGTGACCCGGCCGCCGGGCCGGGCGAGACGGGTGACTCCGCGCAGGCGGGCATCCCCGAGCTGGTGATCATCTCCGGGATGTCGGGCGCCGGCCGGAGCACGGCCGCGAAGTGCCTGGAGGACCTCGGCTGGTTCGTCGTGGACAACCTGCCGCCGGCACTCATCCCCACCATGGTGGAGCTGGGCGCCCGCTCGCAGGGGAACGTGGCGCGGATCGCGGTCGTCGTGGACGTCCGCGGCCGGCGCTTCTTCGACAATCTGAAGGAGTCCCTGGCCGACCTGAAGGAGAAGGGGGTCCCCCGGCGCATCGTCTTCCTGGAGGCGTCGGACAATTCGCTGGTGGCCCGCTTCGAGTCCGTACGCCGCCCGCACCCGCTGCAGGGCGACGGGACGATCCTGGACGGCATCACCGCCGAGCGTGACCTGCTGCGCGAGCTGCGCGGCGACGCCGACCTGGTGATCGACACCTCCAGCCTGAACGTGCACGAGCTGCGCGCGAAGATGGACGCCCAGTTCGCGGGCGGCGAGGAGCCCGAGCTGCGGGCCACGGTGATGTCCTTCGGCTACAAGTACGGCCTGCCGGTGGACGCCGACCTGGTGGTGGACTGCCGCTTCCTGCCGAATCCGCACTGGGTCCCCGAGCTGCGCCAGTTCACCGGGCTGAACGAGGATGTCGCCCAGTACGTCTTCAACCAGCCCGGCGCCAAGGAGTTCCTCAACGGCTACGCGGAGCTGATGCACCTGGTCACCGAGGGCTACCGGCGCGAGGGCAAGCGGTACGTGACCATCGCCGTCGGCTGCACCGGCGGCAAGCACCGTTCCGTCGCGATGTCCGAGCGGCTGGCCCGCCGGCTCGCCTCGGACGGCATCGAGACCGTCGTCGTCCACCGGGACATGGGGCGCGAGTGAGCCGGATCGCCGGCGGCCGGAACCTCCGGCTGCGCCGCCGGGGCGCCCGCAGACCCGGTTCGCAGCCGAAGGTGGTCGCGCTCGGCGGGGGGATGGGCCTGTCGGCCTCCCTCGCCGCGCTGCGCCGGATCACCGGCGATCTCACCGCCGTCGTCACCGTCGCCGACGACGGCGGCTCGTCCGGGCGGCTCCGCGCCGAGCTGGGCGTGCTGCCGCCGGGCGACCTGCGCAAGGCGCTGGCGGCGCTCTGCGGCGACGACGACTGGGGCCAGACCTGGTCCCGCGTCATCCAGCACCGCTTCACCAGCCAGGGCGAGCTGCACGACCACGCCGTCGGCAATCTGCTGATCGTCGCGCTCTGGGAGCAGCTCGGCGACCACGTCGCGGCCCTCGACCTGGTCGGTACGCTCCTGGGCGCACACGGCCGGGTGCTGCCCATGTCCGCGGTGCCCCTGGAGCTGCGCGCAGACGTACGCGGCCACGCGCCGGAGCTGCCCGAGCAGGTCACCACCGTGGCCGGCCAGGCCACGGTGGCCCTGACCCCCGGCGAAGTGCAGCAGGTCTACCTGGTGCCCGCCGACCCGCCGGCCGTCCCGGCCGCCGTCGAGGCGGTCCGCGAGGCGGACTGGGTGGTGCTCGGCCCGGGCTCCTGGTTCTCCTCCGTCATCCCGCATCTGCTGGTGCCCGACCTGCGCGAGGCCCTGGTGGAGACCAAGGCCCGCAAGGTCCTCTCCCTGAACCTCGCCCCGCAGCCGGGGGAAACGGACGGATTTTCCCCGCGGCGTCATTTGGAGGTTTTGCGACGACACGCCCCTAAACTCGCCCTCGACGTGGTGCTGGCCGACAAGGATGCAGTGCCCGGTGCGGCAGAGCGCGACGGGTTGCGCGAGGCTGCGAAAGAGCTTGAGGGCTCGGTCGAGCTGGCGCCGGTGGCGCGGACCGACGGGACTCCCCGGCACGATCCGGAGCTGCTGGCCGCCGCGTACGACCGTATTTTTCGGATGCATGGAAGGATCGGGCCATGGCGATGACGGCAGCGGTGAAGGACGAGATCTCTCGGCTTCCCGTGACCCGGACGTGCTGCCGCAAGGCGGAGGTCTCGGCCACGCTCCGGTTCGCCGGCGGGCTGCACCTCGTCAGCGGCCGCATCGTGATCGAGGCCGAGCTGGACACCGGGGTCGCCGCGCGGCGGCTGAAGAAGGACATCCTGGAGATCTTCGGACACGGGTCCGAGATGATCGTCATGGCGCCCGGCGGGCTGCGCCGCAGCAGCCGGTACGTGGTCCGCGTGGTCGCCGGCGGTGAGCAACTGGCCAGGCAGACCGGCCTGGTCGACGGCCGCGGCCGGCCCATCCGCGGGCTGCCACCGCAGGTCGTCTCCGGCGCCACCTGCGACGCCGAGGCCGCCTGGCGCGGCGCCTTCCTCGCCCACGGCTCGCTGACCGAGCCCGGCCGCTCCTCCTCGCTGGAGGTCACCTGCCCCGGCCCGGAGGCGGCCCTCGCCCTGGTCGGCGCCGCCCGCCGGCTCAGCATCCCGGCCAAGGCCCGCGAGGTGCGCGGGGTGGACCGCGTGGTCGTACGGGACGGGGACGCCATCGGCGCCCTGCTCACCAGGCTCGGCGCACACGAGTCGGTGCTGGCCTGGGAGGAGCGCCGGATGCGCCGCGAGGTGCGCGCCACGGCGAACCGGCTCGCCAACTTCGACGACGCCAACCTGCGCCGCTCCGCCCGCGCGGCGGTCGCGGCCGGCGCCCGCGTGCAGCGCGCCCTGGAGATCCTCGGCGACGAGGTGCCGGAGCACCTGGCGGCGGCCGGCCGGCTGCGCATGGAGCACAAGCAGGCGTCGCTCGAGGAGCTGGGCGCCCTCGCCGACCCGCCGCTGACGAAGGACGCGGTCGCGGGGCGTATCCGCCGGCTGCTCGCCATGGCCGACAAGCGGGCGGGCGACCTGGGCATCCCCGGTACGGAGGCGAACCTCACGGAGGAGATGGTGGGCTGACGCCCGCCGCGCCCGGCCCCTGATCCCGCACATCTTCATCCCCGGTCGCACCGCGGCTTCTTCACCCCTCCCGGCATCTTGACGTGGACATGAGTCACCCGCAGCCTGACTGCTGTTCGTCCACGAGACAGACAAGCCAAAGAGGGGCACATGAGACGAAGAGCCAGTGCGATCCTCGCATCAGCCGCCTTGCTGCTCGGCGGCCTCGCGGCCGCGCCGGTCGCCGGTGCCGCCGCCGGCGCCGGTCCGGGGCCGGCCGCCGGGGCCGCCGCCGACGAGATCAAGGTCTTCACCGCCGACGTCACCCGCGCCCAGGTCCCGCTGCTGCTGGCGGCCGGCCAGGACGCCCACGAACTCGGCGAGCGGGCCCCGGCCCGCGGCACCGCCGAGGTCGAGCTGTTCCTGACCGACGCGCAGGCGAAGAAGCTGGAGGGGCAGGGCGTCGACCTCGCCGAGCGCACCGTCCCCACCCGCGCCGAGGCGCGCACCGAGGCCGCGGCGGAGGGTGTCTTCCGCCCGTACAGCGGCGCGGGCGGGCTGCAGGAGGAGCTGGCCGGGATCGCCCGGCAGTACCCGAAGCTCACCAAGCTCGTCTCGATCGGCAAGACCCTCCAGGGCAAGGACATCCTCGCCCTGAAGCTCACCAAGGGCGCCAAGACCTCCCGGGACGGCGCCAAGCCCGCCGTGCTCTACATGTCCAACCAGCACGCCCGCGAGTGGATCACCCCGGAGATGACGCGCCGGCTGCTGCACCACTTCCTCGACGGCTACGGCACGGACCGCAAGCTCACCGGCATCGTCGACTCCACCGAGCTGTGGTTCGTCCTGTCCGCCAACCCCGACGGCTACGACTGGACGCACGACCCCGACGGCGCCCGCCTCTGGCGCAAGAACATGCGCGACATCAACGGCGACGGCCGGTACACCACCGGCGACGGCATCGACCTGAACCGCAACTTCTCCTACAAGTGGGGCTACGACAACGAGGGCTCCTCGCCCAACCCGCGCAGCGAGACCTACCGCGGCGCGGGCCCCGGCTCCGAGCCCGAGACCCGCGCCATCGACGCCTTCCAGAAGCGCATCGGCTTCGAGTACGGGATCAACTACCACTCCGCCGCCGAGCTGATCCTCTACGGCGTCGGCTGGCAGGTCGCCACCGACACCCCCGACGACGTGCTCTACCGCGCCCTCGCCGGCACCCCGGAGAACTCCGCCGTCCCCGGCTACCGCCCCCAGGTCTCCTCCGAGCTGTACACCACCAACGGCGAAGCGGACGGCCACGCCGCCAACGTCAACGGGATGATGATGTTCACCCCGGAGATGACGACCTGCCAGACCGCCTCCGCGCTCGACCCCGACGACCCCTGGAACCCGCGCGACTGCCAGTCGGGCTTCAACTTCCCCGACGACGAGAAGCTGATCCAGGACGAGTTCGCCAAGAACATCCCCTTCGCCCTCTCCGTCGCCGAGACCGCCGCCCACCCCGACCAGCCGGCGTCCTCCGTCGGCATCGAGGCCCCCGACTTCACCGTCGACGACTTCGCCGTCTCCTACGCCCGCGACCGCGACGAGGCCGACCAGGAGGTCTCCGTCGTCGCCCGCAAGTCCGTACGGGACAAGGAATTGAACTACCGCGTCAACGGCGGCCGCACCCGTGACGAGGACGTCGGCTCCTGGAAGGGCGGCGAGACCTACGGCGGCGAGGACAACATCCTCTTCGACGAGTACCGCGCCGAGGTCGAGGACGTCGAGCCCGGCGACGAGGTCGAGGTCTGGTTCACCGGCCGCACCCGCGCCGGCAAGCGCACCGCCAGCGAGCACTTCACCTTCACCGTCGCCGAACGCCCCCGCGCCGACACCCTCGTCGTCGCCGAGGAGGGCGCGAAGGCCCGGCACGCCGGCGCGTACGTCGACGCCCTGCGCGCCTCCGGCCGCTCCGCCGCCGTCTGGGACGTCGCCACCCAGGGCCCGCCGCACGCCCTCGGCGTCCTCGGCCACTTCCGCAGCGTCGTCCACTACACCGGCGCCGACGCCCCCGGCGGCGACACCCAACTCGCCCTGCGCGCCTACCTCAACGAGGGCGGCAAGCTGGTCGAGGCCGGCGAGCAGGCCGGCGGCGACGCGCTCGTCGGCCGGGCGCAGACGGACGACTTCAGCCAGTACTACCTGGGCGCCTACTCCCGCTCCGCCACCGTGGGACCCGACGGCTTCACCGGCGCCGGCGCGCTCGGCGGCGCCATCGGCGCCCTCGGCGACGCCGCGGGCAACCCGCTGGACGGCGCCGGCGCGTACACCGTCACCTCCGACGCGCTACCGCCCGCGGAGTTCCCGCAGTTCGACTCCGCGCAGGCCGGGGCGTACGAGGGCGGCGTCAACCCCTATGCCCCGTACGAGGGCGAGTGGATGGCGATCGCCGAGCACGAGAACAACGACTGGCAGCGCCTCACCCGCACCGTGGACCTCGCCGGCGTCACCGCCGCCGAGGCGCCCGCGCTGCGCACGGCGCTCAACTGGGACACCGAGGCCGGCTACGACTTCGTCCTGCTGGAGGCCCGCACCGCGGGCGGGGACGACTGGACGACGCTGCCGGAGGCCGGCGGCGCCACCACGGACCGGGTGCCCGAGGAGTGCGGCCAGGGCTTCTTCATCCAGGCCCACCCGTTCCTGCGCCAGTACCTCACCCAGGGCGCGGACGGCTGCACCGCGAGCGGCACCAGCGGCGCCTGGCACGGCCTGACGGACTCCTCCGGCGGCTGGCGGGAGGTCTCGTACGACCTCTCCGCCTACGCCGGCAGGCAGGTCGAGCTGTCCCTGTCGTACGTCACCGACCCGGGCACCGGCGGCAGCGGCCTCTTCGCCGACGACACCGCCGTGGTGGTCGGCGGCACCGAGCGCGACACCGAGGGCTTCGAGAGCGGACTCGGCGCCTGGACCGCGCCCGGACCGCCGCCCGGCAGCCCCGCGGCCGCCGCCGACTGGGCCCGTAGCGGCAAGCTCTTCGAGAGCTACGCGGCCGTCTCCACCCGCGACACCGTGCTCGTCGGGTTCGGGGTCGAGCACCTCGCGGACAAGCCCGCCCGCGCCGCTCTTCTGAGCCGCGCACTGTCCCATCTGAGGCGCTGACACAGGCCCGCTGACCGGCGGCGACGCCGGATCGCGGCGGCGGCCCGTAGCCCTACCGGGGGGTACGGGCCGCCGTCCGCGTCACCGGCGGGGTCCGGGCCGCCGCCCGGGTTCGGAAGCGGTAGGGTCGGCAGTGGTCGGGGATTCCCAGTCAGAGCACCGGTCGATGAAGGACCGGCGTACCAACGAGGAGATCGGTTCGTGACGATCCGCGTAGGCATCAACGGCTTCGGCCGCATCGGCCGCAACTACTTCCGCGCCATCCTGGAGCAGGGTGCGGACATCGAGGTCGTGGCGTTCAACGACCTGGGTGACGCCGCGACCATCGCACACCTGCTGAAGTACGACACGCTGCTCGGCAAGCTCAAGGCCGAGGTGAGCCACACCGCCGACGCCATCACCGTCGACGGCCGCCCCATCAAGATGCTCGCCGAGCGCGACCCGGCGAACCTGCCCTGGGGCGATCTGGGCGTGGACATCGTCATCGAGTCCACCGGCATCTTCACCAAGTCCGAGGACGCCAAGAAGCACCTGGACGCCGGGGCGAAGAAGGTCATCATCTCCGCGCCCGCCAAGGGCGAGGACATCACGATCGTGATGGGGGTCAACGAGGACTCCTACGACGCGGCCGCCCACAACATCATCTCCAACGCCTCGTGTACGACGAACTGCGTCGCGCCGATGGCGAAGGTGCTGGACGAGAACTTCGGCATCGTGCAGGGCATGATGACCACCGTCCACGCCTACACCAACGACCAGCGCATCCTGGACTTCCCGCACAAGGACCTGCGCCGCGCCCGCGCCGCCGCGGAGAACATCATCCCGACCACCACCGGCGCCGCGAAGGCCACCGCGCTGGTCCTGCCGCAGCTCAAGGGCAAGCTGGACGGCATCGCGATGCGCGTGCCGGTGCCCACCGGCTCCGTCACCGACCTGGTGGTCGAGCTGAGCCGCGAGGTCACCAGGGACGAGGTCAACGCCGCGTACCAGAAGGCCGCCGAGGGCCAGCTCAAGGGCATCCTGGAGTACACCGAGGACCCGATCGTCTCCTCGGACATCGTCAACACCGCGCCGTCCTGCACCTTCGACTCCCTGCTGACCATGGCGCAGGGCAAGCAGGTCAAGATCGTCGGCTGGTACGACAACGAGTGGGGCTACTCCAACCGCCTGGTCGACATCACCACCTTCGTCGGCGAGCGCCTCTGAGGCGACGCAGCCGCCTGGCCGGGGGGCCGCGGCTCCCCGGGCAGCCCACGTGGGCCGGGGCCCGGCCGCCACAGGCGGCGGGGCCTCGCTCGTTCCGACGACCAGGCCGCCGCGCGCGCCGCTCCGCGGCGGTGTGCGGGCGGTGTCAGCAGTGATGCAGGAGTCTCCATGAAGACGCTCGACGACCTCCTCGGCGAAGGCATCGCCGGCAAGCGGGTCTTCGTCCGCGCGGACCTCAACGTGCCGCTGGACGGCACCACCATCACCGACGACGGCCGCATCCGCGCCGTCGTCCCGACGATCGCCAAGCTGGCCGAGGCCGGCGCCAGGGTGGTCGTCGCCTCCCATCTCGGCCGCCCCAAGGGCGCGCCGGACCCGGCGTTCTCGCTCGCGCCGGTGGCGCGCCGGCTGGGCGAACTGCTCGGCGACTCCGCGAAGAAGGCGGAGTTCGCCACGGACACCGTGGGCGACAGCGCGAAGGCCACCGTCGCCGGGCTCGGCGACGGCGAGGTCACGCTGCTCGAGAACCTGCGGTTCAACCCCGGCGAGACCGCGAAGGACGATGCCGAGCGCGGCGCGTTCGCGGACGAGCTGGCCCAACTGGCCGACGTGTACGTGGGCGACGGCTTCGGCGCCGTGCACCGCAAGCACGCCTCGGTGTACGACCTGCCCGCCCGGCTGCCGCACTGCGTCGGCTACCTCATCGCCGCCGAGGTGGGCGTGCTGCGCAAGCTCACCGAGGACGTCGCGCGGCCGTACGCGGTCGTGCTCGGCGGCGCCAAGGTCTCCGACAAGCTCGGGGTCATCGACCACCTGCTGGAGAAGGCCGACCGCATCCTCATCGGCGGCGGCATGGCGTACACCTTCCTCAAGGCCAAGGGGTACGAGGTCGGCTCCAGCCTGCTCCAGGAGGAGCAGGTGCCCGCGGTCCAGGAGTACCTGGCCCGGGCCGAGCGACTCGGCGTGGAGTTCGTGCTCCCCGTCGACGTCGTCGCCGCCCGGGAGTTCCCGGACGTCAAGGCGCAGGCGCCGACCGAGCCCGTGACCGTACCGGCGGACGCCATGCCCGGCGACGTGCTGGGCCTGGACATCGGCCCGGCGTCCGGCCGGCTCTTCGCCTCGAAGATCGCCGACGCCGCCACGGTCTTCTGGAACGGGCCGATGGGCGTGTTCGAGCACCCCGACTACGCCGAGGGCACCCGCGCGGTCGCGCAGGCCCTGGTGGACAGCGCCGCGTTCACCGTCGTCGGCGGCGGTGACAGCGCCGCCGCGGTCCGCATCCTGGGCTTCGACGAGAATGCGTTCGGCCACATCTCGACCGGTGGCGGCGCCAGCCTCGAATACCTCGAGGGCAAGACGCTCCCCGGCCTCGCCGCACTGGAGGACTGACCCGTAACGATGAACGACAAGCCGACCCGTATCCCGTTCATGGCGGGCAACTGGAAGATGAACCTCAACCACCTCGAGGGCATCGCGCACGTCCAGAAGCTCGCGTTCGCGCTCCACGACAAGGACTACGAGGCCGTCGAGGTCGCCGTCCTGCCGCCGTACACCGATCTGCGCTCGGTGCAGACGCTCGTGGACGGCGACAAGCTCAAGATCAAGTACGGCGCCCAGGACATCTCGCCGCACGACGCCGGCGCGTACACGGGCGATGTCTCGGGCCCGATGCTGGCCAAGCTCCACTGCACGTACGTCGTCGTCGGCCACTCCGAGCGGCGGCAGTACCACGGTGAGGACGACGCGCTCGTCAACACCAAGGTCAAGGCCGCGTTCAAGTACGGCATCACGCCGATCCTGTGCATCGGCGAGGGCCTGGAGGTGCGCAAGGCCGGCGAGCAGGTCGCGCACACCCTGGCGCAGCTCGACGGGGCACTGAAGGGCGTGAGCGCCGCGGACGCGGAGAGCATCGTCGTCGCGTACGAGCCGGTGTGGGCCATCGGCACCGGCGAGGTCGCCACGCCTGACGACGCACAGGAGGTCTGCGGCGCGATCCGGCAGCGGCTGGCGGAGCTGTACGGCGAGGAGGTGGCGGCCGCGGTACGCATCCAGTACGGCGGCTCCGTCAAGAGCGGCAACGTCGCGGCGATCATGGCGCAGCCCGACGTGGACGGCGCGCTGATCGGCGGCGCTTCGCTGGACGCCGACGAGTTCGTCAAGATCGTCCGCTTCCGCGACCAGTGAGCTCCGCGGCCCCGGGCCTCTTCCCGCCGACCGGGGAGTAGGCCCGGGCCGCCTGTTCGTCGTAGGCTGTCGGGGGCCGGTCACGCAGGATGACTGCACCGGCCTCCTTCCGTATCCGTCCGTCACCGAGAGAGTTGGAAAAGCCGTGACCGTGGCGTTCTCCATCGCCCTGATCATCTTCAGCGGGCTGCTGATGATGCTCGTCCTCATGCACAAGGGCAAGGGCGGCGGCCTGTCCGACATGTTCGGCGGCGGCATGCAGTCCTCTGTCGGCGGCTCCTCCGTCGCCGAGCGCAACCTGGACCGGATCACCGTGGTCGTCGGCCTGATCTGGTTCGCCATCATCGTCGTGCTGGGCCTGCTGATGAAGTTCGACGGCTGAGCCACCACGGCGACTGGCGGTACGTAGACTAGGGCGCCCGCGGCGGGGTCGCCGACGATGCCTCGCCGCATTTCACGCAGGGAGTTACGACCGTGGCAAGTGGCAACGCGATCCGTGGAAGCCGGGTCGGCGCCGGGCCGATGGGGGAGGCGGAGCGGGGCGAGTCAGCGCCGCGCCTGCGCGTCTCCTTCTGGTGCTCCAACGGGCACGAGACCCGACCCAGCTTCGCCACCGACGCACAGATCCCGGACAGTTGGGACTGCCCGCGCTGTGGTTTCCCGGCGGGCCAGGACCGGGACAACCCGCCGGACCCGCCGCGCACCGAGCCGTACAAGACGCACCTCGCGTACGTGCGCGAGCGGCGCAGCGACGCCGACGGCGAGGCCATCCTCGCCGAGGCCCTCGCCAAGCTCCGCGGCGAGATCTGACCCCGGCCGAGCCAGCGGGCGGCCCCCGGCCCTGCCGAGCCGCCCGAGCCGCGCCGGCGGCGCTCTCCTTCTTCTCCGGCACCCACGCCGGCACCGGTACCGGCAGCGCGCCGTTGCGCGCGCCGAGCCGTCACGCCGCGGGACCGGCCGCCCGATCTGAGGCGGCGGATAGGGCAACCGCCCGAGGTGCCCCGGACACCCGCGTACCTACGGTCCCGGCATGCGACCCGAGACCACCCACCCGCGGCAGACCGCGGCACCGGCCTGGCGCGGCGGCTTCGGGCGGCTGTGGTCCGCCGCCGTCGTCTCCCGCTTCGGCGATGCCCTGCGGGGCGCCGCGCTGCCGCTCCTCGCCGTCGAGCTGACCGACTCCGCGCTGCTCGTCGCGCTCGTCACCGCCTGCGGCTTCCTGCCCTGGCTGCTCTTCGGGCTGATCGGCGGCGCGCTGGCCGACCGGGTCGACCAGCGGCGCGCGATGTGGATCACGGACGTGCTGCGCGGACTCCTCATGGCCGCGTTCGCGCTCGCGGTGTGGCAGGACCGGGCCGGCATCGCCCTGCTCCTCGTCCTCGCCTTTGCGCTCACCGCGCTCCAGACGGTCTTCGACAACGCCGCCACCGCCCTGCTGCCCGCCGTCGTGCCCACCGCGGCCCTCGGCACCGCGAACGGGCGGCTGCTGGCCGGCCAGGAGGCCGTGCACCGCTTCGCCGGTACGCCGCTGGTGCCCGTGCTCGTCGGCGCCGGGGCGGCCGTGCCGTACGCCGTGGACGCCGCCTCGTACCTGCTGGCCGCCGTCCTGGTCGCCGGCCTGCCGCGGCGGCGCGGGCCGGGCGCCGGGCGGCCCAGGACGCCGCTGCGCCGGGACGTCGCCGACGGGCTGCGCGCGCTGTGGGGCGACCCGGTGCTCCGGGGCGTCTGCGCGGCCACCGTCGTCGCCAACACCGGGTTCGGCGCCCTCGTCGCCACCCTCGTGCTGCACCTGACCGGCTGGCTCGGCGCGGGCACCACCGGCTACGCCCTGGCGCTCACCGCGTACGGCATCGGCAGCGTCACCGGCGGCATGGCCGCGGGCCGGGTCGCTGCCGCCCTCGGCGCCCCGCGCACCCTGCTCTGGGCGGGCCTGGCCCAGGCGGCGTGCCTGACGGCCTTCGGCACCGTACGCAGCCTTCCCGCGGCCGGCGCCGCGCTCGCCGTCCTCGGCTTCGCCGGGATGCTGTGGACCGCCACCGAGATCACCGTCCTGCAGCGGCGCAGCCCCGCCGGGGCCGTCGGCCGGACCAGCGCCGCGTTCCGTACCCTGTCGATCTCCGCGGTGCCGCTCGGCGCCGTGCTCGGCGGGGTGCTCGCCGGCTCGCTCGGGGAGAACACCCCGGCGCTGGCGGCGGCCGTCCTCACCGGCCTCGGGGTGGTCGCGCTCGGACCGGCGGCGCGCTCCGGGATCAATTAGGTTGGACGGCATGGCCGACACCACGTCACGCACCAGGCTCGACCAGACCCCCGAGTGGCACGCACTCGCCAAGCACCGCGAGGAGTTCGGCGCCACGCACCTGCGCGAGCTGTTCGCCGCCGATCCCGAGCGCGGCCGCCGGTACACGCTCCGCGTCGGCGACCTCTACCTGGACTACTCCAAGCACCTCGTCACCGACGAGAGCCTGCGGCTGCTGCGGGAACTGGCCGCCGCGACCGGTGTCGCCGAGCTGCGCGACGCCATGTTCCGGGGCGAGAAGATCAACATCACCGAGGACCGCGCGGTGCTGCACACCGCGCTGCGCGCGCCCAGCGCCGAGTCCGTGGAGGTGGACGGCGTGGACGTGGTGCCCGGCGTGCACCACGTGCTGACCCGGATGACCACCTTCGCCGACCGGGTCCGCTCCGGCGACTGGCGCGGCCACACCGGCAAGCCGGTGCGGGCCGTCGTCAACGTCGGCATCGGCGGCTCCGACCTGGGCCCGGCCATGGCGTACGAGGCGCTGCGCGCCTACACCGAGCGGGATCTGACGGTCCGCTTCGTCTCCAACGTCGACGGCGCCGACCTGCACGAGGCGGTGCGCGACCTCGACCCCGAGACCACGCTGTTCGTCATCGCCTCCAAGACCTTCACCACCATCGAGACGATCACCAACGCCACCGCCGCGAAGCGCTGGCTGCTGGCGGGCCTCGGCGCCGGCGACGAGGCGGTCGCCAAGCACTTCGTCGCCTTGTCGACCAACGCGGCAAAGGTGGCCGAGTTCGGCATCGACACGGACAACATGTTCGAGTTCTGGGACTGGGTCGGCGGGCGCTACTCGTACGACTCGGCCATCGGCCTGTCCCTGATGGTGGCCATCGGCCCGGTCGCCTTCCGCGAGATGCTCGCCGGCTTCCGGCTCGTCGACGAGCACTTCCGCACGGCGCCGCCGGAGGAGAACGCGCCGCTGCTGCTGGGCCTCCTCGGCATCTGGTACGGCAACTTCTTCGACGCGCAGTCGCACGCCGTGCTCCCGTACAGCCACTACCTGTCGAAGTTCACCGCCTATCTGCAGCAGCTCGACATGGAGTCCAACGGCAAGGCCACCGACCGCGAGGGCGCGCGTGTCGGCTGGCAGACGGGGCCCGTGGTCTGGGGCACGCCCGGCACCAACGGCCAGCACGCCTACTACCAACTGCTGCACCAGGGCACCAAGATGATCCCCGCCGACCTGATCGGATTCGCCCGGCCGGTCCCCGAGCTGGGCGAGCTGACCGGGCAGCACGACCTGCTGATGGCCAACCTCTTCGCCCAGGGCCAGGCGCTCGCCTTCGGCAAGACGGCGGCGGAGGTGGCGGCCGAGGGCGTGCCCGAGGCGCAGGTGCCGCACCGCACGTTCCCGGGCAACCACCCGACGACGACGATCCTGGCCGACGGGCTCACGCCCTCGGTGCTGGGGCAGCTCGTCGCGCTCTACGAGCACAAGGTCTTCGTGCAGGGCGCGGTGTGGGACATCGACTCCTTCGACCAGTGGGGCGTCGAGCTGGGCAAGGTGCTGGCCAAGCGGCTGGAGCCGGCGCTGGCGGACGGCACGGCGGTCCCCGGGCTCGACGGCTCGACCCTCGCGCTGGTCGACGCCTACCGGGCGCTGCGCGGGCGCTGACCGCACCGAGGGCCGCCGAACGGCGCTGACCTGCGGCGTTCGGCGGCGTTCTGCTGGCGGGGCCGGGTTCCGCGCGGCAGCCTGGAGGGATGCGGTGGCTGCGCGGGACCTCCTATTGGGTCACGGGGGTCTTTCTGGCGGCGGCCACCGTCGTGGACATCGCGGCGGAACAGGGCCACACGCTGGAGGCCCTGTTCGCCGTGTTGCCGGTGTTCGTCGCGGTCAACGGCACCCGGCGGGCGATCCTCGTCGCCGGTGCCGGTGCGCTGGCCATCGGCACCGCGCTGAGCTGGTGGAACTTCCGCGAACTCGACCTCGGCTTCTGGTCCGGCATCCTCGCCGTCGCCTGCGCCACCGTGGTCGGGCTCGTCGTGTACCGCGAGCGCCTCGCCCGCGAGCAGCGGCTCACCAGCGTCATCCGGGTCGCCAACGCGGCGCAGCAGGCCCTGCTGCCCGCGCCGCCCGCCCGCGCCGGGCCGCTCGACGTGGCGCACTCGTACCGCTCCGCCACGGACGAGGCGATGATCGGCGGCGACTTCTACAAGGTGCTCGTCACCCGCTGGGGCATCCGTGTCGTCATCGGCGACGTACGCGGCCACGGCCTCGGCGTCGTCCCCACCACCGGCATGGCCATCGGCGTCTTCCGCGAGGCCGCGCACGAGGAGCCGGAGCTGGACCGGATCGCCGCCCGCATGGACCGCAGCCTGGCGCGCGACGGCGGCCCCGAGGGCTTCGCCACCGTGCTGCTGCTCACGATCTCCGGCGAGGGGCTGTGCCGGATCCTCAGCCACGGCCACCCCCCGCCGCTGCTGCGCAGCGCCGCGGGCCGCGTACGCGAGACCGAGCTGCAGGGCGGGCCGCCGCTGGGCCTCGGCCTGTCGAGGTTCCTTGAGGACGCGGAGGAGACCACCATGGCCCTCGCCGAGGGCGACGAGCTGCTGCTGACCACCGACGGCGTGCAGGAGGCGCGCAGCGCGGCGGGCGAGTTCTTCCCGCTGGCGGAGCGCTACGCCGGCGCGCCGCGCAAGCGGCCGCCCGCGGACGTGCTCGCGGCGCTGCGGCGCGACCTGACGGACTGGGCGCCCGAGCTGCACGACGACTCGGCGCTGGTGCTGCTGCGCTACGCCCCGCGGCGGATCCGGCCCGCGTAGCGCGCCTCCAGGGCGCCGTTGTGCGCGTCGCCCTCGGGGATGTTCGCCGACAGGTACACCGGCGGCGTCGTGCCCCGCTCCAGCAGCAGCCGGATCGCCTCGGCGACGACCTGCTGCACCAGCAGGGCGCCGGTGATCGACGACACCGCGCAGGCCGTACCGCCACCGGGCAGCGTGAGCACGGAGTCGCCGAAGGGGGCGCCGTTGTCGAGCACCACGTCGGCGTGGTCGGTCAGCCGCTTGCCGGAGGGGTGCCGGGACTCGGCGCGGGTGCCGTGGGACAGCGAGGTGATCGCGACGAGCGGGTGCCCGTGCTCCTTGACGATCGCGGCCATCTCCACGACGCAGCCGTTGATGCCGGAGTTCGAGGCGATGACGAAGGCGTCCCCGGGGTGCGGTGCGGCCAGCTCGTACAGCCTGCGGGCGGTGGCGGGGTCGCGCTCCAGCTTGGCGTCGGAGAGCAGCGCGGGGGGCTCGCCGCCGTAGATCACGAGATCCCGCAGGGCGATCTTGTTCGTCGGTACGAAGCCGCCGGCGCGGCCGGCGATCTCCGTCGCCAGCGACTCCGAGTGCCCGGTGCCGAACGCCTGGATCACGCCGTCGCCGCCCAGCGCGTCGGCGAACACCGTCGCGGCGGCGCCGACCTCGGCGCGCTGCCCCTCGGCCACCCGCCGGAGTGAGGCCAGGGCCGCGGCGGTGAAGGCGGCTGCGCTGATCGGCTTGAGGGTCATCGGTGCTCCCGGGGAGTGGTCTGGACAACGTGCCGTACGCGGGGTCAATCTCAGGCAGTCGCGCGCGGCGCGTCAAGGGCGCGGCGCGGGGCCGACCACCGGGAGCGGGCAGTGGAGAAGCTGGTCATCGGCATCGACGTGGGCGGGACGAGGATCCGCGCGGCGCTCGCGCCCGCGGCGGGCGGCGGAGTGCTGCGTACGGCGTCGGCGGGGGCGGGAAACCCGCGCTCGGTGCTGCCGGAGGTGCTGACGTCCCGGCTGGCGGCGTGCGTGGCGCCGCTGGCGGAGGCGGCGGGTACGGGGCGGATCGCGGCCGTGGTCGCGGGCGTCGCCGGCGCGGAGCCCCGCAACCCGGACGACGTGGGCACGCGGGTGGCGCACGCGGCCCTCCGCACGGCGCTGCGCCTCGGCGGGGTCCGGGCGGTGCCGGTGCAGATCCGCGGCGACACCGAGATCGCCTTCGCGGCGGGTCCGGGCGCACCGTCGGCGGGGCTGGTCGCGATCGCCGGCACGGGCGCGTCGGCGGCCCGGGTCGCGGGCCGGCGGCAGACGGCGACGATCGACGGCCACGGCTGGCTCCTGGGCGACGAGGGCAGCGGCTTCTGGATCGCCCGGCAGGCGCTGCGAGCGGCGCTGCGCTCCCTGGACGGCAGGGGCCCGGCGACGGCGCTGGTGGGGCTGCTGACGGCGGCGACGGGCGGGGGAGAGCGGGGGGAGAGGGCGCTCGGGGCACGCGGAGGGGGTGCGGAGCGGGCTGCGGAAGACGGGGGAGCGGGGCGCGTATGGGAGCGGGACTCCGCCGCCCCGCCGCACAAGGCGGATCCGGTGGCACGGATCGCGCTGGTGGATGCCGGGTTCGCGGGGGCGCCGGTGGAGATCGCGCGGCTGTGCCCGGTGGTCGTACGGGCCGCCGCGGCCGGTGACGCGGTGGCCGGGGCGATCCTCGACGAGGCCGCGGACCACCTCGCGCAGACGGTCGCCGTCCTCGCCCCCGCGCCCGGCGAACCCCTGGTCACCACCGGCGCCCTCCTCGCGCCCGCGGGCCCCCTCCTGCCGCGCTTCACGGCCCGCATGCGCCCGTACGACGTGACCCCGGCCCCGGTCCCGGACGGCCTGGCGGGCGCGGTGGCACTGGCCCGCGCGATGCTCTGACGCGGGGCCCGGCCGCGGGGGCGCCGGACTCGCCGCCTGCGGGCCCGCCCGCTACGGCGACGCCGGCGGGTACAGCGCCGGGGGGAGCAGGGCCGCGGCGGGGCGGTCCAGGAGCCAGAGGGTGCGGGTACGGCCGCGGGCGCCCGCGGCGGGAGCCTGGATCTCGCCCCCGCCCGACAGCGCCATCGCCGCCGCCCGGGCCTTGTCCTCGCCCGCCGCCAGCAGCCACACCTCCCGCGCCGCCCTGATCGCCGGCAGCGTCATCGAGATCCGCGTGGGCGGCGGCTTCGGCGCCCCGTGGACGCCGACGACCGTGCGCTCCGTCTCCCGTACCCCCGGCAGCTCGGGGAAGAGCGACGCGACGTGCGTGTCCGGGCCCACGCCCAGCAGCAGCACGTCGAACGCCGGCACCGGACCGTGGTCCTCCGGCCGGGCCGCGGCGGCCAGTTCACGCGCGTACGCCGCCGCCGCCGCGTCCGCGTCGGCGCCGAACTCCGCCTGCGCCGCCGGCATCTCGTGCACCCGCGCGGGGTCGAGCGGCACCGCGTCCAGCAGCGCCTCCCGGGCCTGGGTCGCGTTGCGGTCGGGGTCGCCCGCGGGCAGGAAGCGCTCGTCGCCCCACCACAGGTCCAGCCGCGACCAGTCGACCGCGTCACGGGCCGGGGCGGCGGCGAGCGCCGCCAGCAGGCCGTTGCCGTTGCGGCCGCCCGTGAGCACGACCGACGCCGCGCCCCGGGCGGACTGCGCGTCCACGACCTTCGTGATCAGCCGGGCGGCGGCCGCCTGGGCCATCAGCTCCTTGTCGCGGTGGACGACGATCTGCGGTGTGCTCACGGCGCCCCGTTCACGACGACTTCGCCGACGAGGACTTCGCCGCGGCCTTCTTCGCCGGCTGCTTCTTCTGCGCCGCCTTCTTCGCCTTCCCGGCCTCGGCTTCCGCCTCTGCCTCCGCCTCCGCTACGTCAGCCTCCACGGCCCCCGCGGGCGCCAGCCGCTCCACGCCGTACGCCACCGCGTGCGCGTACGCCTCGTCGGGGTCGAGCCGCCGCAGCTCCTCCGCGATCAGCTCCGCCGTCGTGCGCCGCTTGAGCGCCACGTGCCGCTCCGGCTGCCCCGGCACCGCCAGCTCCGCCAGCGCGCCGTTCGGCCGGTCGAGGCAGATCACGCCGTCCGTCGTCAGCAGCCGCACCGCGGTCAGCCCGGGGCCCGGCGAGCCGGTGCGCTCCACCGGCACCCGCAGCCGTTCGGCCAGCCACAGCGCCAGCAGTTCCGAGGAGGGGTTGTACTCCTCGCCCTCCACCACCGCCGACTCGATGGCCGCGTGCCGCTGGTCGAGCGCCGCCGCCAGCATGCTGCGCCACGGCGTGATCCGCGTCCACGCCAGGTCGGTGTCCCCCGGCGCGTACGCCGTGGCCCGCTGCCGCAGCGCGCCGACCGGGTCCTCGCAGGCCGCCGCGTCCGTGATGCGGCGGGTGGCGAGCCGGCCGAGCAGGTCCTCCGCCGGGTTGTCCGGCGCGTCCTCGGGCCACCACACCACCACCGGCGCGTCCGGCAGCAGCAGCGGCAGCACGACGCTCTCCGGGTGCCCCGCCAGCTCGCCGTGCAGCCGCAGCAGCACCGTCTCGCCGGTGTCCGTCTCGTTGCCGACGCGCACCTCCGCGTCCAGCCGTGCCAGCGCGCGCTCGCGCGGCGAGCGCCCCGGCCGCTTGATGACGACCAGGATCCGCGACGGGTGCTCCTTGGACGCCTGGCTGGCGGCCTTGAGCGCGTCGTAGTGGTTGCCCTCGTCGGTGACTATCACCAGCGTGAGTACCATCCCGACCGCCGGCGTGCCGGTGGCCCGCCGGGCGCCCACGAGCGCGGCGTTGATCTGGGCCGAGGTGGTCTCGGTGAGGTCGATGTTCATGGCCGCCGCCAGCTCCGTCCGTCTCGTGCCAGCATCTCGTCCGCCGCCTTCGGCCCCCAGGTGCCCGCGGTGTACGACGCGGGCTTGCCGTGCTTCGCCCAGTGCTCCTCGATCGGGTCGAGGATCTTCCAGGACAGCTCGACCTCCTGGGGCCGCGGGAAGAGGTTCGCGTCGCCGAGGAGCACGTCGAGCAGCAGCCGCTCGTACGCCTCGGGGCTGGACTCGGTGAAGGACTCGCCGTAGGCGAAGTCCATGGTCACGTCCCGCACCTCCATCGACGTGCCCGGCACCTTGGAGCCGAACCGCACGGTGATGCCCTCGTCCGGCTGGACGCGGATCACCAGGGCGTTCTGGCCCAGCTCCATGGTGTCGGTGGTGTCGAACGGCAGGTGCGGCGCCCGCTGGAAGACGACGGCGATCTCCGTCACCCGGCGGCCGAGCCGCTTGCCGGCGCGCAGGTAGAACGGCACGCCCGCCCAGCGGCGGTTGTCGATCTCCAGCTTGATCGCGGCGTAGGTGTCGGTACCGGAGTGGGCGTCGATGCCGTCTTCCTCCAGGTAGCCGCGCACCTTCTCGCCGCCCTGCCAGCCGGCCGTGTACTGCGCCCGTACCGTGTGCCGGCCCAGGTCCTCCGGCAGCCGCACCGACTCCAGCGCCTTGGTCTTCTCCGCCACCAGCGCCTGCGCGTCGAAGGCCGTGGGCTCCTCCATCGCGGTCAGCGCCAGCAGTTGCAGCAGGTGGTTCTGGATGACGTCGCGGGCGGCGCCGATGCCGTCGTAGTAGCCGGCGCGGCCGCCGATGCCGATGTCCTCGGCCATGGTGATCTGCACGTGGTCCACGTACGACCGGTTCCAGATCGGCTCGAACATCGTGTTGGCGAAGCGCAGCGCCAGGATGTTCTGGACGGTCTCCTTGCCGAGGTAGTGGTCGATGCGGAAGACCTGGTCCGGCTCGAAGACCTCGTGGACGATCCGGTTGAGCTCCTCGGCGCTCTTCAGGTCGTGCCCGAAGGGCTTCTCGATGACCGCGCGCCGCCAGGAGTCACCGGCCGGGTCGGCCAGCCGGTGCTCCTTGAGCTGCTGGACGACCAGCGGGAAGAACTTCGGCGGCACGGAGAGGTAGAACGCGAAGTTCCCGCCGGTGCCGCGCGCCTTGTCCAGGTCCTCGATGGTGGTGCGCAGCCGCTCGAACGCCCCGTCGTCGTCGAAGTCGCCCTGGACGAACCGGAAGCCCTCGGAGAGCTGCTGCCACACCTCCTCGCGGAACGGCGTGCGCGCGTGCTCCTTGACCGAGTCGTGGACGACCTGCGCGAAGTCCTCGTCCTCCCACTCCCGGCGGGCGAAGCCGACCAGGGAGAAGCCCGGCGGCAGCAGCCCCCGGTTCGCCAGGTCGTACACGGCGGGCATCAGCTTCTTGCGCGACAGGTCGCCGGTGACGCCGAAGATCACCAGGCCCGAGGGACCCGCGATCCGCGGCAGCCGCCGGTCCTGCGGGTCCCGCAGGGGGTTGGTGTCAGAGCCGGTCACCGTCGACTACGCCCCCTTCGGTGCACGGCGGTCGAGCTCTACCCGGGTGGAGTCGAGCAGATCGGTCCAGGACTTCGCGAACTTCTCCACGCCCTCGTCCTCCAGCAGGCCGACCACCTCGTCGTACGAGATGCCCAGCTTCTCCAGGGCGTCGAGGTCCGCGCGCGCCCCGGCGTACGTGCCGCGCACCGCGTCGCCCTCGATCCCGCCGTGGTCGGCGACGGCGTGCAGCGTGGACTCCGGCATCGTGTTGACCGTCCCCGGGGCGACCAGGTCGTCCACGTAGAGCGTGTCCTTGTACGCCTTGTCCTTCACGCCCGTCGACGCCCACAGGGGGCGCTGCTTGTGGGCGCCGTCCTTCTCCAGCGCGAGCCAGCGGTCAGAGGAGAAGACCTCCTCGTACGCCTCGTACGCCAGCCGGGCGTTGGCGACGGCGGCCTTGCCGCGCAGCGCCTTCGCCTCGTCGGTGCCCAGGGCGTCGATGCGCTTGTCGACCTCGGTGTCCACGCGGGAGACGAAGAACGAGGCGACCGAGCGGATCTCTGCCAGGTCCAGGCCCGCGGCCTTCGCCTGCTCCAGGCCGGCGAGGAAGGCGTCCATCACCTCCCGGTAGCGCTCCAGGGAGAAGATCAGCGTGACGTTGACGCTGATGCCCTTGCCGAGCACCTCCGTGATGGCGGGCAGTCCGGCGCGGGTGGCGGGGATCTTCACGAACATGTTGGGCCGGTCCACCAGCCAGGCCAGTTGCTTGGCCTCGGCGACGGTGGCGGCGGTGTGGTGGGCGAGCCGCGGGTCCACCTCGATGGAGACCCGGCCGTCCTGCCCCTGGGTGGCGTCGAACACCGGGCGGAGCACGTCGGCCGCGTCGCGTACGTCGGCCGTCGTGATCATGCGGACGGCCTCCTCGACGGTGACGCCGCGGGTGGCCAGGTCCGTGAGCTGGCCGTCGTAGCCGTCGCCCGCCGAGATGGCCTTCTGGAAGATCGTGGGGTTGGTGGTCACGCCCACGACGTGGCTCTCGTCGATCAGTTCGGCGAGGTTGCCGGACGTGATGCGCTTGCGGGACAGGTCGTCGAGCCAGATCGCGACGCCTTCACCGGAGAGGCGCTCGAGTGCGTCGGTCATCGGTATTGCATCTCCTGACATCGTGTCGTCTGTAACCGTCAGCGACTTCCGGCCCGCAGGGATTCCCGGGCGGCGTCGGCGACGGCGTCGGCGGTGAGCCCGTACTCGCGGAACAGGACCTTGTAGTCGGCGGAGGCGCCGAAATGCTCCAGGGAGACGACGCGTCCGGCGTCCCCGACGAAGCGCTGCCACGTCATCCCGACGCCCGCCTCGACCGCCACCCGGGCCTTGACCGCGGGCGGCAGCACGGCGTCGCGGTACTCCTTCGGCTGCTCGTCGAACCACTCCACGGACGGCATCGAGACCACCCGCGTCGGCACGCCCTCGGCCTGCAACTGCTCGCGGGCGTCGACCGCGAGCTGCACCTCGGAGCCGGTGCCGATGAGGACGACCTGCGGCTCGGCGTCCTCGCCGCCGGGGCCCTCGGCCTCGAACATCACGTACCCACCGCGGGCGGTGTCGTCGTTGGCCTCGTACGTCGGCACGCCCTGGCGGGTCAGCGCCAGGCCGTGCGGGGCGCCGACGCCGTACTCCTTGGTGTAGCGGCGCAGGATCTCGCGCCAGGCGATGACCGTCTCGTTGGCGTCCGCCGGGCGGACCACGTTCAGCCCGGGGATCGCGCGCAGGCTCGTCAGGTGCTCGACCGGCTGGTGGGTCGGGCCGTCCTCGCCGAGGCCGACGGAGTCGTGTGTCCACACGTACGTCACCGGCAGGTGCATCAGCGCCGACAGCCGCACCGCGTTGCGCATGTAGTCGGAGAAGACCAGGAACGTACCGCCGTAGACACGGGTGTTGCCGTGCAGCGTGATGCCGTTCATGGCCGCGGCCATGGCGTGCTCGCGGATCCCGTTGTGGACGGTCCTGCCGTACGGGTCGGCGTCGGTCAGCGGGTTGTCGGCGGGCAGGAACGAGGTCGAGCCGGGGATGGTCGTGTTGTTGGACCCGGCGAGGTCGGCCGAGCCGCCCCACAGTTCCGGCACCACCGGGCCGAGCGCCTTCAGCACCTCGCCCGACGCCTTGCGGGTCGCGACGGCCTTGCCGGCGGGGAACGACGGCAGCTTGTCCGCCCAGCCCGCGGGCAGTTCGCCCGCGCGGATCCGGTCGAACTCGGCGGCGCGCTCGGGGTCGGCCTGCCGCCAGGCGGCGAAGCGCTTGTCCCACTCGGCGTGCGCCACGGCGCCGCGCGTGCCCAGGCCGCGAGCGTGCGCGAGCACGCCGCCGTCGACCTCGAAGTGCTGCTCCGGGTCGAAGCCGAGGACCCGCTTGGTCGCGGCGACCTCCTCCGCGCCCAGCGCCGAGCCGTGCGCGGCCTCGGTGTTCTGCGCGTTCGGCGCCGGCCAGGCGATGATCGAGCGGGCCGCGATGAACGACGGCCGGTCGGTGACGGCCTTGGCCTCCTGGAACGCCCGGTACAGCGCCTCGGGGTCGAGGTCGCCGTTCGGCTTCTGCGCGACGCGCTGGACGTGCCAGCCGTACGCCTCGTAGCGCGCGACGGTGTCCTCGGAGACGGCGGCGGCGGTGTCGCCCTCGATGGAGATGTGGTTGTCGTCCCAGAGGAGTATGAGGTTGCCCAGCTTCTGGTGGCCGGCCAGCGAGGACGCCTCGTGCGAGATGCCCTCCTGGAGGCAGCCGTCACCCGCGACCACCCAGATGTGGTGGTCGAACGGGGAGGTGCCGGCGGGGGCGTCGGGGTCGAAGAGGCCGCGCTCGTAGCGCGCGGACATCGCCATGCCGACGGCGTTGGCGACGCCCTGGCCGAGCGGCCCGGTGGTCGTCTCGACGCCGGCGGTGTGCCCGTACTCGGGGTGCCCGGGGGTCTGGGAGCCCCAGGTGCGGAACGCCTCCAGATCGGCCAGCTCGAGGCCGAACCCGCCCAGGTAGAGCTGGGTGTACAGGGTCAGGCTCGAGTGGCCCGCGGAGAGGACGAAGCGGTCCCGGCCGGTCCACTGCGGGTCGGCGGGGTCGTGCCGCATCACCTTCTGGAAGAGCGTGTACGCGGCGGGGGCCAGGCTCATCGCCGTGCCGGGGTGGCCGTTGCCGACCTTCTGTACGGCGTCCATGGCCAGGACGCGTGCGGTGTCCACCGCGCGGTCGTCCAGTTCGTTCCACTCGAAGTCAGTGGTCGGCTGCGTGCTCACCCTTGTTCAGGGCTCCTCTCTCCACGGGCGGGAACTCCGGCGACCGGAAAGCACCGGGCGCCTTCGAGCCTATCCCGCTGAAATCCAGACTGCCGTTGCCGGGCCGGTTGCGCCTGCCGGACGGCGCCCGGGTACGCGCCGCGGGGCCGGTGCGCACGGCCCCAACACGGGGCACCCCCCGCGTGGGGGGCCGATACGCAGCGTCTACAGTGACGACGTACAGAAATCCCTTGACCGCGAGCAGAGGTGTCCGTGACGGCCGTCGAATCCCGACCCGCAGGGGTACTCGGGCAGGGCACTGCGCACCGGCCCACCGGTGCCCGGGTCAAGGCGTTCGTGGCGCTGACCAAGCCGCGCATCATCGAGCTGCTGCTGATCACCACCGTTCCGGTGATGTTCCTGGCCGCCGAGGGCGTGCCCGACCTGTGGCTGGTGCTCGCCACCTGTATCGGCGGCTACCTGTCGGCCGGCGGTGCCAACGCGCTGAACATGTACCTGGACCGGGACATCGACGCGCTCATGCACCGCACCGAGCAGCGGCCCCTGGTGACCGGGATGGTCCGGCCCGCCGAGGGACTGGCCTTCGGCCTGGCCCTGACGGTGGTCTCGACCGTGTGGTTCGCCACACTCGTCAACCCGCTGTCGGCGGCGCTCGCGCTCGGCGCGAACCTCTTCTACGTCCTCGTCTACACGATGCTGCTGAAGCGGCGCACCTCGCAGAACATCGTCTGGGGCGGCATCGCCGGCTGCATGCCGGTCGCCATCGGCTGGTCCGCGGTGACGAACTCCGTCTCCTGGGCCTCGCTGATCCTCTTCCTGGTGATGTTCTTCTGGACGCCGCCGCACTACTGGCCGCTGTCGATGAAGGTCAAGGACGACTACGCGCGCGTCAAGGTGCCGATGCTGCCGGTGGTGGCGTCGAACAAGGTCGTGGCGCGGCAGATCGTCGCCTATAGCTGGGTGATGGTCGCCGTCTCCCTGCTGCTGTGGCCGCTGGGCTACACCGGCTGGTTCTACCCGGTGGTGGCCGCGGTGCTCGGCGCGGTGTGGCTGCGCGAGGCGCACGGGCTGCTGCGGCGGGCGAAGAACGACGTCGTGGGCGCGAAGCTCAAGGAGATGCGGCTCTTCCACTGGTCGATCACCTATGTGTCGCTGCTGTTCATCGCGGTGGCCGTCGACCCCTTCCTGCGCTGAGTCCCTTCCTGCGCCGACTTACCGGCGGGTAGCATCTGCGGCATGAGCGACGACGACCGCAGGACCCGCAAGCTCACCCGGCAGATCGAGTCCTTCGCCGGCCGCCACGGCGGCGCGCGGGGGCAGGTCGCGTACCTCGGCGAGCCGGGTGCCCGGCTGGTGCTGGTCGGGGCGGACGGCACGTGGGGCGACCTGGTGGCGCCGAGCATGCGGAGCGCGACGGCGGCGGCCGAGGCCGCGGGGGTGGCGCTGCAGGAGGACTTCGACGGCGACCTGGCGGCGGGGGTACGGACCGGCCCGTACGAGTGGACGCGGATGGCCGGAATGCAGATGGGCGGCCACCCGAACCCGGGCGTGGCGCGGAAGAAGCCGGAGACCGCGCCGGAGCCTCGGGCTGCCGCCGCGGACGCCGGCGCGGAGTCCGGTGCGGAGACGGCCGCCGCGGACGGTTCGGCCGCGGACGACGGCGAGAAGAAGGCGGAGACCGCCGCGGACCCGGTGTCCCCGAAGCCCGGGGCGGACGAGAAGACCGGCTGACCGGCGGTGCGGCCGGCCGCCCCGCGAGCGGCGCGGTGCGGCGCTACGGCGCCGAGGACCCCACCGGCCGTGCCTCCGCCGGCACCGCCGGCGGCGGGACCTCCGCGGGCACGGCATCCGGCCGGTGCCGCAGCGAGACCACCACCCGGAGCACCGCGATCCACACCAGCGTCGAACCGAACAGGTGGATCATGACCAGGAATTCGGGCACGTCCGTCAGGTACTGCGCGTAGCCGACGACGGCCTGCGACATCAGCACCAGGAACAGGTCCCGGGTGCGGGCCACCGGCCCCGGCGGGCCGTCGACGAGCTTCAGCGTCACCCAGATCGCGATCGTCAGCGCGACCACCGCCCACGCCGTGAACGAGTGCAGCTTCGCCGCGTTGTCCCAACTGATCCACCCCATCCGGGGCACGTCGCTGGAGTCGCCCGCGTGCGGCCCGGTGCCGGTCACGACGGTGCCGGCGGCCAGCAGCAGCACGGACATCGCCACCAGCGCCCGGGTCAGCCGGCGCACCACCGCGCCGACCAGCAGGTCGGGCCCGCCGTCGCCCTCGCGGGCGCGGTGCCAGGTGAGGTACGTGATCGTGATCAGCCCGGTGGCGAGCAGGAAGTGCGCGGCGACGGTGTACGGGTTCAGCTCGGTGAGCACCGCGGCGCCGCCGAGGACGGCGTTGCCCATGACCACCCAGAACTGCACCCAGCCCAGCCGCGTCAGCTCGCGGCGCCACGGCTTGGTGGCGCGGGCGGCGACGATGGCCCAGCCGACGGCGGCGCACAGCACGTACGTGAGCAGCCGGTTGCCGAACTCGATGGCGCCGTGCACGCCCATCTCGGACGTCGCGAGCAGGCTGTCGTTCGAGCACTTGGGCCACGTGTCGCAGCCGAGCCCGGAGCCGGTCAGCCGGACGGCGCCCCCGGTGACGACGATGACGATGCTCATCAGCAGTGCCGAGAGCGTCGCGCGCCGGACCGTCTTCTGCGTCGGGGTCCAGCGCTCGGCGATGTGGGCGAGGGGGTTCAGCACGGCGCCTATCGTATGCCGCCCCTTGTGCGCGGTTTCACGAGGGGTGAGCCGCCCGTTTCCCTACGCCCGTCAGGCCCGGTCGGCGCCGGGTCACTCCCAGCGGAAGAAGCGTGCGGCGGCCCCGAGCCCCAGCACCGCCCAGCCGGCCAGCAGCCCCAGGTCGCCCCACGGCATGCCGCCGCCGTGCTGGAGGACGTCCCGCAGCCCGTCCGACAGGGCCGCGACGGGCAGCACTTCGAGCACCGCGCGGGCGCCGTCGGGGAACTTCTCCAGCGGCACGATCACGCCGCCCGCCACCAGCAGCAGGACGAAGACGAGGTTCGCCGCGGCGAGCGTCGCCTCCGCGCGCAGCGTGCCGGCCATCAGCAGCCCCAGACCGGAGAACGCGGCCGTGCCCAGCGCGACGAGCAGCACCACGGCGAGCGCCCCGCCGGCCCCGCCGCGCGGTGACCAGCCGAGGGCCAGCGCGATGGCAGTGAGCAGCACGAGCTGCAGCGCGATCGTGGCCAGCACCGCCGCCGCCTTCGCCGCCATCAGCCCGGCGCGCGGCAGCGGCGAGGCGCCGAGCCGCTTCAGCACGCCGTAGCGGCGGTCGAAGCCGGTGCCGATGGCCTGGCCGGTGAAGGCGGTGGCCAGGACGGCGAGCGCGATGGCGCCGGGGGCGAGGAAGTCGACGCGCTGGCCGGGTCCCGTGTCGACGACGTCGACCGTGCTGAAGAGGAGCAGCAGCACCGCCGGGATGATCATGGTGAGCAGCACCTGCTCGCCGTTGCGCAGCAGCAGCCGGGTCTCCAGCCCCGCCTGCGCGGCGACCATGCGGCGCAGCGGCGCCGCCCCGGGACGAGGCGCGTAGACGCCGGTCCCCGCCTGCCGAGCACTCATGCGCGCAGGTCCTTTCCCGTCGGCTCCAGGCTGCGGTCTCCCGGGGGGCGACCCCCGTACCCCCGGATGGTGCGGTTCACGAGCGCGGATCCTTTCCCGTCGGCTCCAGGCTGCGGTCTCCCGGGGGGCGACCCCCGTACCCCCGGACGGTGCGGTTCACGAGCGCGGATCCTTTCCCGTCAGCTCCAGGAAGACGTCCTCCAGCGTGCGCCGCTCCACCGTCATCTGCTCCGGCAGCACCCCGTTCTGCGCGCACCAGGTCGTGACCGTGGCGAGCAGTTCCGGGTTGATCTCGCCTGTTATCCGGTACGAGCCCGGGGCCAGCTCCAGCGCCGCGGTCTCCGTCGGCAGCGCCTTCAGCAGGGAGCCGAGGTCGAGCCCCGCGCGGCCGGTGAAGCGCATGGTGTTCTCCGCGCCGCCCCGGCACAGCTCCTCCGGGGTGCCCTCGACCAGCAGCCGGCCGCCGTCGATGATCGCGACCTTGTCGGAGAGCTGTTCCGCCTCGTCCATGTGGTGGGTGGTGAGCACCACGGACACCCCGTCGGCGCGCAGCTCGCGGATCAGCTCCCAGGTGGCGCGGCGGGCCTGCGGGTCGAGGCCCGCGGTCGGCTCGTCGAGGAAGACCAGCTCCGGGCGGCCGACGACGGCCATGGCCAGCGCGAGCCGCTGCTGCTGGCCGCCGGAGAGCCGGCGATAGGGGGTGCGGCCGCAGGAGCCGAGGCCCAGCCGCTCGATCAGCGCGACGACGTCGAGGGGGTGGGCGTGCAGCCGGGCGACGTGCCGCAGCATCTCCTCGGCGCGGGCGGCCGGGTAGACGCCGCCGGACTGGAGCATCACGCCGACCCGGGGCCGCAGCTCGGCGGCGTCGGCGAGGGGGTCGCGGCCGAGGACGCGGACGGTGCCGGCGTCCGGGCGGCGGTAACCCTCGCAGATCTCTACGGTGGTCGTCTTGCCCGCGCCGTTGGGGCCGAGGACGGCGGTGACGTCGCCGCGGGCGGCGGTCAGGTCGAGCCCGGCCACGGCGGTCTTCCCGCCGTACCGCTTGACGAGGCCGGACACCGCGACGGCCGCGTCGGTGGTGGGCTGTTGCATGAGTGCGAGTCTAAAGAGCCCGCGGGCCCGCCCGGCGCCGCCCCGGGAGGGTTCACGCCAGGGGGTGGGCCGATCCCGTACGGAACTTAGGTAACCCTAAGTGATGTATTCCACCGCACGGTGATCGAGGCCCGGCTTGTCGCATCCCGGCGAATTAAGCAACAATGGCGTTGTGAAAAACGTGGACCCGGGTGGGAGCACGGCGAAGGACCAGGCGGCCGGGCCGGCCGTCGCTGCCGCCGTGCCCGGTGACGGGACGCGCAACCGCGTGGCCCGTTCCATCCTCGACCACGGCCCGTCGACCGCCGCCGACCTGGCCCACCGGCTCGAACTCACCCCCGCCGCCGTCCGGCGGCACCTCGACGTGCTCGTCGCCGAGGGCATCGTGGAACCCCGCGACCAGCGGGTCTACGGGACCCGCGGGCGCGGCCGGCCGGCCAAGGTCTTCGCCCTGACCGACTGCGGCCGCGACGCCTTCGACCAGGCGTACGACCAGCTCGCCGCCGACGCACTGCGCTGGATCGCCCAGAGCGCGGGCGGCGGCGTGCGAGGTGAGGCGGCCGTCGCCGCCTTCGCCCGCGACCGGGTCGCCGAGCAGGCCGAGCGGTACGCCGCGGAGCTGGCCGGCATGCCCGCCGAGAGCCGGGTCGAGGCCCTCGCCCGGCTGCTCTCCGAGGACGGGTACGCTGCCACCGCGCGCAGCGCGCCCGGAGCCCCCGGCGAGCAGCTCTGCCAGCACCACTGCCCGGTGGCGCACACCGCCGAGCAATACCCGCAGCTCTGCGAGGCGGAGACCGAGGTCTTCTCCCGCTTGCTCGGCACCCATGTGCAGCGTCTGGCCACCATCGCCCACGGCGACGGGGTGTGTACGACGTTCGTCCCCGAAATCCGCGAGCACCACGCTCGCAGGCAGCCACCGACATCCGGGAGGAACCCCGCATGACTGCGCCCATCGAGACCGCTTCCTCGGAGCATCCCGAGCTCGACGGCCTGGGACGCTACGAGTACGGCTGGGCCGACTCGGACGCGGCCGGCGCCGCCGCGAAGCGCGGCCTGTCCGAGGACGTCGTCCGGGACATCTCAGGCAAGAAGTCCGAGCCCGACTGGATGCTGAAGACCCGGCTGAAGGGCCTGCGGCTCTTCGGCAAGAAGCCCATGCCCACCTGGGGCTCGGACCTCTCCGGCATCGACTTCGACAACATCAAGTACTTCGTCAGGTCCACCGAGAAGCAGGCCCAGTCCTGGGAGGACCTGCCGGAGGACATCAAGAACACCTACGACAAGCTCGGCATCCCCGAGGCGGAGAAGCAGCGCCTGGTCGCCGGCGTCGCCGCGCAGTACGAGTCGGAGGTCGTCTACCACCAGATCCGCGAGGACCTGGAGGAGCAGGGCGTCGTCTTCCTGGACACCGACACCGCGCTCAAGGAGCACCCGGAGCTGTTCAAGGAGTACTACGGCACGGTCATCCCGCCCGGTGACAACAAGTTCGCCTCCCTCAACACCGCGGTGTGGTCCGGCGGCTCGTTCATCTACGTCCCCAAGGGCGTGCACGTCGAGATCCCGCTGCAGGCGTACTTCCGGATCAACACCGAGAACATGGGCCAGTTCGAGCGGACGCTGATCATCGTCGACGAGGGCGCGTACGTGCACTACGTCGAGGGCTGCACCGCGCCGATCTACCAGTCGGACTCGCTGCACTCGGCGGTCGTCGAGATCATCGTGAAGAAGAACGCCCGCTGCCGGTACACCACGATCCAGAACTGGTCGAACAACGTGTACAACCTGGTCACCAAGCGCGCGGTGGCCTACGAGGGCGCGACCATGGAGTGGGTCGACGGCAACATCGGCTCCAAGGTCACCATGAAGTACCCGGCGATCTACCTGATGGGCGAGCACGCCAAGGGCGAGACGCTGTCCGTCGCCTTCGCCGGCGAGGGCCAGCACCAGGACGCCGGCGCCAAGATGGTGCACATGGCGCCGAACACGTCGTCCAACATCGTCTCCAAGTCGGTGGCGCGGGGCGGCGGGCGGACCTCGTACCGCGGCCTGATCGAGATCGGCGAGGGCGCGGAGAACTCGAAGTCCAACGTCCTCTGCGACGCCCTGCTGGTCGACACGATCTCCCGCTCGGACACCTACCCGTACGTCGACGTCCGCGAGGACGACGTGACGATGGGCCACGAGGCGACCGTCTCCAAGGTCAGCGACGACCAGCTCTTCTACCTGATGCAGCGCGGCCTCTCCGAGGACGAGGCGATGGCGATGATCGTCCGCGGCTTCGTCGAGCCGATCGCCAAGGAGCTGCCGATGGAGTACGCGCTGGAGCTCAACCGGCTGATCGAGCTGCAGATGGAGGGCGCGGTCGGCTAGCCGGCCGCCGTACGCCCGCACAGGCCGGAACAGCCTTCGAGACGATTCCCGAGAAAGCGAGTACGAGAACAGTCATGGCCGACGCCCAGAAGATCCCGGCCGGCTCCACCGCCGCCGGAAGCATCGCGGTGGCCGCCGAGTCCACCGTCGCCACCAGGATGAGCGCCCCGCCGTCCTTCGACGTGGCCGACTTCCCGGTCCCGCACGGCCGGGAGGAGGAGTGGCGCTTCACCCCGCTGGAGCGGACCCGCGGTCTGCACGACGGCAGCGCCACCGCCACCGGCGAGCCCAAGACGGCCATCACCGCGCCCGACGGCGTCACCGTCGAGACCGTCGGGCGCGACGACGCCCGGCTGGGCCGGGCCGGCACCCCGGTGGACCGGATCGCCGCCCAGGCGTACTCCTCGTTCGAGAAGGCCACGGTCGTGACCGTGCCGAAGGACACACAGCTCACCGAGCCGATCCGGGTCTCGGTGCACGGGGAACACCGGAACGGAGAGGCGGTCGTCTCGTACGGGCACCAGCTCATCGAGCTGGGCGCCTTCGCGGAGGCCGTCGTCGTCATCGACCACACGGGCGACGCGGTGCTCGCCGAGAACACCGAGTACGTGCTCGGCGACGGCGCCAAGCTCACCGTCGTCTCCGTACAGGACTGGGCCGACGAGGCCGTGCACGTCGCGCAGCAGTCCGCGCTCATCGGCCGGGACGCCAGCTTCAAGTCCGTGATCGTCACCTTCGGCGGCGACCTGGTCCGGCTGCACCCCCGGGCGCACTACGCGGGCCCGGGCGCCGAGGCCGAGCTGTACGGGCTGTACTTCACCGACGCGGGGCAGCACCAGGAGCACCGCCTGTTCGTCGACCACGACGCCCCGCACTGCCGGAGCAACGTGGCGTACAAGGGCGCGCTCCAGGGCGCCGACGCGCACGCCGTGTGGATCGGCGACGTGCTGATCCGCAAGCGCGCCGAGGGCACCGACACGTACGAGCTGAACCGCAACCTGGTGCTCACCGACGGCGCCCGCGTCGACTCGGTGCCCAACCTGGAGATCGAGACCGGTGAGATCGTCGGTGCGGGCCACGCGTCGGCCACCGGCCGCTTCGAGGACGAGCAGCTCTTCTACCTGATGGCCCGCGGCATCCCGGCCGACGAGGCCCGCCGGCTGGTCGTCCGCGGCTTCTTCGCCGAGCTGGTGCAGCAGATCGGCATCGAGGACGTCGAGCAGCGCCTGATCGAGAAGATCGAGGCCGAGCTGGAGGCGTCCGTGGCATGACCGACACGACCAACGCGACGTACGTACGCGCCTGTGCGCTGAGCGAGCTGGAGGAGGACCTCCCCAAGCGGGTGGACCTCGACGGCACGCCGGTGTCGGTCGTGCTCACCGGGGACGAGGTGTTCGCGATCTACGACATCTGCTCGCACGCGAACGTCTCGCTCTCCGAAGGCGAGGTGGAGGACTGCCAGATCGAGTGCTGGCTGCACGGCTCCACCTTCGACCTGCGTACCGGCAAGCCCTCCGGGCTGCCCGCGACGCGCCCCGTCCCCGTGTATCCCGTCAAGATCCAAGGGGACGACGTGCTCGTCTCCGTCACCCAGGAGTCCTGAAGGCACCATGGCAACGCTTGAAATCCGCGACCTGCACGTCTCCGTCGAGGCCGACAACGCCACGAAGGAGATCCTCAAGGGCGTCGACCTGACCGTGAAGCAGGGCGAGACTCACGCCATCATGGGCCCCAACGGCTCCGGCAAGTCCACCCTGGCGTACTCCGTCGCCGGCCACCCCAAGTACCAGATCACCTCCGGGACCGTCACCATCGACGGCGAGGACGTGCTGGAGATGAGCGTCGACGAGCGCGCCCGCGCCGGTCTCTTCCTCGCCATGCAGTACCCGGTCGAGGTCCCCGGCGTCACCGTCTCCAACTTCCTGCGCACCTCCGCCACCGCGATCCGCGGCGAAGCCCCCAAGCTCCGCACCTGGGTCAAGGAGGTCAAGGAGGCGATGGAGCGGCTGAACATCGACCCCGCCTTCGCCGAGCGCAACGTCAACGAGGGCTTCTCCGGCGGTGAGAAGAAGCGCCACGAGATCCTCCAGCTCGAACTCCTCAAGCCGAAGATCGCGATCCTCGACGAGACCGACTCGGGCCTGGACGTCGACGCGCTGCGCATCGTCTCCGAGGGCGTCAACCGGATCCGCGAGAGCGGCGAGGTCGGCACCCTGCTGATCACCCACTACACCCGCATCCTGCGCTACATCAAGCCCGACCACGTGCACGTCTTCGCGGGCGGCCGGATCGCCGAGTCCGGCGGCCCGGAGCTGGCGGACAAGCTGGAGGAAGAGGGCTACGCAGCCTACGTGAAGGGCGGCGCATCAGCGTGACCCCACTGCCGGGCCTCCTCGACACCGAGGCGATCCGCAAGGACTTCCCGATCCTGGACCGCACGGTCCACGACGGGAAGAAGCTCGTGTACCTGGACAACGCGGCGACCTCGCAGAAGCCGCGCCAGGTGCTCGACGCGTTGAACGCGTACTACGAGCGGCACAACGCGAACGTGCACCGCGGTGTGCACGTCCTCGCCGAGGAGGCCACGGCGCTGTACGAGGGCGCCCGGGACAAGGTCGCCGCCTTCGTCAACGCGCCCAGCCGGGACGAGGTGGTCTTCACCAAGAACGCCTCCGAGTCGCTGAACCTCGTGGCCAACATGCTCGGCTTCGCCGACGAGCCGTACCGCGTGGACCGCGACACGGAGATCGTCATCACGGAGATGGAGCACCACTCCAACATCGTCCCGTGGCAACTGCTCGCGCAGCGCACGGGCGCGAAGCTGAAGTGGTTCGGCCTCACCGACGACGGCCGCCTCGACCTGAGCGACCTGGACGAGGTCATCACGGAGAGGACGAAGGTCGTCTCCTTCGTGCTGGTCTCCAACATCCTCGGCACGCACAACCCCGTCGAGGCCATCGTCCGGCGCGCCCAGGAGGTCGGCGCGCTGGTCGTCGTCGACGCCTCCCAGGCCGCGCCGCACATGCCGCTGGACGTGCAGGCGCTCCAGGCCGACTTCGTCGCCTTCACCGGGCACAAGATGGCCGGTCCCACCGGCATCGGGGTGCTCTGGGGCCGCAAGGGGCTGCTCGACGACCTGCCCCCGTTCCTCGGCGGCGGCGAGATGATCGAGACCGTCTCGATGCACTCCTCGACGTACGCCCCGGCGCCGCACAAGTTCGAGGCCGGTACGCCGCCGATCGCCCAGGCCGTCGGCCTCGGCGCCGCGGTGGACTACCTCAGCGGCATCGGGATGGAGCGGATCGAGGCGCACGAGCGGGCCATCACCGAGTACGCGCTCGGGCGCCTCCAGGAGGTCCCCGACCTGCGGATCATCGGCCCGACATCGGCCGAGGACCGCGGCGCCGCGATCTCCTTCACGCTCGGGGACATCCACCCCCACGACGTCGGCCAGGTGCTCGACGAGCAGGGCCTCGCGGTCCGGGTCGGCCACCACTGCGCGCGGCCGGTCTGCCTGCGGTACGGAATTCCTGCGACCACGCGGGCGTCGTTCTATCTGTACTCCACCCCGGGCGAGGTCGACGCGCTGATCGACGGCCTGGAGTACGTCCGGAACTTCTTCGGCTGAAGGGCGTGGGAACAGCGTGAAGCTCGATTCGATGTACCAGGACGTCATCCTGGACCACTACAAGCACCCGCACGGGCGGGGCTTGCGGGACGGCGACGCCGAGGTGCACCACGTCAATCCGACCTGCGGCGACGAGATCACCCTGCGCGTGAAGCTCGACGGACGGACCATCGAGGACGTCTCGTACGAGGGCCAGGGCTGCTCCATCAGCCAGGCCAGCGCCTCCGTGCTCAACGAGCTGCTGGTCGGCAAGGAACTCGCCGAGGCGCAGCGGATCCAGGAGCAGTTCCTGGAGCTGATGCAGTCGCGTGGGAGGATCGAGCCGGACGACGCCATGGAGGAGGTGCTGGAGGACGCGGTCGCGTTCGCCGGCGTCTCGAAGTACCCGGCGCGCGTGAAGTGCGCCCTGCTGTCCTGGATGGCGTGGAAAGACGCCACGGCCCAGGCGCTGAAGGAGGCCGCAGCATGACCGATACCAGCACGACGGACACGGGCACGACGGACGCCGAGACCGCCGCCGCCGGCACCAAGCCGGCCGGGGAGGACGAGATCCGTGAGGCGCTGTACGACGTCGTCGACCCCGAGCTGGGCATCGACGTCGTCAACCTCGGCCTCATTTACGGCATCCACGTGGACGAGGGCAACATCGCCACCCTGGACATGACGCTGACCTCGGCGGCCTGTCCGCTGACCGACGTGATCGAGGACCAGGCGAAGGCCGCCACCGAGGGCATCGTCAACGACCTCAGGATCAACTGGGTCTGGATGCCCCCGTGGGGTCCCGACAAGATCACCGACGAGGGCCGCGAGCAACTGCGCGCGCTCGGCTTCAACGTCTGACATCCGCGCAAGGCCCGCCCCGGTGAACCCGGGGCGGGCCTTGCGCGTCTCGGGGCCCGCGGCGGGTCCGGCCGGTGAACGGCCGGAAAAAGTGGTGAGAACGCGTCGGGGTCGATCGGGCAAGAAGAGGTGACAGCGCTCCGCTCACACCTTTTCGATCGGGGACCGCCCACAGTGATCGACCCACCGCACGACATCACGGAGAGATTTGTGGAACCACCGCAGGACGTCTCGCCGCTCGTCGACGGAGACGCCGCCGTGATCGAGGAGTCGCTGGACCGGCCCGAGGCGTTCGCCGAGTTGTACGACCGGTACGCCCCCGCCATACACCGCTACGTGACCCGCCGGCTCGGTGCCGGCGCGGCGGACGACGTCACCGCCGACACCTTCCTGGCCGCCTTCCGCGCCCGGGCCCGCTACGACACCGGCCGGGCCAGCGCCCGGCCGTGGCTCTACGGCATCGCCGCCAACCTCATCGGCCGGCACCGCCGCTCCGAGGTACGGGGGCTGCGCGCCCTGGCCCGTACCGGCGTCGACCCCGTCGCGCACTCCTGGGTGGACGAGGCCGACGACCGGCTGACCGCCCAGGCCGTGCACGCGCCGCTCGCGGGTGCGCTCGCCGGTCTCGCGGCCGGGGACCGGCACGTGCTGCTGCTGGTGGCCTGGGCCGACCTCAGCTACGCGGAGGTCGCCGAGGCGCTGGACATACCCATCGGCACCGTGCGCTCCCGGCTGAGCCGGGCCCGGCGCAAGGTCCGCGCGGCCGTGGGGCCCGATCCCCACTCCACCTACGACGCACCGGAGGCGGCAACCCATGGATGAGATGTCGAAGCTGCGCGAATGGCGCGCCGACGCGCCGGCTCCCGGCCGCGAGCGGCTCGCCCCCGGCCGCCGCCGGCTCCTCGACGCCGCGGGCGCGCGCAGGCGCCGGCGGCTGCCGGCGCTGGGCGACTGGCGCGTGGTGTCGGGCGCGGTGGCCGCGGGCGTCACGGCGGTGGCACTGCTGTCGACGAACCTGGGCGGCGGCACGGGCGGCGAGGGCACCCCGGCGGCGGGCGGCGACGTGCAGGTGACGGAGGCGACGCCGGCGCCGCCGAGCAGGGCGTCGGAGCTGCTGCAGAAGGCCGCGGTGGTGGTGGCGGCGGACCCGGTGCCGGAGCCGGAGGAGGGGGACTGGGTGTACGTGCGGGAGGTCAGCCTCGGCGTGACGGACCCGGCCGACGACTCCCCGGCCACGAGGGAGGACTGGTACGAGTACGCCGACCCGGAGTTCGAGAACTGGAACGAGGGCGACGACCACTCCCCGCGGGAGCGCTTCGAATACCTCGCCGCGCTGCCCGAGGACACCGACGCGGTGCTGCAGAAGGCCCGCTGGTTCTACCCCCAGAGCGGCGGGCGCCCCGACAGCGAGAACCCCGGCGCCGGCCGCAGCCCGGCCGACTTGGCCGAATGGAACTTCTCGTCGCTCCGCGTGCTGGCCGGGACGGCACCGATGCATCCCGTCGGCCTGTCCCGGGTCTACGAGGCGATGGCCACCATTCCGGGGCTGCGGGTCGCCGAGGGCACCGTGAAGGACGCAGCCGGCCGGCGGGCGCTCGCGTTCTCCGTCGAATCCGACCCGGACGGCATGCCCGTCCGCGACGAGGTGCTGATCGACCCCACGACGTACACCTACCTGGGCACCCGGTCCGTCGCCACCGACGACATGGGCCTGGAGGGCGGGGGGGACGAGAAGCAGTGGGTGGAGGGCGACATCGTGACGAGCACGGCGGTCCTCACCACCGCGCTGGTGGACGACGACGGCCTACGGCCCTGAGAGCCGAGGGGACCGACGGGGGCGGAGGCCGTACGGGACAGGGGACCGTACGGCGCACGGGGGCGGCCCGGGGTGCGCCGGGCCGCCCCCGTACCCGGCGGCGGCGCCGGGCGGCCGCCGTGTCGCCATGCGGACCGGTTCGCCTCCCACGCCGGGCGGCGGTTAGCGTTCGGGTATGACCGACGCAGTGACCTCCACCACCCTCCCCACCGGCGCCGCGGCCACCGGCCTGGCCACCGTCACCCCCGACGGCACCGTCCTCGACACCTGGTTCCCCGCCCCCGCGCTCGCCGACGACCCCGGCCCCGCGGGCACCGAGCGGCTGACCGCCGAGCGCGCGGCCGAACTGCTCGGGGAGCCCGCACGGGCGGCGCTCGGCCCCGACCAGCGGCGCGGGGTGGAGGTCGTCGCGGTGCGTACGGTGATCTCCTCGCTGCAGGAGAAGCCGGCCGACGCCCACGACGTGTACCTGCGGCTGCACCTGCTCAGCCACCGGCTGGTCCGCCCGCACGGGCAGAACCTCGACGGCATCTTCGGCCTGCTGGCGAACGTCGCCTGGACCTCCCACGGCCCCGTGCCCGCCGACCGGATCGAGGAGGTCCGGCTCGCGGTCCGCGCCGCCGGGCAGCACCTCCAGGTCAGCCACCTCGACAAGTTCCCGCGCATGGTCGACTACGTGCTGCCCTCCGGCGTCCGTATCGGCGACGCCGACCGCGTCCGCCTCGGCGCGCACCTCGCCGCCGGCACCACCGTCATGCACGAGGGGTTCGTCAACTTCAACGCCGGCACCCTCGGCACGTCCATGGTCGAGGGCCGGATCTCCGCGGGCGTCGTCGTCGGCGACGGCTCGGACGTCGGCGGCGGCGCGTCGATCATGGGCACGCTCTCCGGCGGCGGCAAGGACGTCATCTCCCTCGGCGAGCGCTGCCTGCTCGGCGCCCAGGCGGGCATCGGCATCTCGCTCGGCGACGACTGCATCGTCGAGGCCGGTCTCTACGTCACCGCGGGCACGAAGGTCGCCCTGCCGGACGGCGCCGTGGTCAAGGCCCGCGAGCTGTCCGGGGCGAGCAACCTGCTGTTCCTGCGCAACTCCACCACCGGCGCGGTCGAGGCCCGCCAGCGCTCCGGCTCGTGGGGCGGGCTGAACGCCGCGCTGCACGCCAACGACTGACGTGCTGGGCCCGGTTCGTACCCCGGGAGCCGCCTCCGCGGCCCTCGCGGCCGGGCCGCCACATGTGCCCGCGACCCCATAAGGTTGCGGGCATGCGTGACTTCACCACCGGGTTCGGCTACGTCGGCAAGGGACTGCGCTGGGTCGCGGGGCACGGGCGGTCGTGGGCCCTCGGCCTCGTGCCCGCGCTCATCGCCCTCGTGCTCTACGCCGCCGCCCTCGCCGCCCTCGCGTACTGGGCCGACGACATCGCCGTGTGGGCCACGCCCTTCGCCGACGACTGGGACTCGCCCTGGCAGGGGCTGCTGCGCGGGCTGTTCATGGCGCTGCTGCTGCTCGGCGGCATCGGCTTCGCGCTGCTCACGTTCACGGCCGTCGCGCTGCTGATCGGCGACCCGTTCTACGAGGCGCTGTCGGGGCGCGTCGAGGAGGACGCCGGCTTCTGCCCGCCCAGCCCGGACGAGCCGCTGCTGCCGGGGCTGTGGCGGTCGCTGAAGGAGAGCGTCCATGTGCTGTCGCGGGCGCTGATGTTCACCGTGCCGCTGTTCTTCCTCGGCTTCGTCCCGTTCCTCGGGCAGACGGTCGTGCCGGCGCTCGGCTTCGCCGTCGCCGGCTTCTTCCTCACCGTCGAGCTGACGTCGTTCGCCATGCAGCGCCGGGGGATAGACGTGCGCGGGCGGCTGGCGCTGCTGCGCAGGCGCAAGATGCTCGCGCTCGGCTTCGGCGTGCCGATCGTGCTGCTGTTCCTGGTGCCGCTGGCCGCGGTGGTGGTGATGCCGGGGGCGGTGGCGGGCGCGACGCTGCTCGCCCGCCACCTCGTCGGCGACGACGTGCCGGACCGCGGCCCGGCGCCGGCCCCCGGCGCGCCGCCCGTCAGGGCCTGAGCCGGACCACCGAGGGGTCGTGGTCGCTGGCCTGGTCGGCGTACTCGGCGTTGAGGTGCACGATGTCGTAGTCCGCCCGGGCGGCGAGCGCCGGGCTGGCCAGGATGTGGTCCAGCACCTGCGAGTTGCCGTTGAAGACGTAGCCGTAGCGCTGGTCGCGCGGCAGCTCGTTCACCAGGTCGACGAGCGCGCGGTCCTCGGTCAGCCGGGCCACCGCGGGGGAGAAGGGGAAGTCGTTGATGTCGCCGGCGACGACGACGCCCGCCTTCCGGTCCACGGCGAGCACGTCCTGAACGAACCCGTTGACCAGCGCGGCCTGGGCGATCCGCTGCTCCTCCGAGCCGCGGGCCGGCGGCTGGAAGCGGCTGTCGAGGCCCTGGTCGCCGCCCTTGGAGTTGAAGTGGTTGGCGACGACGAAGACCGTGCGCCCGCGGAAGGTGAACTCGCCCGCGAGCGGCTTGCGGCTGTCGCTCCAGGCCGCGTCGCCGGGGGCGATACGGCCGGGTGAGGCCGACAGCGCCGGGGCACCGCCGTCGCCGGTGACCCGCACCGGCGTCGTGGCGTCGCCGCCGGGGCGGTCGGTGAAGGAGACCCGCTCGGGGTCGTACAGGAACGCGACGCGGATGTTGCCGCCCGGCTGGCCGCCGTCGGCGTCGTCCGCGGGGTCGATCTGGCGCCACTCGTACGCGGGCCCGCCCGCGGCGGCGATCGCGTCCGTCAGCTTGCGCAGGGTGGCGTCGGCGCTCGTCACGGCGTCGTTGGTGGCGCCGTTGTCGTCCTGCACCTCCTGGAGGGCGACGATGTCGGGGGAGGCGAGGCCGTCCACGAGGGCGCGGGCCAGCCGGTCGAACTTCGCGGCGCCGTCGCGGGCGGAGAGGTTCTCCACGTTGTACGTGGCCACCGCCAGCTCGGCGTCGCGCTGCGGGCGGGTGGACTCGGGGTCAGGACCGGTCTGCTGCTCCTCGCCGAGCGCGGTGGCCTGCATCTCGTAGCCGCCGAACTGGTCGTAGTCCAGCGGGCCTTCCGTGGTGCCGCCGAGGCGGTCGCCGACGTCCAGGACGGGGAAGGGGCGCTGGGCGAACGGGATGAGGGAGGCGACCTTGAGCCGGCCGCCGTTGGGGTCGCGGTAGCCGGCGTAGAGCGTGCCGCCGCGGGCGGTGCGGTTGTGGGCGGGCTCGGCGGTCACCCACAGCTCGTTGAACTCGGTGCTGGGCCCGACGACCCGGGCGTCACGCACCGCGACCCGCATGCCCTCCAGCGACTCGTAGCGGTCGAGCGCGTACGAGCCGGGGCGCAGCCGCAGGTCCTCGATGCTGCCGCCGTCCGCGTCGGGCGCGAACCTGGCCGGGACGGTGGCGTCGCGCAGCACGAAGGCGTCGGGCAGGGGGTTGCCGGAGGACAGGACGGTCCACGTGGCGCCGGTCAGTTCGGTGAGGGACTGCAGCCCGGCGTTCTTGCCGCCGGGGTAGTACTCGGTGACCGACCCGGAGACCTCGACCGCGTCGCCGGGCGCGACGCCGGGAGTGGTGGAGCCGGTGAAGACGAAGACGGCCTCGCTGGTGGCCGCGTCGGCGTCGGGCTTCGGGTCCTGGACCCAGAAGCCGCGGGCGGAGCCGAAGGCGCGGACGGCGGTGACGATGCCGGGCACGCCGGTCACCTGCTCGCCGGCGAGCGGGGATATCCGGGTGTCGCCCTGGATGTCGCGGATGCGTATCTGCCCGTCGCCCGCCCCGGCGCCCGCGGCCCCGGCGGCGGGGGCGGTGAGCAGGGCGGCGGCGAGCGCGGCGGCGACGGCGTAGGGGACGGGGTGGGCGCGTGGCATGGTGTCCTCCGGGACAGGGACAGGACGGGAAGAAGGGGACGTGCATCTACGCGCGTCAATCTCGTGCGCGGGCCCGGGCGTTGTCAAGGAACGTGAAGTGAACACCGGACGCGCCGCCCGCCGGAACGGCGTCGTCGGCCCCGCCGCCCCGCGGGGGCTACCCTTGGGCAGCGTCCGATTGATCCCCAGTCTTCGGAGTTGTCGATGACCGCAGACCGCACCGTCCTGCCGCCCGTCCGGCTGCCCGCCGAGGCGGAGCTGGCCCGGGAGGCGCTGGCTTCGCCGCTCTTCGCGCGGGCCGTCCGGCTGGCCCGCTGGGCCGGTCCCGGGTTGCGGGTGGGCGCGGGCGGCGAGCTGCCCGACGCCGAGGTGCGCGAGGCCGCGGCGGAGCTGGGCCTGGAGGAGAGCGCGGACGAGGAGGGTGAGGCGCGGGCGGTCGCGGGCGAGGCATGGCGGATCGCCGTGGACGTCGGCCTGGTCGACGTCACGGCGCCGGAGGAGGGCGACGAGGAGCTGGGCACCGCGGCCCCCAGCGCCGACCTGCGGCTGGTCACCGGCGGCGCGCCCGCCGACGTGCTGGAGCTGTGGGCCGCCGCCTGCGAGTGCGTGCTGTCCGACGCCGCACTGCCGGACATGAGCGCGCTGGTCGAGCAGATCACCGCGGGCGAGGAGCTGGACCTGGACCGGCTCGACTGGGACCCGGAGGCCGACGCGGACTTCCTCGACGGCGCGCTCGGCAACCTCTACCTGCTCACCGCCCTGGAGGGCGCCGGCGCCGACGGCGCCGTACCGCTGCCCGCGCTGGCCGCCTCGCTCGTCGTCCCCGACGACATGGACGAGCCGACCGAGGAGGTGCTGGCGGAGGTCTCCGAGGCGGTGCTGCGGCTCGACGAGCAGTTCCGGATGCTGGAGCCGGTCGGCGTCGTGGCGTACCGCCCGGTGGCCGAGGAGATCCTGCTCGAAGCCGCCGGCACCGCACCCGCGGCGGACGAGCCCGAGGACGGCGACGAGGACGTCTCCCGCTACGGCGTGGTGCGCCTCACCCCCCTCGGCCTGTACGCGCTGCGCCGGCGGATGCTCGCCGAGGGCCTGGTCGCCCCGCTCGTGGGCGAGCTGGCGAGCGAGGACGCCTACGTCCTCCTCGACGCCCTGCCCCGGCTGCCCGACGCGGTCGCCCAGACGGAGGCCGAAGCCTGGCTGGAGGACCGCAAGCCCGCCGAGGCGGCCACCGAACTCCTCGACGCCGCCCGCGGCACCGACGAGCGCGCCCCGGCCCGCCGGCTGGCCTGCCAGCAGGCGCTGGCCGTCGCGGGCGGCGAGGCGGAGCCGGCGGTACGGGACGTACTCCAC
Organism: Streptomyces sp. NPDC004134; assembly: GCF_042874195.1. Classification (NCBI taxonomy): domain Bacteria; kingdom Bacillati; phylum Actinomycetota; class Actinomycetes; order Kitasatosporales; family Streptomycetaceae; genus Streptomyces; species Streptomyces sp. NPDC004134. The sequence continues at coordinate 16,598 of NZ_JBIAMS010000012.1, read as the reverse complement.
GACCGCGAACTCGGCGGTCTGGCGCGGGTCTGGCTCACCGAGCGCGGCGTCCCCGGCGTGCCGCAGCCCACCGACGACATGGTCTTCTGGCTCGCCGTCGACACGGTCGCCGCCCAGTTGGGCGGGCTGCGGGACGACACCCCCGAGCTGTGCGAGCTGGTGGAGCACCTGGTGGCCATGCACCGCGGCTTCTTCGCCGCCGCCTGGCGCGTGGACCACCCGGCCACGCCCGAGGTGCTGGAGGCGATGGGCCGGCTGCACCCGGACCGCCAGGTCGCCAAGGACGCCCGCAAGGCGGCCTTCAAGGCCCGTTCGCGGCCCACGGCGTAACACCGCGCCTCCCGGGGCGTGTCCGAGAGCGCCCGGCCCGTACGCGGCCGGGCGCTCTCGTATGCTCCCAACTGGGCTTTGTCCTAGCTCGGGATGAAGTTGACTCCGGTTACTGCCAAAGCTCTTTTCGGCAGGGACGAAAGCGGTTACGGTCCTGACGGCGGCGCGCGCCTGTCCGCACACCAGTCACATGTCCGCACACCAGTCACGCACCACATGTCAGGTATGTCGCGAAACGATGCCCCGTACCCGTCACCCACGGGAGGACGCAACGTGCACAAGACCCGACCCAGACTCCGCACCGCCCTGGCGGCCTTCGCGGGCGCCCTGCTCCTCGGCAGCGGCCTCGCCCCCGGCATGGCCGCCACCGGCGCCGCGCACGAGCCGCCGGCGGCGGCCCAGGACGGCCCCGCCGCGCCCGATCTGCAACAGGTGACCCTCGCCAAGGGCGTGGACCAGGTCGGCGAGCCGATGGCGCTCGCCGTACTCCCCGACGGCGCCGTGCTGCACACCTCGCGCGACGGCACCCTCTGGCACACCGGCGCCGCGGGCGGCACCCGCGTCGCCGCCCAGCTCCCCGTCTACCCGCACGACGAGGACGGCCTCCAAGGCGTCGGCGTGGACCCGGACTTCGAGACCAACCGCGCCGTCTACCTCTACTACGCGCCCGTCATGGACACCCCCCACGGCATCGCGCCCAGCGACGGCACGCCCGCCGAGTTCGAGGCGTACGAGGGCGTCAACCGCCTCTCGCGCTTCACCCTGAACCAGGACGGCACCCTCGATCCCGGCAGCGAGCAGACCGTGCTGGAAGTCGGCACCGACCGCGGCCGGTGCTGCCACAACGGCGGCGACATCGCGTTCGACAGCGAGGGCAACCTGCTGCTGTCCACCGGCGACGACACCGACCCCTTCTCCTCCGACGGCTACACGCCGATCGACGAGCGCGAGACCCGCAACCCGTCCTTCGACGGGCAGCGCTCCGCGGGCAACACCGACGACCTGCGCGGCAAGATCCTGCGCATCAAGGTCGACCCCGCCGACGGCTCGTACACCGTCCCGGACGGCAACCTCTTCGCTCCCGGCACCGAGAAGACCAGGCCCGAGATCTACGCCATGGGCTTCCGCAACCCGTTCCGGATGAGCGTCGACAAGGCGACCGACACCGTCTACGTCGGCGACTACGGCCCCGACTCCGGTGCCGCGAACCCGGCCCGCGGGCCCGGCGGCCAGGTCGAGTTCAACCGGATCACCGAGGCCGGCAACTTCGGCTGGCCCTACTGCCACGGCGCCAACGACGCCTACATCGACTACGACTTCGCCACCGGCGCGTCCGGCGAGGCGTTCGACTGCGCCGCGCCCCGCAACGAGTCGCCGCGCAACACCGGCCTCACCGAGCTGCCCCCGGCCCAGTCCGCCTGGATCGCCTACGACGGCAACTCCATCCCGGAGTTCGGCAGCGGCTCGGAGTCCCCGATGGCCGGCCCGGTCTTCCGCCACGACCCGGACCTCGGCTCCCGGCTCCAGCTCCCCGAGCGCTACGACGAGCTGTTCTTCGCCGGCGAGCACGGCCGCGAGTGGATCAAGACCATCGGCGTGGGCGAGGACGGCGGCGTCGGTGCCATCGAGGACTTCTCGTCCGGCAGCAAGATCATGGACATGGAGTTCGGGCCCGACGGGGCGCTGTACTTCCTCGACTACGGCACCGGCTTCTTCAACGGCGACCAGAACTCCGCCCTGTACCGGATCCAGAACGCCGCACAGGGCTTCGCCCCCGAGCCCGCCGCCTCCGCCACCGGCGCGAGCACCGGGCACGCCCCGCTGAAGGTCGGGTTCTCCTCGGCGGGCACCGCCGACCGGGACAGCGAACAGCTCCGCTACCGCTGGGACTTCGGCGACGGCAAGTCCTCCGACAAGCAGAACCCGCAGCACAACTACAGCAAGGACGGCCAGTACTCCGCCGTCCTCACCGTCACCGACCCCGACGGCAACACCGGCACCTCCGCCGTCCGCGTCGTCGTCGGCAACACCCCGCCCGAGGTCGAGCTGAAGCTGCCCGCCGACGGCACGGTCTTCGAGTACGGCGACGCCATCCCGTTCGAGGTGTCGGTCTCCGACGCCGAGGACGGCGAGATCGACTGCTCCCGGGTGCGCGTCGACTACGCGCTCGGTCACGACACCCACGGCCACCCGATGACCTTCGAGGAGGGCTGCACCGGCACCATCGAGACCTTCGAGGAGGACCGGCACGACGACAACGCCAACCTCTTCGGCCTCATCCGGGCCCGCTACACCGACGGTGGCGGCGCCACCGCCGGCGTGCCCGCGCTGAACACCAGCGCCGAGCACAAGCTCCAGCCGGCGCACCGCCAGGCCGAGCACTTCGACACCGCCGAGGGCGCCACGGCCGGTGCCGCGAGCGGCGCCGAAGGCGGCCGGGCCGTCACCGGCGGGGGCGGCGAGTGGATCGCCTTCGAGCCGTACGCGCTCGACGGCATCACGCACCTGTCCGCCCGCGTCGACGCCGCCGGCAGCGCCGACGGCGCCGTGGAACTGCGCGCGGGCGCACCCGACGGGCCGGTGCTCGCCACCGCCCCGGTGGGCGGCGCGAGCGGCTGGCAGGAGGCGGGCGCCGACGTGACGGACGCACCCGCCGGGACGACGTCGCTCTATCTGGTGCTCACCGGAGGGGAGTTCAGGCTGGACAGCTTCCACCTCGGCAGCGGCTGACGCCGCACGCCGCCACGCACCACCGCCGGCGCCCCGAGGGGAGCGCCGGCGGGCAGCGGCGGCGGGGAAGGCCGCACGCACGGTTCCGGCGGGCGCGGGTCACCCCGCGCCCGGCGGGCCGCGACCGGCAGCCGCGCGCCGCGCAGGCGGCGCGCGGCGGGCCCGGAGTCGGGTCCGCACCGGCCGGCTCCGGGCACCTTCCGCGCCGTAGCACCGCATCCCCCCACGGCCCCTTGACCCGTACGCCCTTCGACACCACCCGAGGAGCCACACCATGCGTCGTACGAGCCTCCCGCTCGCCGGCACCGCCCTGGCCGCCGCCACCCTCACCGCAGGACTGCTCGCCCCGACCGCGACCGCGGCCGGGGAGCCTGCGGCCGCCCCCGCGGGCGACACCACCTGCGCGGCCCCCGACGCCCGGTCGACCGTCCGCTTCCTGGACGACGACAGCGGCGTGCCCAACCGCGCCGCCGGGGGCGGCTGCACGATCAACGACCTCATCGACGACGAGCGCGCCTGGCAGAACCGGGGCGCGTTCGTGGCGCACACCACGAAGGTGTCGGGCTCCCTGCTGCGCGCCGACGTGATCGGCCCGGGGGAGTACGCGCGGCTGATCGTGACCGCGGCCCAGTCCGGTATCGGCGGCAAGAACGGGCCCGCGCCGTACGACGTCATCTTCGACGGCAGCAAGGAGTCGTTCGACGACTGGGGTTACGTCGGCGGGCGCGGCTTCGAGCTGAACGAGGACGGCTCCATGGAGACGGGCCCGACCCCGCCCACCGGCGGGCTCGGGCTGCTCTGGTACGAGAAGGAGGAGTACGGCGACTTCTCGCTGCGGCTGCAGTTCCGCGACGAGCGGGCGGACAGCGGCCGCTCCAACAGCGGCGTCTTCGTCCGCTTCCCGGGCGTGGACCCGGCGGCCAACCCCGAGTGCAAGACGAACGACCCGGCGTGGGTGTCCGTCAACTGCGGGCACGAGATCCAGATCAACGACTCGGCCGAGACCGGCGGCAACGACCCGCGCAAGACGGGCTCCGTCTACGGCTTCGCCGACCTCGACCTGGCCGCCGCGAAGCCCACGGAGAAGGGCGTGTGGAACGACCTGGAGATCCGGGTGGTGGGCCAGCAGTACACGGTGATCCGCAACGGCGAGGTCATCAACGAGTTCGAGAACAGGCCCGGCATCCCCTTCCCGGGCCGCCCGACCGATCCGGGCACCAGCGGCCGGCAGTTCGCCGAGGGCTACATCGGCCTGCAGAACCACGACACGCAGTCGGTCGTGGAGTTCCGCAACATCCGGGTACGCGACCTGGCGTAGCCGGCGACGCGCACGAAAGCGGCGGGGCCCGGTCCGCGGACCGGGCCCCGCCGCACTTGTGCCTACGAGCCTCCCCTGCGCCCTGAGGGCGCAGGGATGGCTGTGCGCCGTGCGGTCCCGCGGGCCGACAGGCCCTAGAGTGCCGCCGCGGCGGGCTTGACCATGCCCTTCACGGTGCGCGAGTCGACGAACTCGCCGAGGGCGGTCATCTCCCACTCGCCGCTGAACTGCTTGATGAACTTCGCCATGAGAACGCCCGTGCGGGGCTCGGACGAGGTGAGGTCGAAGCGGACCAGCTCCTCGCCGGTCTGGCCGTCGAGCAGGCGGCAGTACGCCTTGGCGACGTCGGTGAACTTCTGCCCGGAGAAGGAGTTGACCGTGAAGACCAGGCCCGTGACCTCCGGCGGCAGGCCGCCGAGGTGGACGGTGATGACCTCGTCGTCGCCCGCGCCCTCGCCGGTGAGGTTGTCACCGGAGTGCTGGATGGCGCCGTTGAGGATCTGGAGCTTGCCGAAGAAGCAGTTGTCGATCTTGTTGCGCTGGGGGCCGTACGCGATGACGGAGGCGTCCAGGTCGATGGACTTGGCGCGACGCCGGCCGCCGCCGTAGGCGGGCTCCCAGCCCAGGCCCATCTTCACCGTGGTCAGCAGCGGCTGGCCGCCCTTGACCAGCGAGACCGTCTGGTTCTTCTGGAGGTTGACCCGGCCCTTGTCGAGGTTGATCTTCGCGGGCTGCCCGGCGGCCGGCGGCTGTCCCGCCTGCTGCGGGGCGGCCGGGGGCGGGCCGAAGCCACCGGGGGCCGGCGGGGCGCCGGGCGCCGGGGGAGCGGGCGGCGGGGCCGCGGGGGCGCCCCACTGGCCCGGGGGCGGCGGGGGCATGGAGCCCGGCATCGGCGCGGCCGGCGGCATCGGGGCGGCGGGCGGCTGCGGTGCGGACGGGGCCTGCGGGGCCGCCGGCGCCTGCGGCGCGGCCGGGGCGGGCGGCGGCGGGGGCGCGGCGGCGGGCGCGGCCTGGGCGGGCGCGGGCGCCGGCTCCTCGACGCTGACGCCGAAGTCGGTGGCGATGCCGGCGAGCCCGTTCGAGTAACCCTGGCCGACGGCGCGGACCTTCCATGCCCCGTTGCGCCGGTAGACCTCCACCACGACCAGGGCCGTCTCGCTCGACAACTGCGGCGGCGTGAACGTGGCGATGACCGCGCCGCTCGCGGCGTCCCGCACCGTCGCCGTCGGCTCGGTGCCCGAGAACGTCCCGCCGTCCAGGCTGGCGGTGACCACGACCTTCTCGATGTCCGCGGGCACGCCCGCGGTGTCCACCGTGATGGTGTCGGCGGCGCCGGCCGACTGGTGCGTCACCCCGGGGCCCGAGGGCTGGTTGTAGAAGACGAAGTCGTCGTCGGAGCGCACCTTGCCGGCGGGGGTGAGCAGGAGGCCCGAGACGTCGAGCCGCACCGGCGCGGTGACGTCCACGGCCACCCGGGCGGCGCTGAGCGGTAGGTTCGAGCCAGGGGTCATCGCAGTCATGCACCGGCTAACGAACGGCCCCGGTCCGCGGTTCCGCCTCTGTCCGCCGGACGGGGACGTCCGCTGAACCGTTACGCCCCTGGTCGCCGCCGGGCCGCGGCGCGGCCCCCGTGCCCAGGGTCGCCGCCGCCACCCCGGCCGCCGCGACGGCCATCCCGGCCACCGCCACCGGGCCGGGCGCCTCGCCGAACATCGCGTACGCCCACAGCGCCGTGACCGGCGGCGTGAGGTACATCAGCGCGCTGGTCACGGTGACCCCGCTGCGGCGCAGGCTCAGCCAGTAGAAGCCGTACCCGCCGGCCGTGGACAGCACCACCACCCACGCCACCGCCAGCCAGAAGCCGCCGCCCGCGGGCGGCGCGCCCCGGCCGCCCGCCAGGGCGATGGCGCTGAAGAGGACGGCGCTCACCAGCACGTGCACGGGGACCGCGTCCACGGGCGGCAGCGGCGAGCGGGCCCGGCGCTCCAGGAAGCTGGCGCCGAGCAGCGCGGCCATGCCGGCGAAGGGCAGCGCGTACGCCCACGGCGGTGCCGCGCCGGCGCCGCCGAGGTCGTCCCGTACGACGAGCGCCACTCCCGCGAGCCCCACCGCAAGACCGGCCCACTGCCGCCGGGTCACCCGCTCGCCGAGCAGCGGCCCGGCGAGCGCGCCGGCGGCCAGCGGCTGGAGCGCGGCGATCAGCGCCGCGCTGCCGGCGGGGACGCCCAGCCCCACGGCCCAGACGATGGCGCCCAGATAGCCGCCCTGCGACAGGGCGCCGATCACGGCCTGCTCTCCCAGCGCCCGGCGGGGGAGCGGACGGCGGCGCAGCAGCAGCCAGCCGCCGGCGAAGAGCGCGGCGGCGGCGAGGAAGCGCCACATCAGCAGGGTGTCCGCCGCGGCCTCGCGGGTGCCCAGCTCGGCGCCGATGAAGCCGGAGCTCCAGAAGGCGACGAGACCGGCGGAAACGGCCGTGACACCCATGCTGACCTCCAAAATTAAACCGATCGGTTTACTCGACCTGCCCAGTGTACTAAACAGGTCGGTATACTCGACGGCGGAGGTGGTCGCAGATGGCAACGCAGACGGCGGCGCAGCCGCGGCTCACGCCGGCGGCGCGGAAGATCCTGGACGCCGCGGAGACGCTCTTCTACAACCGCGGCATCACCGCCGTGGGCGTGGACCTGATCGCCCGCCGGGCCGGTGTGACCAAGAAGACGATCTACGACCGCTACGGCTCCAAGGACGCCCTCGTCGCCGCCTACCTGCGCCGCCGTGACGAGCGCTGGCGCACCTGGCTGCCCGCCGAGGTCGAGCGCACCGCCGCCGGCGGCACCGCCTGCGACCGGATCCTCGCCACCTTCGACGCGCTCGGCACCTGGATGGGTGGGCAGTCCCCGCGCGGCTGCAGCTTCGTCAACGCCGCCGCCGAGCTGACCGACCCCGGGCACGCCGGCCGCCAGGTCATCGCCGACCAGAAGCACTGGCTGCGCGGCTATCTGCGCGAGCTGTGCGAGCGGGCCGGGGCCGGGGACCCCGGGCTGCTCGCCGACGAGCTGCTGCTGATCCACGAGGGCGCGACCGTGCTCTACGGGCTCTCCGCCGTGCCCGAGCCCGTCACCGTCTCCCGGCGGCTCGCCGAGGCCGCGCTGCTGCGCGCCGGCTGCACCGCCTGAGCCGGACGCGCCGTACCGGGCAGCCGCCCGTCCGCCGCCCGGCCCTCACCCGCGTACGCCGCCCAACTCCCCCCGGCGGTACGGAAGTCGTGCCGCCGCACCCATTGACGAACCCTCAGAGCCGCCCTATTTTCAGCGCGTCGTACTTCGTACGTCATATATGAGACGCGATACCTGAGATACCCAAGGGCGGCCATGACCTTCGCTCCAGGCCCGATCCCCTCCCGCACGCAGTACGTGCAGGACGCGATCAAGCACGCCATCCTCACCGGCAAGCTCACCCCCGGGCAGCCGCTCGTCGAGGCCGACCTGGCCGCGCAGTTCGGGGTCTCCAAGACGCCGGTGCGCGAGGCGCTCAAGACGCTGGCCGGCTCCGGGCTCGTGGTGATGAGCCAGTACAAGGGCGTCACCGTGCGCACCGTGGACGCCGCCATGGCCCGCGAGGTCTACGACGTCCGGCTGCTGCTCGAACCCGAGGCGCTGCGCCGCACCGTCGCGCTCGACGCCTCGCTGCTCGCCGCGGAAGAGGCCCTGGTACGCGCCGAGTCCGCGCCCGACGCCGCCGACCGCAGCCTCGCCAACCGCGACTTCCACCGCGCCCTCTACCTGCCCTGCGGCAACCCGCTGCTCAGCCGCATGCTCGACGACCTGCGCGACCAGGCCGCGCTGGTCTCCACCGTCGCCTGGTCCGCCAACCCCTCCTGGGAGCGCGAGGCCGGCGAGCACCGGGAGATCCTCCGGCTCGCCGCCGCGGGCGACGCGCAGGCGGCGGGCGCCGCGCTGCACGACCACATCGCGTCGTTCCTCGCCCGGGCGTTCCCCGCATGACCGCCGCCGCCGCGACCGCGGCCGACGCCGCCGCCCCCGACCGGAAGGCCGGCCCCATGGACCACCTCAGGCCCGCGCTCGCGGAGGCCGTCGCCATCCCCGTCACGCCCTTCGACGCGGCCGGCGGCATCGACGAGGACGCGTACCGCGCGCTGTTGCGCCGCCTCCTCGACGGGGGCGTACGGACCGTCACCCCCAACGGCAACACCGGCGAGTACTACTCCCTCGGCCCCGGCGAGCGCCGCCGGGTCACCGAGCTGACCGTCGCCGAAGTCCGCGGCGAGGCCGCCGTCATCGTCGGCGTCGGCCACGACCTGCCCACCGCCGTCGAGGCCGCGAGGCACGCGGGGGAGGCGGGCGCCGAGATGGTGATGGTGCACCAGCCGGTGCACCCGTACGTCTCGCAGAGCGGCTGGGTCGACTACCACCGCGCCGTCGCCGAGGCCGTTCCCGCGCTCGGCGTCGTGCCGTACATCCGCAGCGACCGGCTCGACGGCGCCCGGCTGGCGCGGCTCGGCGAGCTGTGCCCCAACGTCGTCGGCGTCAAGTACTCCGTCCCCGACGCCGCCCGCTTCGCCGCCTTCGCGCGCGACGCCGGCCGGGAGCGCTTCGCCTGGGTCGCCGGGCTGGCCGAGCTGTACGCGCCCGCCTACTGGGCCTGCGGCGCCACCGGCTTCACCTCGGGCCTGGTCAACGTCGCGCCGAAGGTCTCCCTCGCGATGCTGGAGGCGCTGCGCGCCGCCGACTACCCCTCGGCCATGCGCGTCTGGGAGCAGATCCGCCCCTTCGAGGAGCTGCGCGCCGCCGACGCCTCCGCCGACAACGTCTCCGTCGTCAAGGAGGCGCTGGCCGCCCTGGGCCTGGCCCGCCGCGACGTGCGCCCGCCGGGCCGGCTGCTGCCGGGGCCGGTGCGGGAGCGGGTGGCGGAGATCGTCCGGGGGTGGGGGATATGACCGGCGAAGGGCGCGGGCAGGGGCGCGAGTTGCGCAGCCACCGCTGGTACGGGGACGGGGTCGCCGCCGGACTGCGCTCCTTCAGCCACCGCGCCCGTACCCGGCAACTCGGCTATCTGCCCGAGGAACACCTCGGCAAGCCGGTCGTCGCCGTCCTCAACACCTGGTCCGACATCAACCCCTGCCACGCCCACCTCCGCGAGCGCGCCCAGGCCGTCAAGCGCGGCGTGTGGCAGGCCGGCGGCTTCCCGCTGGAGTTCCCCGTCGCCACGCTCTCGGAGACCTTCCAGAAGCCCACGCCCATGCTCTACCGCAACCTCCTCGCCATGGAGACCGAGGAGCTGCTGCGCTCGTACCCGGTCGACGGCGCGGTGCTCATGGGCGGCTGCGACAAGACCACCCCCGCCCTGCTCATGGGCGCCGCCAGCGCGGGCCTGCCCGCCGTCTTCGTCCCGTCGGGGCCGATGCTGCCCGGCCGCTGGCGCCGCGAAGTCCTCGGCTCCGGCACGGACATGTGGAAGTACTGGGACGACCACCGCGCCGGGCTCGTCGGCGACTGCGAACTGGCCGAGCTGGAGTGCGGGCTGGCCCGCTCGCCCGGCCACTGCATGACCATGGGCACCGCCTCCACCATGACCGCCGCCGCCGAGGCCCTCGGCATGACCCTGCCCGGCGCCTCCTCGATCCCCGCCGTCGACTCCGGGCACGAGCGGATGGCCGCGGCGGCGGGCGCGCGGATCGTCGGGATGGTGCGCGAGGACCTGACCCCCGCGCGGATCCTCACGCGCGAGGCGTACGAGGACGCCGCCGCCACCGTCCTCGCCCTCGGCGGCTCCACCAACGCCGTCATCCACCTGGTCGCCATGGCCGGCCGCTCCCGGGTCGCCCTGACCCCCGCCGACTTCGACCGGATCGCGCGCACCGTGCCGGTGCTCGCCGACGTACGCCCCGGCGGCCGGTTCCTGATGGAGGACTTCCACTTCGCCGGCGGCCTGCCCGCGCTGCTCTCCCGCCTGGCCGACGTGCTGCACCTGGACCGCCCCACCGTCACCGGCACGCTGCGCGACCGGCTCGACGGCGCCCGGGTGCACGACGAGGAGGTGATCCGCCCGCGCGCCAACCCCGTCGCCGCCGAGGGCGGCGTGGCCGTGCTGCGCGGCAACCTCTGCCCGGACGGCGCCGTCATCAAGCACGTCGCCGCCGAGCCCCGGCTGCTCGCCCACACCGGCCCCGCCGCCGTCTTCGACGACTACCGCGAACTCCAGCGCACCATCGACGACCCCGCGCTCGCGCTCACCGCGGACCACGTGCTGGTGCTGCGCAACGCGGGCCCGCTGGGCGGCCCCGGGATGCCGGAGTACGGGATGCTGCCGATCCCCGCCTACCTGCTCAAGCAGGGCGTACGCGACATGGTGCGGATCTCCGACGCCCGGATGAGCGGCACGAGTTACGGCGCCTGCGTGCTGCACGTCGCCCCCGAGGCGTACGTCGGCGGGCCGCTGGCGCTCGTCGAGAACGGCGACCTCGTCACCCTCGACGTCCCCTCGCGCACCCTGCGGCTGGAGGTCGGCGACGCCGAACTGGCCCGCCGCCGCGCCGCCTGGACGCCGCCGCCCCCGCGCTACGAGCGCGGCTACGGCGCCCTGTACGCCGACCAGATCACGCAGGCCGACACCGGCTGCGACTTCGCCTTCCTGGCCCGTACGGGCCGGGTGCCCGAGCCCTACGCGGGCTGACCGCCCCGGGCGCGCACCACCCCCGCTCCACCCCGTACCAGCCTGTCCGACTCATCGAACGACGTTCGCGAAGCGCTTCGACGGCACCGATAGGAGCAGACATGGCCCAAGCCGTGGCGCGGCCGCCGGGAACGGCCCGGCGGCGCGCGGAGAGCCGGCGCGGGGGCAGCCGGCCCGGGGGGTCCCGGCGCCTTCCGTATCTGCTGATCGCCCCCGCGGGGCTGCTGATGCTGGGCTTCATCGCGTACCCGATGCTCAGCGTCTTCTACTACAGCCTGCGCCACTACAACGTCACCAAGCCCTGGCGCGACGGCTTCGCGGGCCTGGAGAACTTCACCACGCTGCTCACCGACGACCCGCTGTTCTGGGACTCCCTGGCGTTCAGCGCCAAGTGGGTCGTCGTCGAGGTCGGGCTGCAGCTCGCGTTCGGCCTCGCCCTGGCGCTGATCGTCAACCAGACGTTCCTGGGCCGCGCGTTCGCCCGCGCGCTGGTCTTCTCGCCGTGGGCCGTCTCCGGCGTCCTCACCACGACGATCTGGATGCTGCTCTACAACCCCGCCACCGGAGTGAGCCGCTACCTCGCCGACGCCGGCATCGGCTCGTACGGCACCTCGGTCCTCTCCGACACCGGCACCGTCTTCTGGGCCGCCGTGCTCGCCGAACTCTGGCGCGGCGTCCCCTTCTTCGCCATCCTCATCCTCGCCGACCTCCAGTCCGTGCCGAAGGACCTGTACGAGGCCGCGGCGGTCGACGGCGCCGGGCGGCTGCGGCAGTTCGTGCACATCACGCTGCCGCACCTGCGGGACGCGATCATCCTGTCGACGCTGCTGCGCGCGGTGTGGGAGTTCAACAACGTCGATCTCCTCTACACCCTCACCGGCGGCGGTCCCGCGGGCGAGACGACCACCCTCCCGCTGTACGTCGCCAACACCGGCATCCACGGCCACGACTTCGGCTACGCCTCGGCCCTGACCACCGTCGCGTTCGTGATCCTCCTCTTCTGCTCGATCCTCTATCTGCGCCTGAGCAAGTTCGGAGGCGACAACCGATGAGCACCGCTCCGACCGCGCTCGCCGCGCCCCCGCGCGCCCGGGGCGCGACCCCAGCCCCGCCCGCACGCCGCGGGCGCCGCCGCCGGCGGCGTGCGTACGACGAGGTGCCGCGCTGGCAGATCTGGCTTCCGCTCGGGCTCTACCTGCTGTTCACGCTCATCCCCTTCTACTGGATGCTGCTCTTCGCGCTCCGCCCCGCCGGCTCCACCTCGCTGGTGCCGTGGCCGATGACGTTCGAGCACTTCGACAAGGTGTGGACAGAGCGCAGCTTCCAGACGTTCTTCCAGAACAGCATGCTCGTCGGGGTCGCGACCCTCGTCATGACGACCGGCGTCGCACTCGCCGGCGGCTACGCGCTGGCCCGCTTCGACTTCCGGATCAAGAAGGCGTTCCTGCTCGGGCTGCTGTGCTCGCAGTTCATCCCCGGCGCGCTGATGCTCGTCCCGCTCTTCGAGATCTTCCGCAACCTGCAGATGATCAACTCGCTGGGCAGCGTCGTCATCGCCGAGACGGTCTTCCAGCTCCCGCTGTCGCTGATCCTCATCAGCACCTTCATCAAGAACGTGCCGTACGCGCTGGAAGAGGCCGCCTGGGTCGACGGCTGCGGGCGCTTCCGGGCGTTCTGCGCGGTGGTGCTGCCGCTGCTGCGGCCCGGGCTGATCGCCGTCGGCTCGTTCGCGTTCGTCCACAGTTGGAACCACTTCCTCTTCGCGCTGATGTTCCTCAGCGAGCAGGACAAGCAGACGATCCCCGTCGGCCTCAACACCCTCATCGGCGCCGACAGCGTCGACCTGGGCGCCCTGGCGGCGGGCGGGGTGATCGCGGCGGTGCCGGTGGTGGTCGTCTTCGCGTTCATCCAGCGGTGGCTGATCACCGGCTTCAGCGCGGGGGCGGTGAAGGGATGAAGGCCCGCGACCTCCGTACGCCCGCACCGGTGCCCGTCGTGCTGGCCGGGGCCCGCGGCCACGGGCGGCGGCACCTGTCGAACATCCGCCGGCTGGAGCGCGCGGGCCGGGTCCGGCTGGCCGGCGTCTGCGAGACGCACCCGCTGACCGCGGCGGAGTTCGCCGGCGAACCCGTCGCCCAGGATGCCGACTTCGCCGCGCTGCTGGCCCGTACGGGCGCGCGGCTGGCAGTCGTCTCCACCCCGATCCCCACCCACGCGGAACTCGCCGTGGTGGCCGCCGCGTACGGCGTGCACCTGCTGCTGGAGAAGCCGCCCGCGCCGTCGTTCGCGCTGTACGAGCGCATCGAGGCCGCCTGCCGCTCCGCCGGCGCCGCCTGCCAGATCGGCTTCCAGTCCCTCGGCTCGCACGCCCTGCCGGCCGTCCGCGCGCTCGTCGCCGACGGCGCCATCGGTGCGGTACGGGGCATCGGCGCCGCCGGCGCGTGGGTGCGCGACGAGGCGTACTTCCGGCGCGCTCCCTGGACCGGGCGGCGCCGGCTCGACGGCAACGACGTGGTCGACGGGGTGCTGACCAACCCGCTCGCGCACGCCGTCGCCACCGCGCTCGCCCTGGACGGCACCGTGCGGGCCGGCGACGTCACCGGCATCGGGCTGGAGCTGTACCGCGCCCACGCCATCGAGGCCGACGACACCTCCTGCCTGCGGCTGACCACCGCCCGCGGCACCGAGGTCGTCGCCGCCGTCACCCTCTGCGCCGAGCGGGCGGCCGACCCGTACGTGATGGTGCACGGCGCCACCGGCCGGATCACCCTCTGGTACAAGGAGGACCGCGTCCTGCTCCAGCGCGCCGGGCACGGCCCGGAGGAGTTCACGTACCGCAGGACCGACCTCCTCGGCAACCTCCTCGACCACCTCGGCGACGGCACCCCGCTGCTCGCCCCCGTCGCGGACGGCGGCGCGTTCATGCGGGTCGTCGAGGCGGTACGCACCGCCCCGGACCCCGTGCCGCTGCCGGCCGCCGCCTGGCGCGCCGCGCCCGCCGACGGCGGCGCCCCCGCCGTGCGCCGCGTGGTGCCCGGTATCGACGCGCTCGTCGCCGCCGGCGCCGAGCGGCTGGCCCTCTACTCAGAACTCGGCGCCCCCTGGGCCGCCGGCAGCGAGGTGAGCCACGTATGACCGTCCCCTCCCGCGACCGCACCGGCACCGACGCCGCCACCCTGCTGAGCTGCGCGGGCCGCCGCGTCGGGCGCTACGTCCACCGCCCGCGCCTCGACGCCCGGCTGTCCCCGCGCCCGTACCTCCATCCGCTCACCACCCTGGCCGGGGTGCCGGTCACCGAGCTGATGCCCGGCGACCATCCGCACCACCTCGGCGTCAGCATCGCCGTCCCCGACGTCTCGGGCGGCAACTTCTGGGGCGGGCGCACCTTCGTCCGGGGCCGCGGCCCCGTCGAGTCCGCCGACCACGGCGAGCAGCGGCACGCCGGGTGGCTGCTGCGCGACCCGGACGGGTTCGTCGAGGAACTGGGCTGGTACGCGGGCGGCGCCGAGGTGCTGCGCGAGCGCCGGGCGGTCGCGGTCGCCCCGGCGGGCGACGGGGCGTGGGCGCTGGGAGTGTCGTTCGCGCTGACCAACGTCTCGGGCGCGCCGCTCTCGTTCGGCAGTCCCGCCACCAACGGCCGCCCCGGCGCGGGCTACGGCGGCTACTTCTGGCGGGCGCCGCGCACGGAGCGCCCGCCACGGGTGTTCACCGCGGCCGCCGAGGGCGAGGAGGCCGTGCACGGGCGGCCCGCGCCCTGGCTGGCGCTCGCCTCGGACGCCTGGACGCTGGTCTTCGCCGGCGCCACCGACGCCACCCGCCGCGACCCCTGGTTCGTACGCGCCCGGGACTACCCCGGCGTCGGCTCGGCGCTGGCCTGGTCCGCGCGGGTGCCGCTGGCGCCGGGGGCGAGCCTGACGCGGCGGGTCGTCACGGCGGTGGCCGACGGCCGGCTGGACCGGACGGCCGCGGCGGCGCTGGCGCGCAGAGCGGTGGCGTGACGGGCCGCCCGTACGCCGCCGCCGTCCCCTCCCTCATCCCGTCCCCCCCGACCCCATGCCTCCTTCATCCCACCGAAATGAGCCGACACATGACCAGGACCACACCACTGAGAGCAGCCGCCGCCGTCTGCCTGGCGGGCGCGCTCACCCTCACCGCGGCCGCCTGCGGCGACGACGGCAGCACCGGCGGCGGCAGCGAGGGGAAGGGCGCGGGCTCGATCACCTTCTGGGACAACAACGGCGGTGTGCGCACGCCGGTGTGGAAGGAGATCATCGCGGACTTCGAGAAGGCGCACCCGGACATCGACGTCGAGTACGTGCCGATCCCGATCAACGACGTGCAGTCCAAGTACGACACCGCCATCGCGGGCGGCGGACTGCCGGACGTCGGCGGCGTCACCACCTCGTACCTCGCGAACATGGTCGCGCAGGACGCGCTGGAGCCCGTCGGCGGCCGGATCGAGGACGGCGCGCTGAAGGGGGTGCTGGCCGAGAGCATGACCGAGAGCGTCCGGGCCGCGGGCGGGCGCGGCGAGGAGATGTACTCCGTGCCGACCTCCGCCAACAACGGCACGCTGTGGTACCGCACGGACCTCTTCGAGGACGCCGGGCTTGCCCCGCCGGCCACCTGGGACGCCTTCTACGCCGCCGCGGAGAAGCTGACCGACAAGGAGAACAACGCCTTCGGCTACACCATCCGCGGCGGCGAGGGCTCCATCGCGCAGGCGCTGGACGCGATGTACGGGCAGTCGGGCCTCACCGACTTCTGGGACGGCGACGAGACGACGGTCAACGCGCCGGAGAACGTCGCGGCGCTGGAGAAGTACGCCGGGCTGTACGGGGAGGTCACGCCCGAGGCGGACGTGAACAACGACTTCGTGAAGATGGTCGCGCAGTTCGACAACGGCGACATCGGGATGCTGAGCCACAACCTCGGCTCGTACCAGGACCATCTGAAGGCCCTGGGCGAGGGCGGCTTCGCGGGCCTGCCGCAGCCGACGGGCCCCGGCGGGAAGCGGGTGCAGGTCTCCAACCCGGTCGACGGCCTGGGGCTGTTCAAGTCGAGCGGCAACAAGGGCGCGGCCTGGAAGTTCATCGAGTTCGCCGCGGCACACGAGGCCAACAGCACGTGGAACGAGGCGGCGGCGCAGATCCCCGCCAACACGGAGGCCGCCGGGGACCCCTGGATCAGGGAGTCGGCGCGGGACAACGCCGCCTTCACGTCGCTGACGGACGGCAGCACGGAGATCGTGCAACTGCCGTACCACCTCCCGGACTGGAACGACATCAGCAAGACGGGGAACGAGCCGGCGTTCCAGAAGGTGCTCCTCGGCGAGATGAGCGCGAAGGAGTTCCTGGACGGGATGGCGGAGCAGTTGAACGAGGCCCGGGCGGAGTGGCAGGAGCAGCAGTGACCCCCCGCGGGGCGGCGGGCGGGGGGGGGCCCCCGCCCCCCCCCCCCCCCGCAGTTTAGGGGGCGCCCAAACGGCAACACACAAAGGACCCGGCGGGGTTGCGGCCGGGGTTGG